>CAXUNK010000065.1:0-14454 GCA_964252425.1 uncultured Acetobacteraceae bacterium
TACTGAATCAGACGACCGGCCGAGTCGGGTAGTTAATAGAGGTGCCCAGTTTTTTTAAAAGCCTCCTGTGCCGCCAAATCGGTTTGCGGGTGCAAAGGCCGCACCGACAGGCGACGGTAGCCGAGTTCGCCAAGCAGCTTACCCACGCTGCGTTCGTGCAAATAGACGGCAAAGTTCGCGGCAATCCGGTCGCGCAAATCGACCCGCTGGAAGCGCACAACGCCATCCTTTGCCAGGTCCGCGCCCTGCTCCACCCAGCCCGCCACTTCGGCACGTTCAGCCGCGGTCAGGCAGGCGGGCCGGCCGCTGCGTGGACGATCGCCAAGCCCAGCGAGCCCCGCCTCGTTGTAGCGATGCACCCAGTCACGCAGCGTCTGGCGATCCATGCCGCAGGCCCGCGCCGCGTCCTCGCGGCTATAGCCATCCAACACCATCGCGATGGCAAGACTACGTCGCGCCTGCTTGGTGTCCACCGCGCGCTTGGCCGCCGCGCGCAAATCTGACAGGCTGAGGTCCGTCCGGGTAACCGCAATAGCAACCACACCACACTCCGCGAATCGATGCAGATCACATCGACTCACATCCACGCGCACGTGGGAATCCCCTACGAGTCAGGACTTTCGACCGCTGGTATTAGACATCCGGCTAATCAGCATCTGGAACTACCATAGCATCACCGAAATTGCCGTGATCTCGATAAGCAACCTTTTGCTCGCCATCACAGGCTCGGCTTGACCAACATAAGGTAGAAGATTCCAAGCACACCGAGGAAAGCTGGCCATCCCAAAGCGAACCACGCGCGCGCAGGTGAAATACGCGGGCGGCAGCAATTCGCCAGATACGCAGGCGCGTTTGGCCAGACGATGCATTCTGATCTGCAGCCATACGACGGGTAGCCAGCATGCGCCAATGAGCATGTAGAGCACGATCGCCACCGCGAGCCAGCCGCTGGTCATTGGAAAGCCCGCGCGATGGGCCATCCAAACGCCTGTTACCGGCTGTACCACGACGGCTGGCGTAGTGAACAGCCAGTCCGCAAGAACGACGTTGCGGCCGATCACTACGATCGCCTCCACGCTGCGGGAACGATGCGCCATCCAGCCGTGGAAGGCTGTGCCCAGGCCGGTTCCAAACAACAGCGTGGAACTGATCACATGGACATATAGCAGCAATTCGTAGGCGCGGCCTTAGCCCTCCATCGCTAAAAGGGCCAAGGTCGCGGCCCCCACTGTGAGGTTCTTCAACAGTGGCCCGAACGGGTCTGCCCAAAGTTTCGCCAGGACTATAGTCGCCAGCACGGTGTAGATGGCCATAACCCCAAGTTGCGCGATCGCGCCAAGCACACGAAGCTTGGAAAAGAGAAGCGTCAAGCCAAGCACAACATCGAGGGCGGCGCCTGCCAAGGTAACGCCCCGCGCCGGCCATCCCGTCAGTCCAAGACCTGCAAGCAGCGAATTATCGGTTGCGGCGGGCAACAGCGCCGACGCGACACCGGTGGTAACACACACCAGGCAGAGCGTGCCGACCAGAACGGGCCGCACGGGCGTCAGGCGTGCGAGCCACAGGTCGCCTTTGGTCGACGGCTCCGCAACGAGTACGGCATAGAGGGGCCGGGCAAGCCAGCCGAGTTTCGCAAGCATCGGTTCCGCACTTGCCGTGTTGCCGGCCCGGAGCATCGCCAGGCTGTCCTGGGTCAGCATGGACCCGGGCAGGTGGTCGCCGACCCAGGCTGCAGCCCGCAGCAGCGGCAGCCTAAGCGTCGCCCACGGTCGAGCCGGCAACCCCAGCCAACTGCGCAAGATTGCGGTCAGCTCGTCCGTCGTCATGGGGTCCGGGCCGACCAGATTGAGACTTGCGAGCATGGTCTCGGCCAGCAGGAGTTGGACGATGGCGCGCACGGCGTCATCGACATGCAGCGGCTGCACACCCCAACGCCCCGCCGCCAACCTGAGGTCGGCTTGAACAACCTCGCATGCTGGAAACAGGCGTTTCAGCACGGCCAACTGCCGACCGGCGGGCACGACAACGTGGCCGTTTGCCAGCAACGCCGCCACCACCCGACGGCCAATGAAGCCGCTTGCGCCAAGCACCAGGATACGCATCACGCGGCGTCTCGGAAGGTCGCCGGCTGGAACAACCAGACAAGCGCTTTGCCGATGCCGATCAGGATGAGCACCGGCAGTCCGATGAAGAGTCCCGCGCCCAACAGGAGGAAGACGAGGGCAACGCCCAGGACCAAGCCGATGCACAGCGTGGTATGGATCGCCGCGAGCCAATCCACCCACCCCATGCGCTCCAGCATGGCGGCCACAAGGGTCGCCTCGCTGGCGAGGAGGATCGTTCTCCCACGCATGGCGCCTACTCCGCCGCGGCGTCGGTCGGACGCGCATAGCCTTCCCGGCTGATGATGCCGGCGCGGTGCTGGGCCATGGCGCGGCTGGGCGCGCTGAGCATCACGGCGGCGCCCATGACCAGGAAGGCGCCGATCACCCCGAAGGAGACGAGATAGACCGCCCGGCGAACGAAATCCGCCATGTTGGTGGCGCCGCCCGCGGCGGTGAACACCAGGAAGAGCGGCCCCATCACCAGCAGCACAGCGGCGAAGGTGGTCCAGAAACGGGCGCCGATATCGGTGCCACAGACCAGCTGCAGCACGCCGAATAGCGGCTTTCTGATAACGAACGCGACAATGCTCGTCAGGCTGAGGGTGAGTATGGCTGCAAGGATCAGCTGCATCCAGTCAACGGCCAGGACGGGATCGTGGGAAATCGGATACATGTTTGGTGCTCCTCTGTTTGAACACCATCCCTGTTGCAGGCTTCGTGCCACGCGCTGAGGCCAGCTAAGTCATTGATGGACATTGGAGACTTCGAGCGCCATGTCAACGTCGCAGACAATCAGGAGGGCCGGCCTGTCAACGTTGTTTACAGGCACCGCCGCGTGGCGGCAGGATAGTGGCTGGATCGCTTCCGCACTGATTTTAGGTGAGCCCGTACTCCCCGATGGCCATCCACGTCGCCCTTGCCGCAGCCCTCATGGAAAGCCTTGCTCTGGCAGCGCTCCTGCTGGCCTGGGCCGACTCCGTGACTGGAGCGCGTCTCCTAATGACGTTCCTCTGCGGTGTGGCGGTCTGGATCGTTGGCAACGAGCTGCCGACCTGGCTTGGTCCGGAGTTTGAGCGGCCGGCCTTGATGCTGCTCGCAACGGCAGCGCTGACATCGGCCGTGTTCTTGCATTTCGCCCTGGTGTTTTCCGGCGCGCAGTCCTCCAGGCCGCTGCTCGGCTTGGCTTACGGGATCGGTCTTGCGGCCATGCTCCTCTCAGTGGCACTTCCCGCCGGGAGATTCCGACCCTACGCCGGCGTAGCGCTGATGGCGGTCCCGAACGAGGCGGGCTGGATCACCAGCGCGGTCTGGGCGTTGCTGGCGGGGTCCGGGCAAGCCGTGCTGCTGCATGCGTTTTTCCACCGGCGAGGGTTGGAGCGAAGGCAGATTGCAGCCGTGACCGGATCAAGCGGTTGGGGGCTGCTGTGCATGTCCGGCTACGGCTTCGCGGCCTTGCGGCTGCCCGCCTATCCCTGGCCGCTGCTTCTATTGCCGGCTTATCCGCTGATCCTGGTCTACGGCATCCTCCGCTATCGCGTGCTCGTCGCGAACGCCTGGGCACGCCGCGCAGTCGCCTGGACGCTGCTCACCGGCTACGCGCTGTTGGTCGTGGCCACGGTGCCTTTGCTGCCGCTGCCAGGGCCGGCAGGGCGCGCGGCGAGCGGCGTGCTCGTGGTGCTGTGCTGCCTGACACTCGCAGGGCCCGCGCGGCGGCTTGCGGAACGGCTGGTCTATCCGGGCGGCACGGTTTCACCGGAGGATTTCAGTCTCTGGCGGCGCGCGCTGGACAGCGCGGTGTCACCGGATGGGTTGGCGCAATGCGCCAGCGCGTTGCTGTCGTCCCGTCTTCGGCTGGCGGTTGACGTCGTCGTGGGGGCGGGTGCGCCGCAAAAACCCGGCCTGGCATGCTGCCGCACGAATGATGGCTGGCGCACCGATCTGATCGGCTGGGAGGCAGCGCCGCCAGGTCCGCTTCGGGTCGCCGAGCTGTTCGGCAGTGTGCTTGCAGAGGCGGCTGGCCGTCTCGAGCGCGCCGGCCAATTGGCCGAGCGCGAGCGGGCACGCCAGACGCAGGCGCGGCTGGCTGAACTCGGTCAACTCGCGGCCGCCGTGGCACACGACGTTCGCAACCCGCTGAACATCATCGGCATGGCGGCGGCTGGAGCGGACCCCGAGATCCGACAGGAGATCCGCACGCAGGTGGACCGGATCGCCCATCTTTCGCGCGACCTGCTCGACTATGCCAAACCCTGGCAGATCGAGTGTGTCCCGCTCGACCTGGCCCGCGCGGCCCGCTCCGTCGCCGCGCGCTTTCCCGGAACCGAGATTGGACGCGGCCTTGAAGGACCGTTGGTCGTCGCGGCCGATGAGGGCCGCCTGGAACAGGTGCTCACCAATCTGTTGCAGAATGCGCACGCAGCCAGCCTGCGCGTCGCCATCGAGGCGGATGCCTGTCCCGACGCCATTCGCCTTCACGTCCTCGACGACGGCGCGGGCATCCCCACCGATCTGCGCCAGCGCGTATTCGAGCCTTTTGCATCACGCAGCCCAGGCGGGACGGGACTTGGCTTGGCCATCGTCGCGCGCATCATGGCAGCCCATGGCGGCTCGGCAGCAGTTACCGACCGCGCCGGGTGGACCACCTGCCTGACGCTGAGCTTTCCGCGGGGCAGTGTATGACTGGCCAGGGCCACGTGCTGCTCGTCGATGACGAGGCGGCGTTCCTGCGTCTGGGCAGCGCCTTCCTGCGTGCGGCCGGCCACCGCGTCAGCACCGCCGGCGATGCGCAGGCAGCCCTGGGCGTGGCGGCGGACGACCCGCCGGACCTGGTTCTTCTCGACTTGGCCATGCCTCCACGGTTTCTGCCGGGAGACGGGTTGGAGCTGATTCCGCGGTTCGCCCCAGCCCAGGTCATCGTGCTGACTGGCCACGCCGACCACGCTCTGGCGCTGCGTGCGGCCGAGCTCGGAGCCTGGGATTTCCTAGCCAAGCCGGCGGACCCGGAGTTGCTTGGGTTTGTTGTCGCGCGCGCCTTGCGCAAGGCGGCGCTGGAGGCAGAACTGCGCGCGTTACGGCAGCGTGAGGGCAGCGAGGACCTTGGGCTGTTCGGGCGCTCCACGGCGGTCGCCCGGCTGCGCGACATGGTGCGCCGCCTGGGACCCGCGAATATTCCGGTGCTGGTGCTGGGGCCGACAGGGACCGGCAAGGAGCTCGTGGCCCGTGCGCTTCATGCGTGCAGCCCGCGCCACGCCGGTCCATTCGTGCCCGTCCATTGCGGCGCTTTGCCCGCGGAACTGCTGGAGAGCGAGCTGTTCGGTCATCTGAAGGGGAGCTTTACCGGCGCGCACCGGGACCAGCCCGGCCTTGTCGAGACAGCGCACCACGGCACGTTGTTCCTGGATGAGGTTGGCGAGATGCCGCCGCCGATGCAGGTGAAACTGCTGCGCTTCCTGCAGGAGGGCACATTCGTGCCGGTGGGCGGCCGGGTTCAGAAGCGTGCCGAGGTGCGCATCGTGGCTGCCACCCACCGCGACCTGGACAGCATGGTCGCTGCCGGCACGTTCCGGGAAGATTTCTATTATCGCCTGCGCGGCATGGTGTTACGCACGCCCGCGCTCGCCGAACGGCCCGAGGATGTGACACTGCTCGCCGCGCATTTCCTGCGGCGCGCGCTCCCGGGCGCGCGGCTGACGGGCGACGCGCTCGCTTATCTCGCAGCGCGGGCTTGGCCGGGAAACGTGCGGGAATTGCGCTCGTTGATGGAAACCGCGGGGGCACTGGCACTGCCCAATGCTGCTTCCGTCGATTCCGACCTGCTGCGCTTTGCTTCCGGAGAAGGCGAGAGCGCCGGCACGCCGGACACGGGAGCGGCAGGAATGCTGGACGCGGCCATCGCCGAACTTGAGACCCGCATGTTGAGGGAGACGATGGCGGCCACCCGGGGCAACCAGTCCGAGGCTGCGCGTCGGCTCGGACTGTCACGCATGGGACTGATCAAGAAACTGTCCCGGCTCGGATTGCGCGATGTCGTGAGAGAAAGTCATGAGCACGAATCGCCTTCCTAATTCTGCCGCAAGCTGCCTCGGCAATGTGTCCCGATCATCTTCGGCGCTTCCGGAAAGCTAACGCGATAATCAGATTTTCTCAGACCGCGCCGGGTAATGATGTCGAACGGGCCGGCATCGCCGCGACTGTTGGTGAACAGTGCTCGTGAACGATGTCCGCGGTGGCCATTGCCTCGGGCGAATTCAGCACGTGGACGCTGCGGAAACCCTCGCGCTGTAGACCACGCAGGGAGCGGCGTAGAAGCTGGAGATGGTTGCGCACCACATGGGCGCCGAAGTCGCGGTCGGGCCGTGACCGGTTGCGTTCGGTGCAGACCGCCTCCGGGATGTTGAACGCGAAGATGACCGGCAGCGCATGATATTTCCGCGCAAGCTCAACAGCGTGCTTCCGGTCCTCGGCGCGCAGGTTGGTGGCATCCAGCACCGTCAACCGCCGGGCGGCGAGCCATTTGGCGGCAATGTAGCAGAGCACGTCGAAGGCGTCGGAGGTAGCTGACTGGTCGCCTTCGTCGTCGGCCACGAAGCCGCGGCAGCGGTCCGACAAGAGGATCTCGGTTGGCAAAAATGCTTTGCCGCGAACGTGGATTTTCCGGAGCCTGACGCGCCCATCATCAGCACCAGCGAAAAGTCAGGGATGGTCAGGCGCATCGGAACACTGCCATCTGGGTCGGCGCGCCATGCGTATCGTGCAGATCTTGCAGGCGCACCACTCCTGATAGGGTCACCATCCAGCGGTGCCGCGCCCCGTCCACGACGAGCGCCTTGGTTGTGATGTCGTAGCCCAGGGGGAGGAACAGCCGGTCGATCACCGTCTGGCCGCTGCGGGCACGCACCGGGCCGAAGGTCACCGAAAAGGGAAGCGCCGCCGTCACCAGGTCCGGCCGTGTGGTGGTCCTACCCCCGAGGGCCGAGCCGAGCACCTTGCTGATGGCGACGCTCAGGAAGGATGATGTCACATAGAGCCGGTCGTTGACGTAAGTCGCCAGCGGCCCGGTGGCGCCCTCGCCATTGCGCCCCGCCATGGGCCGGCCACGCACCAGCGATACGGGATCCAGGTTCTCTCGCGTCAGGGTGGTTGGCACCAACGCCTTCTCCTCGGCAAAAGCTGTTCTGTATCACAAACACGACTTGCTCCCGGGCCAAACGCCGGATTTGGCGTGCGGCGACTCGGATGCAAATGCATTCACAGGCAAGATTTTGGAGCAGAGCATCTGCGGGCGATCCGGCCATTCCACGTTGAGATCGTGCGCGCCGGATTATGGGAGGGCTGCACGCGCTCGTTCCTCTGGCAGCTCAAGTGGCCTTTTCGTAATCGAAAAGCGCCATGAACCCATAGTCCATGTGCAATTGCTGGTGGCAGTGGAACAGCGTCATGCCTGGATTGTCGGCGACGAAGTCGATTTCGGCTTCCTGGTAGCCGCCGAGCATGACGACGTCCTTGATCAGGCCGCTTGTTTGCCTGCTTCCAATGCGCGTCAGCTCGAAACTGTGGCGGTGGAGGTGGATCGGGTGGATGTCATCGCTCTCGTTGCGCATGCGCAACCGGTAGCGGCGGCCTTCGGCCAGGTGGAGTATCGGCGCCACTCGCTGCATGGTGTCCGGGTATGCGACACCGTTGATCGTCCAGCGGTTGAAGCCGCTATCGGCGGCGTTCTGCTTGGCGAAAACCATGTCGAACACGTGATCGGGCTCGGCCGCTGGTGCCGAACGGCCGAACGCCGCGTAATCCCAATGGGTGGCGGACGTCTTTTGCCACACCGGGTCGCCGCGCGCTCCGGCATACTCGACCACGATCCCCATGCCGTGCCCACGATCGTCGTCGGACACGTCGCCGAGGACGAACACGCCGGGATGGTTCATCTCGACAACGGCGGAGATGCGCTCGGCCGTGCCGATCCACAACACCGGCACGTCCATCGGGGACGGCACCTTGTTGCCGTCCATCGCAACCACCCGGAAGCAGTGGCCGGCCATGGCCAGGCTGCGAATCTCGCCCGCGCTGCCGTTCAGGATGTGAAACAGCACGCGCTGGCCGTGCTTGACCCGGATCGGCTCGCCATGGCCGAGCATGCGCCCGTTGATGGTGAAGAACTGGTAGCCGACTTCGTAGCCGTGGGCTGCACCGGATTTGAGCGAGGCGTTCATCGCCGCCTCGCCCCTGTTCTTCAGATCGTGCAGAGCGCGCCCCGCCAGGAAATCCATCGCCATGTCCCCGCCCCGGCTGAGCGTCGGGCCAAACTCCTTGAGCACGAGGAAGATTTCCCGATCGTAGGCGCCGGGATTATGCCTGGGCTCGATGTAGACCGGGCCGACCAGGCCCGAATACTGGCCGCGGCTCAGATCCGCGCCGGCACGCACATGCGTGTGGTAGAAACGGAAACCGCTCGGACCGGGCGTGAACGTTTCCCGATAGACGGTGCCGGGCGTGATGGCGCGCGACCCTTCCTCCTCCGCGCCGTCAACATCGACGGGAATCTTTTGCCCATGCCAGTGCAGCACTTCCGGATGATCGGTCATGTTGACGATGTCCACGGTGACGGGCTGGCCTTCCCGAAAGCGTAGAAGCGGCCCCGGAAATCGTCCGTTGTAGAGGGTCGTGGAGATGATCTGGCCGGGACCGAGCTCAGCGAGCCCGTTGGCCACTGTGATCGTGTAGTCCGCCTTGGCCGGTGCCTGCCCGAATGCCGCCGGAACTTGCGCCGTGCCGGCCGCCACCAGCGACATGCCGCCGAACTTCAGAAACTCGCGCCGATCAAGCGTCATGCTGCTCACCCTGTCGTTCCGATCGCGCCGATGTCAAATTCCGGCCATCAGACACAAACCTGCCAAGACGGCGTGCCAGGCCGGCACGAGCATGGCGCTCCGGATGCGCGTCTTTGCAGGCGCCGTCCATGAAAGAGCTTCACCGCCGCCATGTCGCGGCACGGCGCGCGCTGCGGTTTTTTGGTCAGTCACTGACCGCCGCAGGTGCCGCCCTGAGGCTGGGTGTGGCGGCGATCAGCACAACAATGGTCGCCAGGATGACGAATGATGCCTGGAACCGGCCGAGCGCCAGACCGCCGGCCGCATGCGGCTTGGTGAGCGTATCACCCAAAGTCGCGCCGAGCGGGCGCGTCAACACGTAAGCGGTCCAGAACAGCACCGTTCTCGGCAGCGCGCGCAGGAGGTGGAGCACGGCGATGAGCGCGATGAGCGCGCCGAACAGCAGGGCGCCTTTCGCGAAACCAAGCCCAAGTCCCGTGCGGTCCGCCGTGAAGTCGCCGAGCGCCGTGCCAAGCGTGTTGGAGACCAAAATCGTCACCCAGTAGAACAGCTCGTCCCGGCCGCCGGAAATCTGGTCCGCCGCGATCCTGCCGGAGGTGAGGCGCCAGGCGAGCAGGACGGCCACCACCATCGACAGCAGAAACGCCGAACTCCACACATAGCCGAACTGCAAGGTTCTATCGAGAAAGTCGGAGAATGCCGTGCCGGCCGTCGTGGTTGCGATCACGGTCGCCCAATAGACAAGTGGCCGGTAGCGCCGTACGCGCAATTGCGCCATGAGTGCCACGACAAAGACGGCAAGGAAGAGCGCCGAGGCCACGAGATAGCCGAATTTCAGCGTCATCGATACCGCGTCCCCGCCGGTTTCCCCCACCGTGGTCGCGGCGATTTTTACCAGCCAGAACATCAGCGTGGCCTGCGGCGCCTTGCTCAACAGCGCGCGGCCGCCAGGGTCGCGGCCGCCCGCCATCACTGCGGCCGGAACGCGGGAAGAAGAAACCTGGCCAGCCGCGCGCCGATCGCGGCCGACACCAACCCGGGGACGAGCAGCACCGTCCATGGCAGGCTGCGCATGAGCGTCTGCGCTTGGGCCTCGTAGCTCGGGCGTAGGCCGCTCAGGGCTTCGAAACCGAGCACGCCGGCGACGACGAGGCCGGTCAGGGCGCCTGACAGCGCCGCGCGCCTGGGGCTCAGAAGGCCGAGCAGCATCGAGATCAGGCAGAGCACGGCCAGCGTCGCCGGGCTCTCGTCGGCCCGCCACTCATAGGCGGCCATCAGCAGAAGCCCTGCCCCAAGCGCCGCGCCGTAGCACGCCGATTCAAATACTCCCGAGGCGCGCAGGCTCGCGACCCAGCAGCCCCATGCCCAACGAAGTCGTTCGGTGCCGCTGCGGCACGACTCCGCCTCCGCCACCATGGCCGCCGCCCAGTCCGCCTTCCGCCCGCGCATACGGGCCGCTGCCGCGCGCAGCAGCCAGCGTGCCGCGCAGCCGTGGAAAGGGCCGGTCACGCCAGCGCCTCCGGGCCAGGCTGCTCCGTGGCCTCCGGCTGGGCCAGCAGGTCACGCGCGTAGGCAAGCCCCTCGGCAGTGAGCCGATAGGCATGCCGCGGCGGCGTGCCGGGCCGGTCAGGCTCGGTCCATTTCGCCTCCAGCAGACCACGCCCGTGCAGACGGATGAGCAGCGGATACAGCGTGCCGGAGCCAAGGCCCGCAATCTTCGCAAGATCGTAGCCATGCCGCCAGTCGAGCGGGTCGCGGAGAAAAGCAGTCAGGACAGCGCGTGTCTGGACGGACGGTGTGCGCAGACGCATCGGCGATGATCGACATATGTCGAGTTAGTTTGCAAGAGGCACCGACGCGCCGCTGACTTGCCCGCTTACACCCCGTGGCGCAAGGGCCACAGACGCGGAATTGTCATCGATTTGGCCATGACCTGTAACAGTTTTTCCGTAAAGGCGAGGCGCTCGCAAAGGAGGGCGTCTGATGCGCGGTTTGTATGGCAATGTCGGCCCACTGAGCTGTGGCACCGCGGCGTCATTGCTGCTGCTTATGGCGCCCGCGTTCGGTGACCCGGCCCCCGCCGGGCACGGCATCGCCATCGTCCGTGCGGATCGCGCAAGCCGGCTCACCCGCGCCGGCGGACCAGTCCACGCCAACCGATATCGGACGCGTCACCGCGGGCGGCGGCAATGCCGGCACCACGGTCAACTCCGTCAAGCCAAGCGGCACCGGCACGCGCGCTCAGGCGAAGGCGGCCGAACACGCGGCGGTCAACAAGATCATCGTGCAGCCGCAAAGCGAAATCCAGAAATACCCGGACGTGAACGTGGCGCAGGCGCTCTCCCGCTTGCCGGGCATCTCGCTGGAAACCGATACCGGCGAAGGCCGCTTCATCGATATACGCGGGTTGGACGCGGACCTGAACGCGACGGATTTCGACGGCGTGCGTATATTGCCGTCGAATTTGGGCTCGCCCACGGGCGGCGGCCGCGCGGTCGCCTATGACGTGCTCCCTTCCGCGCTCGTCGGCGGGATCGAGGTCGTCGAGACCCTGCGGCCCGAGGACGATCCGGAGGGTCTGGGCGGCCTCGTCAACCTGCTGCCGCGCAAGCCGCCCTCCGACGGGCATCTGTTTGTCAGCGGCACGGCCGGGCTGGGGCTGGAAACGCTGCGCAACACCGAGATTTCCGAGCTCGGCGGCACGGTGGGCGGCAGTTTCGGGCTTGCCTCTGGCACGATGCCCTGGGACCAGCCGGTGCAGGGCCATGGGTTCTTCTCCAATCCGAAGCCGTTCAGCTTTCTGCTGACTTTCCAGCAGCATAACGACTACCGCGGCGTCGACGACAACGAACCCGGCTATTCCAACACGCCGGGCACCCCCGTCGATCTGTTCAACAGCATTACGCTGCGGAACTACACCTACAACCGGCGGCGGCAGAATTTCGGTAGCGAGTTCGA
Source organism: uncultured Acetobacteraceae bacterium (assembly GCA_964252425.1). Lineage (GTDB taxonomy): Bacteria > Pseudomonadota > Alphaproteobacteria > Acetobacterales > Acetobacteraceae > BOG-908. The sequence goes on from CAXUNK010000065.1 coordinate 11,891, forward strand.
CGTCGATCCCAACCCGGACAACCACTTCTTCATCCGATTTTCCGAAGCCGGCTATAACGAGCATGCTAACAAGAACTACCTGGCGTTCAGCGGACTCGATTCCGGCATCCCGGCGAATGGCGGCAACGGCGTGATCTACGCCGGCGACCCGAGCGGCCGCACCTTCCTGGCGCCCGCCGCCGTGGTGCAGCGCACGAACACCGATACCGAGGAGGAGCTGCGCAACGAGATCCTCGAGTTCGGTGGCAAGAACGTGATCGACGACCGGTTCAAGCTCGATTACCACGGCGCCTACTCGGTCGGCTCCGACAAGTTCCCGACCGCATACGGCTCGAGCTTCACCTTCACCGACCCGGCGACCGGACAGCAGACGGTGCCGCTGATCTACAAATACGTCCAGCAGCCCTCGCACTTCGCCTATCAGACTCTGGACGGCGCCAATCTGCTCAACCAGAACGACTACACATCCGGCCAGAACAACAACAGCCCCAGCAGCTCCCGCGATCAGGAATGGAGCGGTGCGGTCAACCTGGAAGTGCCCTTGCAGGTGCTGACGCCGGACGACGACGTGAAAGTGGGCGCGATTACCCGTCTGCGCGACCGCATCCTGCAGACCACCGGCGGCACGACGGTCAACCTGCCAGGCACGCTTGCCAACTACACGAGCGGATCCGACCTGGTTTTCTACAACGGCGCCTACAATATCGGGCCTTCGATCAACAACGCCGCGGTGAACGGGTTTCCAGGTCTGGTGCCGGCGCCCTACGATCCGACGCAGGAGCAATTCGACCGCGAGAACATTTATGGCGGCTACTTCCAATATAGCGGCAAGCTCGGCCGATGGAGCTGGCTGGCCGGCATGCGGCTCGAGTCCACGTTCGGCACATACGAGCAGGCGCAGGGCCAGCCCAACTTCGTCGAGTTCAAGCACGCCTACACGAGCTACTTTCCAAGCGTGCACCTGAAATACGACATCACGCCGACGATAGACGTGAGGGCCGTCTACTCCACGGCCATCGGGCGTCCAGGCTTCGACCAGATTTCGCCCGGTGCCAGCTACAGCAATGTCGGCTCGCCCACCGTCAACGTCGGCAACCCCAATCTCAGCCCGGAATACGCCGATGCGTTCGACTTGTTCTGGGAGGATTACCTGCCCAATGGCGGCAAGATCTCGTTCGGCGGCTTCGACAAGGAGCTGAACACGTTCATCTTCCAGAAAACGGTCTCTGCTGTGGCGGGCAGTGCGGCCTTTCCAAACCAGTTGATCGGGCCGATCGTGCCGCCGACGATCATCGGCCAGAACGTGGCCATCACCACCTATGAGAACTCGGGCTCCTCGCGCGTCTACGGGCTCGAGGGTGAGTATACGCAGCAATTCCAGTTCCTGCCGGCGCCATGGGACGGCTTCGGCATCGACTCAAACGTGACCTACAACCAGTCCTCCGCGTTGATCCAGCGGGCAAGCGGCCCCTACGGCAACGGCCCGGTGCAAAACGAAACGGTCCAGCAGCCGCAGACGTCGACGTGGAACTTCAACGCTTCGGTGTTCTACGAGAAGGGACCCTACGAATTCCGGCTTGCGGCAAACTACGTGTCGAAGGATCTCTATTTCCTCGGCAGCGTCAAGTCGCAGGACACCTATGTGCAGCAGCGGTTCAGGCTGGACCTCACCACCGCCTATCGCGTCACCAAAAATACGCAGCTCTACTTCTACGCCCACAACCTCACGGATCAGACGTTGAAATACACCCAGTCGGCATCGCAATCGCTGCTGCTGCAGCGCGAGTTCTATGGCATTGACGTCATGGGCGGCGTGCGGTTCACGTATTGATGCCCTGGCCGGCGACGGTCTGCCTCGTCCGGGGCGTGCGGTCGCAAACCCGCGACAAGGGATAATCGACCATGCGGAACTGGCCGCAGAGCCGTCGCCGGCGCGCGCGCATCGAAATCATACCGATGATCGATGTCATGATGTTCCTGCTCGTGTTTTTCGTGCTCATCAGCACGAACGTGTTGCCCGCGCTCGGCCTGCGCGTCGCCCTGCCGAAATCGCGAAACCCCGATCAGGTGCATGACCCGAAGCGCGTCACGATCACCATCAGCAAGGATTCGCAGTATTTCATCGATGCCGCGCCGGTGTCGCTGGCCGATCTGCCGCCACGGCTTGACGCCATGATGGCGGACGGGACCAAGCTGGCGGTGATCATCGCCGGCGACAAGGCAACGCCGTTGCAGTCGATCGTCGGTGTGATGGATGCGTTGAAGCAGGCCGACGTGCCGGCGGCCTCCATCATCACCCGGCCGCAATGAACCTTTCGCATAGCGGCACGGACCGGGCGGAGTGGGTGACGCAAGGAGCCGCGGCACTGATCACGCTCGCCGTCATCGTGGCCGTCGTTTCGCGACCTGTAGAAACCCCGCCTGTCCGGCCGGAGGCGCCGAAGACGACGCACGTGGCGCTCAGCCTTGTCGAGGAGCCGCCATTTCCACCCCCGCCGCCGGCGCCACAACCAGAGCCGCCGCCGCAACCACCGCCACCCGTGCAGACGGCGCCCGCCTACCTG
>CAXUNK010000066.1:0-14366 GCA_964252425.1 uncultured Acetobacteraceae bacterium
GCAAGCCGGGCTGCCGGCGCAGGCGGGTCCTGGCCAGGCAGGTCCGGTGATCGCCGCCCCGCCGCCCGCAGGGGCACAGGCAGCACCGCCGCCCTCGCCCGCCGGCGGCGGACAGGCGGTCAATCCGGCCGAGGCGGGCGAGGTGGTGGCCCACCAGCAGGTGCGCGGCGACGTCTCCGCCCGGCTTGGCGAATGGATGGGCGAGCCGGACAGCAAGCGATGGATCGAAGGCTTTGCCATCGCGCCGCGCGGCGCCATCGGGCCTGCCGATGTGGAGTATCAGGCCGTGCTCGGCCGCGGCTGGCTCAGCCCTTGGGCCGAGGGCGGGCAGTATTGCGGCAGCCGGGGAATGAGCCTGCCGATCCTGGGCCTGCGCATGCGCCTGCGCGGTGAGGCGGCCGAGCGGTTCGACTGCATCGTCAGCGCCACTTTCGTCGATGGCACGAAAGTGGGTCCGCTGGACAATGGCGAGCCCTGCCAGGCGGACAGCATGTCGCCGCTTGAGGCCTTCAAGATCGAGGTGGTGCCGCGCGAAGCCGCCGAACCGGCCGAAAAGGCGCCGGCTGCTGCCGCCAAGCCTGCCAAATCCGCTCGTAAGCCTAAGCCGGCCATTGCCGTCGCACCTCCGGCGGCCGTGCCGGTTAAGCCACGTCGCAAGTGAGGTAATATCGGCCGGCTATAGGGGTGACACTTGAAGCAAGCAGTCCTTTTTTGAAAAAAAGGACCAAAAAACTTCTGTCTTCTACGCTTGCGATGATGCTCGCGCAGGTTCTGCCAGAACCGCTTTGGCAGAACTGTTACGAGCCGTTGTGCAGGCGAACAGGCAAAAGACTTTCGCTTTTCATGCATTCGCCGTGAAATATCTGTTTGTCCACCAGAATTTTCCGGCGCAGTTCCTGCACCTGCTGCGGCACCTCGCCGCGCGCAACGAACATGAATTGCTGTTCCTGACAGAGGCGCAGCGCAACCAGCTCGCCGGGGTACGCAAGGTGGTGCGTTCCATGCCGCGGGCGCCCGCCAAGGGCACGCACCCTTACGCGCTCGAACTGGAAATCGCGCTGGCGCGGGCGGACATCGTCGGCGCCTCGGCGCGCAACCTCAAATCGCTCGGTTTCGAGCCCGACATCATCATCGGCCATCAGGGTTGGGGCGAGATGCTGCACCTGGGCGACGTCTGGCCGGACGCGCCGCTGCTCGGCTATCACGAATTCTACTACAACATGCACGGCTTCGACGTGGGGTTCGACCCGGAATTCCCGCCCGCGCCCGACATGGCCGCTCGCCTGCGAATTAAGAACGCGGTCAACCTGGCAGCGCTCAGCAACCCGGGCGCCGGCCAGACCCCCACTTTGTTCCAGCTCAGCACCTATCCCGCCTGGGCGCGGCCGAAGATCGAGGTGCTGCGGGAGGGCGTGAACCTCGACGTCTGCCGCCCCAATCCGGAGCTGCGGCGTCGCACCGTCACCCTGGGCGGCTACAAGGTGCGGCCGGGCGAGAGGCTGGTCACCTACGTGGTGCGCGACCTCGAGCCGTATCGCGGCTTTCACATGATCATGCGCGCCCTGCCGCGCATCCTGGCCGCGCGCCCCGACGCGCGCGTGATCCTGGTGGGCGGCGACGGCGTCAGCTACGGCGCGCGGCCGCACCAGGGCACCTGGCGGGAGCACATGCAGGCGGAGATCGCCGGCCGCACCGACATGTCGCGCGTCCATTTCGCCGGCCGCGTGCAATACGAAACCTATGTCAAGCTGCTGCAGCGCTCCGACGCGCACGTCTACCTTACCTACCCCTTCGTCGCCTCCTGGTCGCTGCGCGAGGCGATGGCCACGGGCTGCGCGATCGTGGCCAGCGACACCGCCCCCGTGCACGAATTCATCGAGCACGGCACCACCGGCCTGCTCGCCCCGTTTCTGCAGCCCGAAGCGATCGCCGACCGCGTGCTGGAAATGTTGGAAGACACCGACCAGGCACAACGCCTGCGCGCGGGCGCCCGCGCCTGGGCGGAGGCGAATCTCGACATGGACCGATATCTCGAAGCCTACGAAGCGCTGATCGCGCGTACCATGGCAGCGCCCACGAACTGAGTGACACAGGGCGAGGCAGCCGTGGACAAAAGCGGTTCTAAAAAAACCTGCGCGAGCATCACCGCAGGCGTAGGAAACAGAAGTTTTTTGGTCTTTTTTTCAAAAAAGGACTGCTTGCTTCAAGCGTCACTCTTCAAGCCGGCCCGTATTATCCAGGCCCGCCCCAAACTCAAATTATCGCTCCGCGACAGGTTTCGGGAACGTGCCCGCGTCTTTTTTCGAGAGGTACTCTTCAAGCACGCTCAGCGGCAGCGCGCCCTCGTCCAGCAGATCGTCATGGAACCGGCGCTCATCCAGGCCGGCTTTGTCGGCGCGCGCCCGCAACGCCATGATGCGCAACTCGCCGACCTTGTAGCCCAGCGCCTGGCCTGGCCACGAGATGTAGCGGTCCACCTCCGACTGCATGTTGCGCTCGGCCAGTGCGGTGTTGTCGCGCAGGCAGGCCAGCGCCCGGTCACGCGTCCAGCCGTCCCAGTGGATGCCCACATCCATCACCAGCCGGCAGGCGCGCCACATCTCCATCGAGAGCAGGCCGAAACGCTCGTAGGGAGTCTGATACAGGTCCATTTCGCGCGCGAGTTGTTCGGCATACAGCGCCCAGCCCTCGACAAAGGCGGTGGGGCCGAAATCGCGGCGGAAATTCGGCAGGTCCAGTTCCTGCGCCAGCGCGATCTGGATGTGGTGGCCCGGCGCGCCCTCATGCGCCACCAGCGCGGGCAGTTCGTATAGCGGGCGCTGGTCGAGATGCGTGGTGTTGACCATGAGCCCGCCAGCCACGCCCTGCTCCGGACTGCCCGGGAAATAGCGTGCGCTGGTGTAGTGCTCGGCAATGGCGGCCGGCACCGGGCGCACGCCGTAGGACAGGCGGGGCAGGCGGCCGATCAGCCGCGGCAACTGCCCGTCCACGCGTTTGGCGAGGAAGCTCGCGCGTTCCAGCAGGGCTTGCGGCGTGGAGAGGTAGAAACGCGGGTCGGAGCGCAGCATCGCCTGGAAGGCATGGAAATCGCCCTGAAAACCGCTTGCCTTGATCTCGCCGGCCATGGCGGCGCGGATGCGCGCGATCTCGGACTGTCCGAGCGCCATAACCGCGTCCGGAGTCATGTCGGTCGTGGTCTCGCGCCGGACCAGATAGGCGTAGTACGCCCGGCCGTTCGGCAAGTCGGAGGCGCCGATCGTGCTGCGCGCGGCCGGCAGGTAGTCGTGCTCGATGAAACCGGCGAGCGCCGCTTCGGCGGGTTTGACCTTGCTGCGCACGATCTCCAGCGCCCGGGCGCGCAGCGCGGCGCGATCGGCCTCCGGCATCGTTTTCGGCAGCGTGTCGAGCGGTGCCAGAAGATGGTCCTGGTCGGCGGGCGTGCCGGCCGCGATGCGGATCGTGCGCAGTGCCGCTTCGGCGATGATCCGCGGCTGGGTAAAACCCGTGGCGATGCCGCGGCGCATGTTGTCGGTTTCGATGGCGTAATAGGCGGGCAGCCCGTCCAGCCGCGCGATCCAGGCCTCGGCCTGAGCGCGTGTGTGCAGCACGGTGCTGTCGCCGAGATAGGTGGCGGTGACGAAAAAACCCTCGTCGCTGGTGAACGGCGCGCGTGTTTCGTCGAACGCCGCGCCGCGCAGCTCGCTGTCGAGCCGCCAGCTCAGCACCGCGTCGTTCAGCGCGTCCTCGCCCGTCAGCGAGTTGGCCGCGACCTGGTTGAGCCGCCTCTGCAGCTCGGCGCGTTTGGCGGTGCGGGCGGCGATGGCCGCCGGGCTGTCATCCGGCCACCGCGCGGCGGCGCGCAGGTCGCCATGCTGGCCGGCGGTGACCGGGTCCTCCTCCGCGAGAAGCCGGTCGTACTCGGCGACGATGCGATGCAGCTCTGCCGTGGCGCTCTGCGCGTCGGCCCCCGCCGGCGGTAGGCAGATCGCACACATCGCTGCCCCGAGGATTGCCAGCCGGCGCCAGGCGCCGGGCTGCGTGGTTTGTCTTGCCGAAACTGTCATGCGGACTGCGCCTCCGCGGCACCGTCCAAGGTGAGCGTCAGCGAGCCGTTCATCGGCACCGCTTCCCAGCGCTCCGTCAGGCTATCGATTTCTCGCCGGATGAGATCGACATCGGCCGGGGTGATCCGAAGGCACGGATGGAACCGGGCCGCACATGACGTCTCATACAGGGCGATCAACTCCTCTGCCGCGCCGCTGCGGAACGCAGGATCCCTGCTCGACCAAGCCTCCGCCTGCATCGTCTCGACGAGCCGTTCGATGGCCTCGGTGTCGGCCTCCCGCGTCATGCCCGGCGTTGCGGCTTCACCGCGGGCCACCCTGGCGAGGAAGCCGTTTTGGGCGACGATCCTCTCGACAGCCAGATGCACCATGTCATGCGGGATGATGCCCTGCTTCGGACAGGCGATCCGTTCAGGCGGTCTGCCGTCTCGTTCGATCAGAAGGTCGTCGAACTTGGCCGGCCGCTTTGTGAAAGTGAGCTTCATTCCGTTCTCATAACGTATTCTCCGCCTCGAGTCTCGGTCTCGGCTGCCTGTTTGGCGAGGTCGCGCAACACGTTCGGCAACAGGTCGGGCAGATCTTCCGCCAGCAGCCCCGGGCCGAACGAGGAGGCTGCCGCGCCGTGCAGCCACACCCCCGCGCAGGACGATTCGAACGCCGGCATCCCTTGCGCCAGCAGGCCGGCGATGAACCCGCCCAGCACGTCGCCTGCGCCGGCGGTGGCCAGGGTGGGTGGCGCGTTGGCATTGATCGCGTTGCGCCCGTCCGGGCTGGCGACGATCGTGTCGCTGCCCTTGAGCACGATGACGGCCCCGCTTTGCGCCGCGGCACCGCGTGCCCGCGCGAGCTTGTCGCCATCGAGCTGGAACAGGCGCGAGAACTCCCCCTCATGCGGCGTGAGCACGCAGGGGCCGGCGATGGCCGCGAACAGGGCATCCGGGTCGGGCTTGAAGACGGTGATCGCGTCCGCGTCCAGCAGCACCGGCCGGCTTGTCGCCAGCATCGCCAGCGCATGGGCGCGCGTGGTGGCGTGCACGCCGGCGCCGGGGCCGATCAGCATGGCGGTGATGCGCGTATCGGCCAGCAGCTTGGAAAACTCGTCCTCCGTGCCGAGCGGCCGGACCATGATGCTGGTGAGCGCCGCGGCGTAGACCGGCCAGGCGCGCTCCGGGACGGCAAGGCTGGTCAGGCCGGCGCCGGCGCGGGCGGCGGCGCGGGCCGCCATACGGGCGGCACCCGTCATGACCTCGCCGCCCACGATCAGCGCGTGGCCGCGGGCGAATTTCTGCGTCCCCGCGTCGAGTGGGGGAAAGGCGTCGCGCCACAAAGCCGGCGTGTTCTCGACGCAGTCGGGCGCGATCGCCCCGAGCACGGATGGCGGGATGCCGATATCGGCCACCACCAGCTCGCCGCACAGCGTTCGGCCGGGCAGCAGCAGGTGGCCGGGCTTCTTGCGAAAGAACGTGACCGTGAGCTGGGCGGCGGTGGCACCCATGTCGGCGCCGGTGTCGCCATGCACGCCGCTCGGCACGTCGATGGCGACCAGCCGGCCAGACGACGCGCGTAGCGCCTCGCGCGCCACACCCTCCACGGGGCGGGACAGGCCGGCGCCGAACACCGCATCGATGACGAGCGTGGCGCCGTCCACCAGGCGTGGCGAGAGCGGCGCGACCTCGCCATGCCAAAGTGCCGCGTGGTGGGCCGCATCGCCGTGCAGCGCCGCGCGTTCACCGAGCAGGCCGAGTGTGACCGAAAAGCCCGCCTCGGCCAGCAGGCGTGCCGCAACGAAGCCGTCACCGCCGTTATTGCCAGGGCCGCACAGCACGACGGCGGGGCAGGGCGGCCAGCGCCGACGGATCTCGCTGGCGACGGCGGCACCCGCCCGCGCCATCAGCGCGTGGCCAGGCAGGCCGTAGGCAGCGGCCATCCGGTCGGCCTGGCCCATCTGTGCCACCGTGAGCAGGGCGGCTGAAGACTCCGTCATGGTCCGGCTCCTTGGCAGGCGAAGGCGGCTGCGCCTAGGGTGCCCGGCCATTCTGTGCCGGGGTCCACGACGTGTCCAAGCGTGCCGCCTATCTTGTGAGCTGCCTTGCGCTCGCCGTGCCGATGCTGGCCGGCGCCGCCCCCGCCGGACCTTCGGGCGGGGTGCCGGACGGCGTGCTGCGCGCCACGCTGGATAACGGGTTGCGCGTGGTGGTGGTGCCGGACCACCTCGCACCGGTGGTGACGACGGAGATCAACTACCTCGCCGGCTCCAACGATGCGCCTGCCGGGTTCCCGGGCACCGCGCATGCGCTGGAGCACATGATGTTCCGCGGGGCGGCCGGGCTGGATCGCGACCAGCTGAGCGAATTGGGGTCGCTGCTCGGCGGCGACTACAATGCCGATACGACCGAGACCGTGACGCAGTATTTCTACACCGTGCCGGCCGCCAATCTTTCCGTGGCGCTGCATGTCGAAGCGCTGCGCATGCGCGGGCTGACGCTGAGCCAGCAGGATTGGGACAAGGAGCGCGGCGCGATCGAGCAGGAGGTAAGCCGCGACCTGTCCAGCCCGATCTACACCTATCTCTCGCAGTTGCAGGCGATCATGTTCGCCGGCACGCCCTACGAGCACGACGCGCTGGGCACCCGCCCATCCTTCGACAAGACCGATGCCAGGCTGCTGCGCGACTTCTACGACAAATGGTATGTGCCCAACAACGCGATCCTGGTGATCGCGGGCGACGTGCAGCCGCAGCAGGCGCTGGACCAGGCGCGTGCCGCGTTCGGTGCCATTCCGCGGCGCGACGTGCCGGCGCATGCGCCGGTCGCGGTCAGCCCGGTATTGCCGAAATCGCTGTCGCTGCCGACGGATTTGCCGGTGGGGCTGGTCACACTCGCCTATCGCATGCCGGGCCTGACCTCGCCCGACTTCGCCACCGCCGACATCCTGTCCGACGTGCTGGGCAGCGAACGCGGCGCGCTCTACGGCATGGTGGTGACCGGCCACGCGCTGTTCTCGCAATTCGCCTTCGAACCCAAGCCGGGCGTGGGCTACGCGCTGGCGGCCGCCGGCTTCCCCAAGGGCGGCGACGCGAAGCCCGTGCTGGACGAGATGCGCTCCATCCTCGCCGGCATCGCCAAGAACGGCGTGCCGGCCGATCTGGTCGATGCGATGCGCCGGCAGGAAGTGGCACAACTCGCGTTCAAGAACGACAGCATCACGGGTTTGGCCGAAAGCTGGTCCAACGCGCTCGCCTTCCAGGGAGCCAACTCGCCGGACGACATCGCGCGCGCTTATCAGGCGGTGACGGTCGATGGCGTCAACCGGCTGGCACACGAGCTGCTCGACCCCGATCATGCGGTGACGGCGACCCTCACCCCCGAGGAGTCGGGCAAGCCGATCGCCGGCAAGGGATTTGGCGGTGCCGAATCGTTTGGCGGTCCGCCCGGCAAGCCCGTGGTGCTGCCGCAATGGGCCAGCCAGGCGCTGGCAGCCTTGCATGTGCCCGATCTCGGCCCGGTGCCGGACGCGGTGGTGCTGTCCAACGGCCTGCGGCTGATCGTGCAGCCGACTCATGTGGGCCGGACCGTCAGCGTGTTCGGCCAGGTGCGTCAGGTCACCGAAATGCAGGAGCCGCCAGGACAGGACGGCGTGGCCGAGCTGGTCAGCAAACTCTTCGATTACGGCACCGAGAAGCACGATCGGCTTGCCTTCCAGAAGGCGCTGGACGACATCGCCGCGCAGGAGACGGCAGGCTCGCGCTTCTCGCTGAAGGTGCTCTCGGACAAGTTCGAGCCTGGCATGGCGCTGCTGGCGGAGAACGAACTGCACCCGGCCTTTCCGCCGGACGATTTCGCGATCGTGCGCCGGCAGGCGGCACAGGGGCTGGCGGGTCTGCTGCAATCGCCGGATTACCTGTTCAAGCGCGCGGTGCAGCGCGCGGTGGTGCCGGACGGCGATCCGCAACTGCGCCAACCGACGCCCGCCGGCATGATGGCGTTGAAGCTCGCCGATGTGCGTGCATACTACGAGTCGGCGTACCGCCCTGACCTGACCACGATCGTGGTGGTGGGGGATGTGACACCGGAGGGCGCACGTCGCGTGGTGGAGCAGAATTTCGGCGCGTGGCACGCCTCCGGCGCCACGCCGTCGATCGACCTGCCGCCGATCGGGCCCAACAAGCCCACCGCCATGCACGTGCCCGATAGCAGCAACCTGCAGGATACGGTCGCACTGGCCGAGACGGTAAACCTGCCCGTCACCAACCCGGACCGATACAATCTGATGGTCGGCAACACCATCCTGGGTGGCGGCTTCTCGTCCCGGCTCTACGCCGATCTGCGCGTGAAATCGGGTTACGTGTACAACGTGGACAGCCAGATCGACTGGTCGCGCACGCGCTGCGACTACAGCGTCGGGTTCGGCGCCGATCCGGACAAGGTCGGCCGCGCGCACGCCATGGTGGTGCAGGACATACGCGATCTGCAGAAGACCGCCGTCAGCGACGTGGAACTGGTGCGCGCCAAGGCGCAGATGCTGCGCCGCCTGCCGATGCAGCGCGCCAGCGTCGATGCGGTGGCCGCGTTGTACCTGCGTCTGATCGAGCTTGGCCTGCCGTTGGATACGCCGCAGACGGCCGCGCAGAAATACTACGACGCGACGCCGCAGACCGTGCAGGCGGCGTTCGCGAAGTATTTGCGGCCGGATGATCTGGCGCAGATCGTCAAGGGCCCGGCCGTCTCGCAGTGAGCGCGTCCGCGGCGCGGCCCGTCCGGCAGATCTTCGGACACCCCATCGGATTGTCGGTGCTGTTCGGCACCGAGTTGTGGGAGCGTTTCTGCTATTACGGCAACAGCGCTCTTGCGACCTATTACATGGTCGATTTCCTTTTTCTCGGCCCCAGGCCGCAGACCGTGCTGGGCTATGCCGGCGTCAAATCGGTGCTGGAGACGATCTACGGCCCGCTCGGTCCGCAGCCTTTGGCCGCGCTCGTGTTCGGCACCTTCTCAGCGGCCACTTATCTGAGCGGGCTGGCCGGCGGCACGCTGGCCGACCGGGTGCTGGGTCAGACACGCTCCGTCATCATCGGCGCCGTCACCATGGCCTGCGGCGAGTTCCTCCTGATGGACCCGCATCTGTTCTTCATAGGCTTGCTGGTCTTCGTGCTTGGCGTGGGGCTGTTCAAACCGAACATCGCCACCCAGGTCGGCGGGCTGTACCAGCCCGGGGATTCGCGGATCGACAGCGCCTATTCGATCTTCTACGTCGGCATCAACCTCGGTGCGCTGATCGCACCCATCGTCTGCGGCCGGCTGGGGCACGCGGCCGCCGGCGAGCCGCCGCGCTGGCAATACGGGTTCGGCGCGGCTGGCGTGGGCATGCTGATCGGTCTCGCCGTCTTCCTCGTCGGCTTGCGATGGCTGCCGCCCGATGCCCACGCGCGCAGGCGCGCAGCCGAGACGGCCAGGCGGCAGGGGCGGCCGAAAATCACGACACCGCTGAGTTCTGTTGAACGGCGCACGGTCGCGGCGCTGTTCATGGTGGCGTTCTGCAACATCTTCTTTTGGGGCTGCTACGGTCAGCAATACAGCACGATTGCGCTGATGGCGCAGAACAACACCGACCTTTCGCTGGGCGTGGCCTCGTTCAAGCCGGAAGATGTGCAGTCGTTCAACCCGTTTTTCATCTTCACGCTGACGCCGGCGGTCATCGGCTTCTGGGCTTGGCAGGCACGGCGAGGCCGCGAACCGTCGCCGGTCACCAAGATGGCGATCGGCTGCGCGCTGACGGCCTCGTGCTTCGGGCTGCTGGCCGTGCCGTCGCTCGGCATCGATCACGGCCAGCGGGCGAGCGTGCTGTGGCTGGTGGCCGCACTCGCGCTGCAGACGGTGGGCGAACTCTACGTCTCCCCGGTTGGCCTGTCGCTGTTCAGCCGGACCGCGCCCGCGAAATATCTCTCGGTGATGATGGCGGTGAACTTCCTTTCGCTCTCCATCGGCTTTTACCTCGCGGGATACCTCGCATCGTTCTGGAGCGACATGCGCAAGGCGGTGTTCTTCGGGATGATCTCGGCGATCGCGCTGGCGACATCCATGGCGATCTTCGCGATGAGCCGGGTGTTGGACCCGATATTGCGAAGGGAGGAGGAGAAAGCGCTTCTTCTCTGACGTCAGCCTGCAGTAGTGCTCGCGCAGGTCCTGCCAGAACCCCTCTGGCAGAATCTTTGCGAACCGTGGCGCAGGCGAACAGAGCAAAAGCTTTTTGCTTCTTTTTCTCGAAAAAGAAGGCCTTCCTTCCTACGACATGTCAGCCCAGAGGCCGCTTGGTAGTCAGCCTCGGCGCCCCGTCCCGCTTCGCCAGGCGCCGGCCGTCTGCATCCATCACCAGCGCATGATGCGCATACCGTGGGACCGGCCAGTCGTGCAGGTGCTGCAGCAGCCGGTGCAGGTGCGTGGCCGGCAGCAGGTCCTCGCCGCGCGTCACCAGTGTCACCCCCTGCGCCGCGTCGTCGTAGGTCGCGCAAAGATGATAGCTGGCCGGCGCGTCCCGACGGGCCAGCACCACGTCGCCGAAAGTCTCCGGTGCTGCGCGTATTCGGCCGGCGCCTTCATCCTCGAAGAACAGCGGCGGCACTCCCGCAAGGGCGCGGCCCATGTCCAGGCGCCAGGCATGCGGGCGGCCAGCCGCCAACCGCATCCCGCGCTCCCGCTCGGGCAGGTTGCGGCACGTTCCGGGATAGACCGGCGCACCATCCGGCCCGTGCGGCGCGCTGGCGGAGGCCGCGATTTCCGCCCGGCTGCAGAAGCACGGGTAGAGAAGGCCGCGCCCGGCCAGACCGTCGAGACACGCGCGGTAGAGCGGCAGGCGCGCGGATTGGACGAGCACCTCGCCGTCCCACTCCAATTCCAGCCATCGCAGGTCGTCCAGGATGGCGGCCGCATATTCGGGCCGGCAGCGCCCGGAATCGATGTCCTCCAGCCGCACCAGGAACCGTCCGCCGGCCTCCCGCGCGCGGCGCCAGGCCACCCTGGCCGCCTCTGCATGGCCGGCATGGAGGTAGCCGGTGGGGCTGGGGGCGAAGCGGGTGACGATGCCCGCGCCGGTGACACCCTGTGACAACCCCATGAAACCTCGCCCCCTACCTTGCGACACCCCACCCCGTTTGCCATAACCAGCGCGTTCTTTGGCGGCGCATCATTCCTGCGGCTCGTCTCGTGAGCCGCCCTGACGATACGCCGCCCAGTGAGGAGCGCGTTTTGCCTGACGGCGGCTTGCACTACCCGGCGCTTGTGTTGAACGCGGATTTTCGCCCGCTCTCCTATTTTCCGCTGTCCGTCTGGTCTTGGCAGGACACGATCAAGGCCGTGTTTCTCGATCGCGTGAGCGTGCTGTCCGAATACGAGTTCGAGGTGCACTCGCCGAGTCAAGCCATCCGGCTGCCGAGCGTGATCGCGCTGAAGGACTACATCCCGAGCGCGCGCAAGCCGGCCTTCACCCGCTTCAACGTGTTCCTGCGCGATGCGTTCAGCTGCCAGTATTGCGGAGAGCGCTTCCCCACGCATGAGCTGACCTTCGACCACGTCATCCCGCGCAGCCGCGGCGGCCGGACGACGTGGGAGAATGTGGTCACCGCCTGTGCCTGCTGCAACTTGCGCAAGGGCAGCAAGCTGCCGCGTGAATGCCACATGCATCCGCGCCATCGCCCCTGCCAGCCATCGACATGGCAGTTGCAGGATAACGGCCGCGCCTTTCCGCCAAACTACCTGCATGCGAGCTGGCGCGACTATCTCTACTGGGATTCCGAGCTGGAAAGCTGAGAACTCTCTCGCCTCGGTGCAGCGCGTCCGACAAACAGCTTTGCCGTCAGATCACGCGATGAACGGGTTGCTTTTCCGTTCAGCGCCGATCGTGGACTGCGGACCATGGCCGCAGACGAAAGCCACGTCATCGCCCAGCGGCAATATCTTGGTCTTGATCGCGGCGATCAAAGCCGCATGGTCGCCATACGGGAAATCGGTGCGGCCGACCGAGCCGCGGAACAGCACGTCGCCGAGCTGCGCAAAACGGGCCTGCCGGTCCACGAACACGATGTGCCCGGGCGTATGGCCGGGGCAATGCAGCACTTCGAACACATGCGTGCCGAGCGTCAACGTGTCGCCCTCGGCGAGGAAGCGGTCCGGCGTGCAATCCTGGAACCCGGTCATGCCGTACATCGCGCCTTGCCGCGCGATGTTCTGCAACAGGAAATCGTCACGCCGGTCGGGTCCCAGAATGTCCACGCGCGCATGGCCGGCGCGCGCGTTGAGCCGATTCGACAAATCCGCCGCACCGCCTGCGTGGTCCAGATGGCCATGCGTCAGCCAGATCGACACCGCATCGAGTTTGCCGCGGTCCAGCGCAGCCATGATCTGGTCCGCGTCACCGCCCGGATCGACCACCACCGTCTGATTGCTCGTCTCGTCGGTGATCAGCGTGCAGTTCTGCTGCAGCGGAGTCACCGCAACGACGGTGACCCGCAATCCGGCCGGTGCCAGGATCAGACAGCCTTCTTGAGGTTCGGGCTGGCCTTGAAGCGGACGGTCTTGCCGGCCTTGACCTTGACCGGCTCGCCGGTGCGGGGATTCATCGCCTTGCGGGCCTTCGTTTTCTTGACGGTGAACGTGCCGAAGGACGGCAGCGTGAACCCGCCATCCTTCTTCAGTTGACGCACGATCGCGTCGATCAGGGTGCCGGCCGCGGCATTGGCTGCGACCCCCGTGCAATCGGTCGTTTCTTGAATGATACCCGCGATGAACGCCTTGCTCATGCCTTGCCCGCCCCTTTGCTCGCAAACAACCACCGCAGATGCGTGCCGCGACAATACGGTGCAGCCGCGCATCGATCTGCCGGGAATCGGATACAGGCTTTGCCGGCAACGCGCAACTGCGACATCCGAGACGTCTCAGAGCGGACAAGGCGGATCACCGTCGATCCAGGAAAGCGGTGTCGCACGCGGCGGAAAACCGGGCTGAAACTCCCGGCCCGGCTCCAGCGAGGCGCGCGGGTGATAGAACGGGTCGTCCGCTATCGCCTCCGCCCAGCGTTCGCGGAGCCGCCCCACTTCGAGCGACTCGAGTGCGGCGCGCGCCCCCCCATAATGCCGCCCCAGCGAGAGGCCTTCGTAGTGATACAGGCTGACACTGGCGGCATGGACAATCCGGTGCCCGGCCTGCCGCGCGCGCAGGCAGAAATCCACGTCGTTCAATGCGACAACGAAACGCTCATCCATGCCGCCCAGCGAGGTATAGACGTCCCGGCCGACCAGCAGACAGGCGCCGGTCACGGCACTCACCTCGCGGTCCAGCAACGCGAGCCCGTGCGGGCCCGGGTCGCGTCGTCCCGCCAGGCGGAAAGCGTGCTCGCACAGATGGGCCAGGCCCATGATCACGCCGCCATGCTGCACCTGGCCGTTGCCGTAGAGCAGGCGGGCGCCGACGATCTCGGCCCGCTCGTCCGCCGGGCCGCCGCGCATCGCGACCATGCGGGCCAACCAGCCGGGTTCGACCGGCGCCACGTCGTCGTTGAGCAGCAGGATCAGCGTGCCGCGCGATTCGGCCACGGCGCGGTTGTTGACCTGGGCATAGTTGAACGACCCGAGCCGCAGATCCAGCACACGCAGGCCGGGCAGGCGCCGCGCCCGGTCGAGTCTGGCCGCCTGCACGCGGTCGGCGGGATCGAGCCGCGAGACCGCCAGCACGATCTCGAACCCGCCAGGATAGGCGGTGGCGCAGACACGGGCGAGGCAACGCAGCACGTGCCGTGACCGCAAGCCGGTCGGGATGACGATGCTGACGAATGGCTGCTCCCCGCCCGCCTCGCCGGCCGCCTGGCATGGGGGCGGCTGCTCGGCGCTCGCCAGATGGGTCAGAACGAAGGGCACGCGGCCGATACGAGCCGGCGCGAGAAGGCTCGCGTCCATCACGTCGTGGCGGAGGGCGCAGGCGCCGCGCGTCAGCAGCCCCGCGCGCAACAGCCTGGCATCCGCGCCTGGCTTGAACAGCGGCGCGGTCCGGCCGGCCGGCGTTGCCCGATCGGTGTCGGCGTAGATCAGTGCCGCGTCCGGGCGCCGGCCGGCCTCCACCGCAAAGCAGTCGAGCGCATGCGGCGCCAGCACGTCGCCGGCGCGCAGCACCACACGCCAGGGCGCATCCCCCGGCGTCCACGGCGTCATCTCTGCCACGCACGCGACCGAGGCCGGCGCCACCCACTGCGACGCGACCGAGGCCAGCGACGCCGCCCGCCCCGCCCCGTCCGCGCCGACCACAAGCACATCCATCC
>CAXUNK010000067.1:0-14047 GCA_964252425.1 uncultured Acetobacteraceae bacterium
CCCCCCCGCCGGCGGTCACGCGCCCGCGACAACCTTGTGTCAGGCGCCGCCGTTCTGCGCCATCGTGATGTGGCTCTGCACCGTCGGGATCGTCTGATCCGCAAAGGCCTTCAGGTCAGGATCGCTGCCCTTCTTGGACTCGTCGGTGAACAGCTTCAGCATGTCCTTGTGCGACTTGATCTGACCCTTGAGGTAAGTGCTGTCGAATTTCTTGCCGTCCATGCCCTGAAGCTTGCTCATCATCTTCTGGTCGGCGGCCGACAGTTCCGTGGGCGGGGTGTCGCCCTTCGACGACGCCAAATCGGTCAGCTTCTGATTGGCCGGGGTATGATCGTCGATCATCTTCTGCGCGAATTTCTTGACGTTGTCGTCGGTGCTCTTCTGCTGCGCCAACTGGGCCAGTTGCACCTCCGCCATGCCGCCCTGCGCCGCCTTCATGATGAACTTCTTGTCCATCGCAGACAGTTTGGCCGTGCCCGAGGCGGTTGTGGCCATGCTGCTGCCCGGCGTGGAGGCGGATGGCGCCATCGTGGCCGGTGCGGCAGGCGCCATGGTCGAGTGGGCCATCGGTGCGGCTGGCGCTGCTCCTGTCGCGGCGGGCTGGGCCAGCACCTGGGCGGACAGCAGCAACGGCATCGCGAAGGCGGTGCAGGCTAGATATTTGTTCACGTGAGAGTACTCCTCGAATAATCCGCCTAATACGCGGCATGGCGGCGTAACGCAGGCGAGCGTGGGCCGTTCCGGCATGTGCATCAGCCCCGGTGACGAAATCTCTCCACGGCGGCCACGAGGGCGCGCCGCACGCCCGGTTCCAGCGCGGAGTGGCCGGCATCGGGGATGACGGTCAGCTTGGCCGCCGGCCAATGCGCCGCCAGGTCGAAGGCGCTCTTGGCCGGGCACACCATGTCATAACGCCCCTGCACGATCTCGCCTGGGAGATGGCCGATCCCCCCCATATGCGCCAGCAGCCCGCCAGGCGGCAGGAACAGATCATGCGCAAAATAATGCGCCTCTATCCTTGCCAGCCCCAGCGCCGTGCGATCGCCCGCGAAGTTGCTGACCGTGTCCGGGCTGGGCAGCAGCGTGCTGCACGACCCCTCATAGATCGACCATGCACGCGCGGCTTCCATGTGCACGGCCGGGCTGGGGTCGGTCAGCCTGGCCAGGTAGCTCGCCAGCAGGTTGGCCCGTTCGCCCTCCGGCAGGTAGCCGGCGAAAGCCGCATGGGCGTCCGGAAACACCTGCGCCAGGCCGTTCAGGAACCAGTCCACCTCCGCAGGACGGCCCAGGAAAACCCCGCGCAGCACCAGCCCCACCACATGCGCCGGCTGCGCCTGCGCATAGGCCAGCGCCAGTGTCGATCCCCAGGACCCGCCGAACAGCAGCCATCGGTCCAGGCCCAGATAGGTGCGCAGCCGTTCGATGTCGGCGACCAGGTGCGGCGTGGTGTTGGCCTCCAGGCTGCCCAGCGGCCTGGACCGGCCGGCGCCACGCTGGTCGAAGATCACGATTCGCCAATGCGCCGGGTCGAAGAAGCGGCGATGCACCGCCCCGGCCCCGGCCCCCGGGCCGCCATGCAGGAACAGCACCGGCCGGCCGCGAGGATTGCCCACCTGCTCCCAGTACATCACGTGCCCGTCCGACAGCGGCAGGTAGCCGGTCTCGAACGGGCCGATTTCGGGAAACAGGTCGCCGCGTGGCATGTTGCGCAATCTATCGCGCAGGCGCGGCGAAAAGAAGGTTGCGCTGCCGCATGCTGGCGGGATTGTGCGGTATTTTGGGGATGTCGATGGGTCGTATCTGGATGGTGTTCGGCGCCCTGGCCGGGGCAGGGGCGGTGGGCATGGCTGCCGCTGCCGCCCATGCGCTGCGTCGGCTCGATGCGGCGGGGATGGCTTCCGTGCAAAGCGCCGTGCAGATGCAGGGGTGGCACGCCCTGGCGCTGGTGGCACTCGGCCTGTGGGTGATGCGTGCCCCACCGGCCGCATCTCTGCTCGGCAACCTGGCCGGTGGCGGCTACGTGCTCGGCCTGCTGCTGTTTTGCGGCGCCGTCTATGCGCACCAGCTGGGCGGGATACGCCTCGGACCCACAGCACCCGTGGGCGGCGTCACCCTGATCCTCGCATGGCTGCTGCTGGCCGCCTCGGCGCTCGCCGGCGGGCGGCAAGGCTGACCGGCGAGGACATACGCAGCGCCTACCTGGCGGCGGACGCGTTTTCCCACGTGCTGGCCGAGGAACTTGCGCGTTTGGGCGTGGCCGTCAGCGCCTGGCACGGTCTGCTGGCGCTCTCCCCCGACCCGCCCGCACCCGCAAGCTGGGCGCTGAACGTCTGGACGGCGCCGCGCCTGCTGCCGGCCCCCAGCATCGGTGCGGCCGCCGGCGCGCTGCGCGCCATCCAGCGCAACTGGGGGTTCTACCCGTTCGACCACACCGGCCGCGCCGCCCTGATCACCGCCCGATTGCCGCCCTTGCGGCCCCGAGCCCTGCGTTTTCCCTGCGCCGCGCCGGACAGCCATCTGGGCGCGTGGACCTTGTTGGCGCCGGACCGGATGCTGGCGAGCGCCACCCAGACCAGCCCCTTCATCAACGGCGAGGTAGCGTTCGAGCAGGACCGTGTGGGTCCGCCCAGCCGGGCCTATCTGAAGTTCTGGGAAGCCTGCACGCTGTGGCGGGACTGGCCTCGGTCGGGCCAGCATTGCCTGGATCTGGGGGCGGCGCCCGGCGGCTGGACCTGGGCGGCTGCGACGTTGGGCGCGCAGGTGACAGCCGTGGACCGTGCTTCGCTCGACCAGGCGGTGGCCGCGCTGCCGGGCGTCACCACGCGACGGGAGGACGCCTTCGCCATCGACCCCGCCTCCGAACCGCCGGTGGATTGGCTGATCTGCGACGTGATCGCCTACCCCGCCCGGCTGCTCGCTCTAGTACAGAACTGGATCGCGAGCGGGCAAGCCGAACGCCTCGTTTGCACGGTGAAATTCCAGGGTGCGACGGACCACGACGCCGCCCAGGCCTTCGCCCGCATCCCGGGCGCCCGCCTGCTGCACCTCTACCACAACAAACACGAGCTCACCTTCCTGTGGCGCCGCCCGGCCTAGGCGCGCATACGCGCCACGTCGGGCTTCCGCCTTTCCCTCGCCGGTGCCCGGTGCTAAGCCGTCCGCAGTCGGAGCGTAGCGCAGCCTGGTAGCGCATCAGTCTGGGGGACTGGGGGTCGTGGGTTCGAATCCCGCCGCTCCGACCATCGCACACATGTCTAGCCGGGGCGACGCGCAAGGCCGCCTATTCGGACGCGAACTCCCAATACGGCGCATTCATTGCAGAGATGAGTGTCTCGTCGCCCAACATGCGAAGCGCTGCGCCGCAGGCCGCCTCGCCACCAAACTGAAATCCGATCTGCGTCGAGTAGGCGCATGAAGCCGCGACCTTGCGGTCCATCACCGCGTTCAACGGCACATTTCTGTGCGGACCGCTGGGCACGCA
The DNA here is from genome assembly GCA_964252425.1 of uncultured Acetobacteraceae bacterium. Taxonomy (GTDB): domain Bacteria; phylum Pseudomonadota; class Alphaproteobacteria; order Acetobacterales; family Acetobacteraceae; genus BOG-908. The sequence goes on from CAXUNK010000067.1 coordinate 3,482, forward strand.
TGCCAGCTTCTGTGCCGCAGGATTGCGAATGACGTAGGGTGTATCGTGATAGAACGCCATCGCGTGCCCCGCAGCCGCGTCAAGCACGCACCGGATCGTCTGCTGATGGTCCACGTGGTTGCCCAGACCCTGCGGTGCGAGGATGAGGTCGGGCGAGACGCGCGTGACCAGGGCGTGCAACGCCGCGCTCAGCGCTGGCGCCACATCGTCGCTGGCCTGCATCTCGCCGAACAGCGAAGCGGCGGAGTCGTATCCACGATGCGGCGCCTCCGGAAAATCGAGCCAATGCACCGCGGTGGCCGACAGTATGGCCGCCGCACGCAGATCCTCCGCTCGGCGAAGCGCCATGTAGTCCACCTCGGCCGACAACCCCTTGTCCAACTGACAAGCGAGCGCGAAACCCTGCGCCGGCACGACCGAACGCGTGAACACCGTGGCCAGAACCGTGCGCCATCCCGCATCGCCCAGCACGGCCAGCAACCCGCCGCAGGAGAACACGACGTCGTCGAGATGCGGCGAGACGAATAAGGCGGTCTTCGTCATGTCATAGCAGATGCGGTTCGGCGCGAAACCGGCACGGCGCCATCGGCAGCGCCACCGGCCAATCCAGATCGGGCGCGGTACCAGCAAGCCGCGCATACACATCCATGATCTGGCGGCCGACCGCATCCCACGAATAGACGCGACGGCATTCCGCGAGCCCCGCCTGCGCCAGCCGCGCACGCTCGCCCGCATCCAGCAGCAAACGGCGAAGCAATGCGGCGAGCGCCGGTACATCGCCGGGTGCGCTCAACAGCCCGGTCTGCCCGTCATGCACGCAATCAACAACGCCCACGGCGAAACACGAGACGATCGCAAGGCCGCTGGCCATGGCTTCCAGGATGGTGTTGGAAAAACCCTCGGCGTAGGTCGGGGATACGAAGATGTCGGCCCGATGATATATGCCCGGCACCTGCGCGTAATCGATGTAGCCGGCCATCTCGACACGCTCCTGAAGCCCCGATTCCGCAATGCGCCGAACGGCCGAATCGTGATCGGGCCCGATGCCAGACACGATCACATGGAACGGCAAGCCTTCGGCGACCAAGATCGCGACCGCATCGATCATGTCGAGCACGCCTTTGCGCGCATCGACTCGGCCGTGATACAGCAATACAGGCGCGTCCGTCGCGGGCCGCATCGCCGGGGTGAATCGCGCCACATCGACCGCACCGGGAACGATCGTGAACCTTGACAGCGACGTGCCCAGACGCTCGCTTACCTCGCGCGCGAAACTGTCGCAGCCGATCAGCACTGCGCCCGCATGGTCGAGCACGCGTTGCATGGCCAGACGATGCGTTTCGCAACACGATCCCACCCAATGGCCGTCGCCGCCCTGGATCGACACCACGTTCGGCACGCCGGTGGCGCGCGAGGCCAGCAGCGCGGCCCAGCCGCACGGATAGCCATATTGCGCGTGCAGCACGTCGAACTTGGTGGCGGCGTGTTGGGCCAGCACGGTCTCTACGATGCGCGCCACATCAGCCTCAAAATCGCCGCCATCCTGTTCGCCCAGCTGTTCCAACCCGATCACCCGAACGCCAGGCACTTCCGGCGGCGGCCCGCCGCCATAGACTCGCCGGCCGAGCGCGTCACCCCGGTACTGGCTGATCATCGTCACATCGTGCCCGGCCGCCACCAGTTGATGCAGCAGGTTCTGCGCATACACGCTCATGCCGGAAATCGCCGGGAAGTAACGTCGCGAGATGAAACAGATGCGCATCAGAAGCGGTCAGCTGCGCCCATCAGGCCGCGGCCAGGGCGTGCTCCGCCTGCTTAAGGTAGGCGAGCGCTTGCGGGACCATCACGTCCGCACGGTGGCTGTCGCGCGACAGTTCCACACAGACGAGCTTGCGGAACCCCACGTTCTGCAACGCGGTCAGAACGGCGGGCACGTTCATGTCCCCTTCGCCAAACGGCAGGTGGATGTGCACGCCCCGTTTCATGTCCTCGATGGCCACCGTTCCGATCGTGGCGGCATACGCGGCCACCGCCTGTTCGGGTTCCCTCTCTCCCGTGACAAGACAATGTCCCGTGTCCAACGCCATGCGCAGACCCGGAATGTCAAGTTTACCGAAGTCATCCGCGGTCTCGATCAACATGCCCGGTTCCGGCTCTAAGGCCGCCACCGTGCCCAGCGTCTCCGCGCGCCGCGCCACACGCTCCGCACCCTCGCGCAGCCAATCATACGCCTGCGCGCGCGCGACACCCGGCTTGAGCACGCCAGCCCAAAAACTCATCGCATCCGCCCCGGTTTCGGCAGCGACGGTCAAAGCGCGAAAGAGAAAATCGAGCCGACGCGCCCGCCCGTCCGAGTCAGCCGTCAACAATGTCGGCTCATGCTTGGCGCTCGGATCGAGCAGGAAGCGCGCGCCTGTTTCCACCACACAGCCAAGTTTCAATTGACGCAATCTTGCCGCCAGCTTAGCGAGGTTCACCGGAAAAGCGTCGTCAAACGGGTCGAGATGATGGATGTCCAGCGTCAATGCCACGCCGTCATAGCCGGAGTCCGCGATCAGCGCTATCGCATCGTCCAGCCGGTGATTGGCCGTGCCGTTCGTGTTGTAGGCATACCGAAGACTCACGCTGCCTCCAACGCGATCGGCGCGCTGTGCACGAGCGGCTCGCGATAGAGCGGATAGAGCGTGCCGACCAGACGGTCCACCTCGGCTACGTTCAGCCACGGTGTGCCGCCGATCCGTGCCGCGGCATCTGCCGGCAGTCGCACCGGCAAGGCACCGGCCGGCATGGCGCCGGTGCCGACGAGTGGCGAGTCTCGTGACTGCAACAGGCGAAACCCGCGTTCGCCAATGCGGTGATAGCTCATCGTCTCCACTTCCAGCCCAGGCACAATTACCTTGGCCACGTGCACCCGCCCGCCAGGTGGCGAGAAGTCGAGTACCAGCACCTCCAGGCCGCGATCGGTCAAACGCCGCGCCAATTCCTGCGCGCTCGCCTCACCGGATTGCGAACCGCTCCAATCAGGCAACTCGCCGAACGCCTTGATGCCTTGTCTGGACAGCACCGTGTCGGCGAGGTTGGCGCGCAGAGTCGCGGCATCGGACAGGCACCATGCCTTCATCGCCCGCAACGCGCGCCCTTCCTCACTGACCAGCGTATGATACGCGCGGAACCGCTCCAGATAGCCGGGTGGCGCGACATGGGCGATCTGCGCCAGCGGTGCGTGGCTGAACGCCTTGCGCGCGCGACTGGAGCCAAATTCCAGCAGCGCTTTCCGCAATGCGTGCTCGCGATCCAGCGACGCCGCCTCGCCGCAGGCCGTCACCATCAGCGGGAAGGGTGCGGACGCATCCGGCTCGCCGCCGACCACGTACAGGTTCGCGACACCGAATTCATCCGATGCGAATTTCGGCAACACCTCGATGCCGGCAGACGTGAAAAGGCTCAGCAGCGCGCGCGTACGTGGGTCTCTCGGCTCATCAGCCGCAAAGTCGAGCACGATGCCGCGATCCATGGCGCGGAAGCCAAGACCGTTCCCGTCCCGTTGCAGCAACTCGCCCAGGCCATGACCGATCGCGAAATCCAGCGTTGGGCCGGCGCCCAAGCCATTGGTGATCGGCGTGGTGAACGGCGCGTAGTCCGGCTGCAGATCGCCGCTGGCGCAGGCTGCCATTTCGATCGGCACGAGCACACTCTCGCCCGTGGGCCAGCGCTGCGCCGGCACCCAGTCCATGACCGTTTCGTCATTCACCGCGCTGCCCGCAGGCAGGCACAATGTGAGCGGATCGATGACACCGCGCGCGCCCAGCCGAGCGCGAAGCGAGGTGAAACTGCCTGTCCTCACCTGCAACTCGGCAAAACCGCGTGCCGAATGCACTGCTTCGGCCAACTCACCCGTGGCGCCGACGATCGCCTCGTCGTCGCTGCTGCCGTAACCCACGCCGTGCGGTGTTTCCGCCGTGAACTTCCTGCCGTTCGATGGCAGGAAGATCACGTTCCATACCGGAATGCCGGTGCGGTCCAGCGGCGTCAGGCTGAACAACTCCACATGCCCCGGCGGCATGGAGTCGATATAGGCGGACGCGGCCTCGGGCAGCGATCGTGGAAGATAATGGGCTGTCATGCGCAAAGCCGCATTGGGCGCGTCGAGGGCCGTCCCTCGATCATCCCATCGAGCAGCGCCACCGCCTCGCGTGTGCCGATCCCCACTGCATATTCGAACGGCGTGAACACGCTCGAAAAATCGAGCGCGCCGAACACCTCGCGGTAACGAAGCAGCTCGTCGCGTGAAAGCGGTATCTGCTTATGATAGGCCTTGTGACAGGAGATCGCTCGTGGCGCGCCATCCGCAGAGAAATCGATTTTCAACGCGTCCCCCGCGAACACCGCCCGCCGTTCAGCGTCATGCAGGATGGCGTGGCCGTCATAGTGGCCGCCGGTGTGGTGCAAGGTCAGCCCTGGATGAATGACGAACGTCTCGTCATAAGGCCAGGTCACCCGCATCGCCTTCGTCCACTGCAGATCTTCCTTCTGTATGAGCAGTTCCGGCGAGAACCGGTCCTGCAACTGATACAGCGCGCCGTAGCCGTGCGGGTGCGAGGCCGCCAGTACGGCGATGCCGCCAAGCCTGTCGATCTGTGCCAGCTGAGCGTCGTCATAATGCGGCGACGCTTCGAACGCCACGTTGCCCTCCGGGTGGATCAGCAACCAGCCATGGCTGTCCAATCCGAACCGCGGCTCCGACCAGAACTCCCACACGCCCGGAATGGCCTCACGCCAGTGATGCGTCAGCCGGGCCGACAACTCGCCTGGCGTCACGAACAACCATCCGTTCTCGGGCAGATCGTTGCGCACGTCGGCGCAGATCGGGCAGAAGGGCGGCGTCGAGAAATATCGCTGCCAATGGCCGCAATTCGTGCATGCGTAGGGTTCAAGCGGCACGTGCGACATCCGCGACTTGCGCTTGCGCGCGCGCCACACGTTCCATCACGTGCAGATCATGCGCGGCCGAGAAAGCGAAAGGCTCGCCACGATGTATCGCGTCGGCGAACGCCTCCATTTGGTTGAGAAACGGGGAACGATCACCGCCAGGTATCGCCAAGACCTCGCGCGCCCCGCTGCTGGCGGCGATCAGCTCGACCGTCCCGCCAGGCGTCTGCCCCATCGTGTCGGTCGCGACCAACTGCCCTGCCGTTCCAACCACTTCGAGACGTCGGCGCGGCAACAACTCGGGGCAGTTATAGGCGACATGCAACTGCACCAGCACGCCGCTGGCACTGCGCGCCATCAGCAGCGCGCCATCCTCGACAGCATAGCCATGCACGCGAGACTGCCCCATGGCCACCACGTCGACCAGCGCCTCGCCCAGCAACATGGACGATAAATCGAGGCCGTGCGGCGCCAGATCCATCAGCGCGCCGCCGCCGGCCCGCGCCGGATCGATGCGCCAGTTTCCACCCTGTTCGTGCCGGCCGAAACCGGCATCCACCCAGCAACAATAGACGATGCGTATCGCGGTCACCTGGCCAAGCGCACCGCCTTGCACAAGGCGCGTCATATGCCGATGCGCCGGATGGAAGCGCTGATCGAAGGCGGTCGCATACAGCACGCCGGCGCGCTCGCACGCGGCCACCATCGCACGCGCATCGGCAAGCGTCGCCGCCATCGGCTTTTCGCACAGCACAGGCACGCCGTGACGGGCCGCGGCCTCCACCACTGGCCGATGCGCGTGGTTCGGCGTCGCGACGTACAGGGCATCGATCGCGCCCAAAAACGCGTCGATATCTGCAAAAGGCGAGCTATTAGGAAACGACTCCGCCATCGTATCCAGCGCCGACGGCGCCATGTCATGGATCGCGGCCAGTCGTCCGTTGACCGATGCCTCCATGGCGGGTGCTACGAAATCCCGCGCCACCCATCCGCATCCGGCGATGCCCCAGCGCAACATCACCATCGCTCCGGCAAATCGAGCAGCACGCGCGTTCGCGCCAGTGCGGCCACGGCGTCATCGGCACCAAAGACCGCGCGCTCCGGCGCATCGGTGTGCGACGGATACGTCGCCAAATCACCATACTCGCGCGCATACCGATCGGATGGCCAGCGAATCTCGCCGTTCTGATACAGCGGGTTTCGCCGTAGACGGGCACCCGGTTTTGGCTGCGTCAACATGCCATCCGCCGGTCCGGCCGGCATGTTGCCCCAGGCGATCGTGATCGCGGCAGCCTGCGACAGATCGGTGTCTTGCGACGCGGACGGCACGCGCGCCTCGATCAGCGCCCGGGTCATCTCCGCGTCGTCAAACAAGACTCCGCCGGGAAACAGCGTTGCCAGTTCGCGCGGGGCGACCGGCGCGCCGGCCGACAAATTCTCCACCAGCGCGTTGTGCACATGCCCCACAAGCACGCGCGGCGCCACACGCATCATCTCTGCTGCGGCGAGTTTCTTGTCGGACAGGAAGTAGAACGCGTCGTGACAAAACAGCAGATCGGCCGCCCGATCCTCGAACGGCCAACCGAAGGCCGCATCGAAACAGACAAGCCCGGCGTCTGGCGCGACGAAATGCCGCGCCAACCAGAGTTTCGCGAAAACGATGTCGCCGCCGACCGCCTCGGCCGCATGCGGCGCGAAGGCGCGCAGGAAGTGCCCCGCGCCGCACGCCACCTCCAGCACGCGGTCGGGGCGCGGCCAATGCGCTTGCGCCAGTGCCAGTCCGGACAGGAAGGTCGGGTCCGACCAGCGATGCGCAAAATAGGTGCCGACCCCACCAAAGGCGAGCAACTCCATCGCGTCGCGGAAACTGAGCGTCGCTCGATCCTGCACGACGCGCCGCCTGGCGGCCTCGTCGGGCGGCGGCCCGGGCGCCCACCCATCCTGATCGCCCAGCAACAGAACAGTCGCCGCCTCGACGTCACCATCGTCCAGAAACGCAAGCGCCGCATCGGCCAGCGCCCGACGATCCGCGCGCAAGAACGCGATCTCATCGATGACCGGCCAGCGCTCCTCCCCCGCCACCAGATAATGGGCGTCACGCCGCAGCGACGCCCCGGTGACAGGGCTGCGCAACCTCATCGCAGCTGCGCCTCGCTTAGCACCGCCTGGTGAAACGCCTGCACCGGGCCCGCATGCACCAGATCCAGATCCTCCAATGCGTGCGAAGCGGTGAATTGCGCGACCCGCTCATAATGCCGCATCTGCTGCACACGGTCGATCACGTCGGCCGCGTGAAACGCCCGCCCTTCCGCGGTATCCGCGTCGGCAATCGTGGTCAGCGCCGAACGCACGGTGTGGGCCAAATCCGGCGCGAGAGTGCCCAGCGCGCGATCGAACAAGCGCTGCATCAGCGGCGCCAATTCGTCGCCCAGCAGCACTTCGCCGGCAAAGCCGCTATCCGGCAAGGCCGCGTTGTGCAGGTGATGCGCGAGACCGGCCAGGAACACGGTGGCCGGGTCCGCGTCGTACTCGGCGGAGAACGCCACGCCCAGCACGGCCACCACCAGACAATGGTCGCCATGGTTTTCCGGCGGCTCGAGCACCGCGCGTCGCCGGCCAGGACAGGTGGCGCCGGCCCTTGGCTGACGGATCAGCGCCTCGACAAAATCGGGCACGTGGCCGCCGATCTGCATATGTCCCAATGCGGGCAACAGCCGCTCCGCAAGCGAGGGCGAGACCCAGCCGCGCACCTCGGCGAAGCTGCGTCGCAGCACTGCCAAACCGTCCGTCACGCCAAGATCGCGCAACACGCCCGCATCGATGCCGCCCAGCCGTATCGCGGCCATAGCGTCGGCAGTCACGGACAGTGCCACCGCTTCCGGATCGTCACCGCGCACCAGACGCGACCAGGCGACACGAAAAGCACGCACAGCCAGCGACTCGGGCGAAGACGCATCGCGCAGCCGCTTCAGATCACCCAACTCCGCGGCGAGTTCAGCCAGCCGCCCAAGTCCCGCAGCGGCATCCATCAGGCGGCGGTCAACCATCGCAGCAGGTTCTGCTCCTGCGTGGAGAACGCATGTTCCTCGCGCTGCCCGGCCGGCGTCATCGGCGCCTTGAAGAACAGACCCAACTGATCCTGAATGCCGCCGCGTCCACGCTGCTTGGCCAGATCCAGCACGCGCGCGATCTCGATCACCAGCGGCGCGGCAAGGATGCTGTCGCGGCAGAGGAAGTTCACCTTCATCTGCATCTTCTGGCCCATGAAGCCCACCAGGTCGATGTTGTCCCAGGCTTCCTTGTTGTCGCCACGCGGCTTGTAATACTGGATGTTCACCAGATGATCCTCGACGTGGTAGCCGAGGATGTCGTCCAGCACGGACCCCTTGGTGTTCAGCTTCGATTGCAGGCTATCGGCGTTGTTGAGCGCCAGCCCGTCGCGGTTGCCGAGGATGTTGGTGGAAAACCAGCCTTCCACGAACAGCGACCTTGCCCGGAACGCCGGCGCCAGCACGGTCTTGATGAAGGTCTGCCCGGTCTTGCCGTCCTTGCCCGCCACGGGCACGCACCGGTCAACCGCCAGCCGCGTCAGCGCGGGGATGTCGGCGGCCAGGCTGGGCGTGAAGTTGCCATACGGAACACCTTCGATGATCGCAGCATACGCGTACAGCATCGCAGGGCTGATCGCCGCGTCGTTGCCGTCCAGACCGCGTTCGAACGCCGGCAAGGATTGCAGCACCTCCAACGACAGGTCTGGCCAGCGCTCGACGGAGGCCAAGTTCATCATCACCAGCGCGTTGAGGCCCGTCTCCTCGCGATATTTGCGGATGTCGTCGCGTATCTGCTCGACCGCCTCGCGATGCCCGCCCGAAATCACGTTTGTGCCGCTCACGTTGCGGCAATACTCGCGGCTGCCCGCGGCCGGCCAGGGCCGCATGCCGGCCAGCTTGTCCTCAACCTGCTCGGTCTGCTCGTGGTCCAGAACGCGATGTTCCCGCACCGCCGAGGCGAGGTCGTCACGGCACAAATCCCAGCCGGCAAAATGCAGGTTGCGATAAGGCACCAGCCCCGGCACGCCGACATCCGAGAGCGGCAGCCCCGCCAGATCGTTCGACCCGGCCCGCAGCAGTTCTATCCCTGCCGCAGCGGTGCTGGCGACCGCTCCTCCCAACCCGACCACCAATACGCCCAGGCGCCGTCCGGTAAGCGATGCGTCCAGGCTGGTATCGGGCATTCTATCCTCAGTCGATGTTCGGCGTGGGAGATGGGCGTGTGTCGGCGGCTGTAAACACCTTCGGCCCAGGCGCCGGCCGCGGCGCTCGCGTTCAACAAAGCGTGGCCTCGTCGGCAAGCACAGACGCATTGGCCGCCCCGAGGGTTCCGCCCATATGCCGCCGATGCCGCGCCCATGGGCCCCTCGCCACGTCCTGGTGACCAAACCTGCTCTGGCGTTGCCCACCGGACAGGCGATGGTGGACCGCGCCGCCGCCCTCGGCGCGCAGGTCATCCGCCTGCCCGGCGACCGGCTGACCGGCCTTCCCGATACGTATCGCGATGCCAAGACGACGCTGGCCGTCATCACCGCCAGCCCAAGCCGGCGCCGCCTGCAGCCCATTCCGCCCAGCGCCGACTGGCGGTTCGACCTGGCGGAGGGCTGCCCCGCCCATTGCAGCTACTGCTACCTGGCCGGTTCGCTCGCCGGCCCGCCCATCATCCGCGCCTACGCCAATCTGGACGAGATCCTGGCCACGCTGCCGGCCGCCCTGGGCCAAGGGCAGGTGACGTCCGTCTCCGCCGACCGCGCGTCGGAGGGCACCACCTTCGAATGTTCCTGCTACACCGACCCGCTCGCGCTCGAGCACATCACCGGCAGCCTGGCCACCTGCATCTCGCATTTCGGCGCCTGGAACGCGCCGGTCCAACTCCGCTTCACCACCAAGTTCGACGCGGTCGACTCGCTGCTCACGCTCTCGCATAACCGTCGCACCCGCATTCGCTTCTCCGTCAACGCCACCGCCGCCGAACGACATGAGGGCGGCGCGCCCCGCATGAAGGCGCGGCTGGCCGCCCTGCGCGCCTGCGCGCTGGCTGGCTACCCGGTCGGCCTGACCGTGGCGCCGATCATGCGCCTGCCAGACTGGGCGCAAGCCTACGACACGCTGTTCGCCGACATCGCTGCCGCGCTCGATGGCGTCCCCTCGCTGGACCTGACCGCCGAGCTGATCACCCACCGCTTCACGCCCAAATCGAAGACCGTCCTGACCGGGTGGTATCCGGGCAGCCCGCTGGACATGGACGAGGCGCAAAGGTCGAAGAAGCTTACAAAATTCGGGTCGGTGAAGTATGTGTTTCCGAAGGAGCAGATGCGGGAGATGCAGGCGACAATAGAAGCGTCGCTTGGGTTGAGGTTGCCGGCTGCTCGGCGGCTTTATTGGACGTGAAGGAAGCGCTTCTTTTTTGAAAAAAAGAAGCAAAAAACTTCTGCTTATTTGGCGCGCGCTGGTCAAACGCAGCGACTAAATGAATAAAAGTTCTTTGGTTCTTTCTTTCAAGAAAGAACATCCTTCCCCCTAGCATCCAGTGTAAACCCAGGCTTACACTCACCCCAATGAGCTACCTCGCCCCCCACCGACCCCC
>CAXUNK010000068.1:0-14017 GCA_964252425.1 uncultured Acetobacteraceae bacterium
GCGGTGGCCCGGGTCGAGACGGGGCGCCCACTGCCGGTGACCGGCGACCGCCAGCCCTGGCCGTGGAGCGTGAACGCCGACGGCGTCTCGCTGTTCTTCGACACGCGCTCTGCTGCCATGACCGAGACTCGGTCCCGCCTGTCGGGTGGGGCGCGCTATGTCGATATCGGCTGCGCGCAGATCGACCTGCGCATGCACCCGCACGCCTTCGCCAGCCTTGCCGAAGCCTTCAACCCCGCGGCCAATGCCGACTATGCGGCTCGTCTGCTGTCCAGCCTGCACGCCGCCGGCCATGGCTGGGCGGAAGCCTCGGGGCTGTATCATTCCGCCACGCCGTCGCTGCTGACCCCCTATCAGGCCAGCGTGGACCACATGCGCCGGACGCAGAAACCGCGCTTGGCAAACTGATCGGTTTTGGGAGTGGCACTTGAAGGAAGCAGTCCTATGTCTCGAAAAGAAGGCCTTCCTTCCTCCTACGATGCGTCAACCGCAGTCGGCACAGCATCGAATTGCAGCGCCGCCAGCCGCGCATAAAGGCCGTCGCCGCGCGCCAGCGCGTCATGCGCGCCTTGGGCCACCACGCGCCCGCGTTCGATGACCACGATGCGGTCGGCGCGCCGGATGGTCGCCAGCCGGTGGGCCACCACCAGTGTGGTGCGGTCATGCGCCAGCACGGTCAGCGCATGCTGGACGGCCTGCTCGGATTCGGCGTCCAGCGCGCTGGTTGCCTCATCCAGCAGCAGGATCGGCGCGCGGCGCAGGATGGCGCGCGCGATGGCCACGCGCTGACGCTGCCCGCCGGACAACCGAACGCCTTTCTCGCCCAGGAACGTATTCAGCCCATCCGGCAGCTCGTGCAGGAAATCGGCGGCGGCTGCCTCTACTGCCTGGCGCACTTCGGCGTCCGACGCATCCGGCCGGCCGTAGCGTATGTTTTCCCAGGCGTTGGCCGAGAAGATGACCGGGTCCTGCGGCACCACGGCGAGCCGCGCGCGCAGCTCGGCGGGGTCGGCGTCGCGCACATCGACGCCGTCCACCGACACGCTGCCCGCCTGCACGTCGTAGAAACGCTGGAGCAGCGCGAACACCGTGCTCTTGCCCGCGCCCGAAGGACCGACCAGCGCCACCGTCTCACCCGACGCCACATGAAACGACAGGTGCTCCAAAGCGGGCGTGTCGGGTCGGGAGGGGTAGCGGAACGTCACGCCGTCCAGGGCCAGCTCGCCGCGTGCGCGGGTGGGGAAACGCGCAGGGTGCACGGGTGCGGTGATGGCGGGGCGCTCGGCCAGCAACTCGGCTAGGCGGTCGGCCGCTCCGGCCGCGCGCTGCATCTCACCCCACAACTCGGAGAGCGTGCCGCCGGCGCCGGCCAGCATGATGGCGTAGAACACGAAGGCGGCCAGGTCGCCGCCCGTCATGCGCCCGGCGATCACGTCGCGCCCGCCCACCCACAGGCTGAAGGTGATGGCGCCGAAACCCAACATGATCACGACCAGGATGAGCAGCGCGCGGGTGCGGATGCGGCGCACCGCGGCCTGCACCGATTGTTCGGTGCGCACGGAAAACAGGCGGCGGTCGACCGGTTCGTGCGTGAACGCCTGCACCGTCGGCAGCGCGCTCAGCGTCTCCTCGGCATAGGCGCCCAGATCGCCCACCCGGTCCTGCGCGGTGCGCGACAGCCGCTTTTCGCGACGGCCGAAGAAGATCAGCGGCGCCACGACCAGCGGCACGACCAGCACGACGATGCCGGCGAGCTTCGGGCTGGTGGCGACCAGCAGGGCCAGCGCGCCGACCGCCATCAGCGCGTTGCGCACCCACATCGAGATCGCCGAACCCACCAGCGCCTGCAGCACGCTGACATCGGCGGTCATGCGGCTGAGGATGTCGCCTGTGCGCGCGGTCTCGAAATAGCCGGGCGAGAGGCCGATCACGTGGTCGAACAGAGCGCGACGCAGGTCGGCGCCCACCCGCTCCCCCAGCCAGGAGATCAGCGAGAAGCGGGCATAGGTGGCCAGCGCCAGCAGCGCCACCACGCCGAACATGCCGGCGGCCGCCATGTTCAGTGCGGCAGGGCTGTGCGATCCGAAACCGCTATCGATCAGGCGGCGCAGGCCCTGGCCGATCCCAAGCACAAGGATGGCGGCCACCAGAAGCGCCACGCTGGCGCCGGCGATGTGGCCCAGATAGGGGCGGAGGAACGGGAGGAGCAGACGTAGCGACGCGGGGCGCGGGCGCGATACGGTCGGCGCCGGCGTTTGCGCGCGCCTGGGCGAGGCTGATCCGGCTTGCCTGTCGGCCATGTCGCCTCGCGTTCTCCTGACCACTGCCGTGCCTGGCCTCGGGCCTGGAACAAGCCCGTCACGAAACGTCAGGTGGCCCGCAAGACCGCCCACGCAAGCGCCCTCCGCCGATCCGGGGAGAACCGGCGAGAGACATCATAAAAGCCGGATATCCGGCTTTGCCGTCCGGATGCGGGGTGGACGTGGTCAGAAGATGATGCCGCCCTCCAGCAATCCGCGCACCTGCGTGCTGGCATTGCCGTCATGACCGAACCCGTCGCCGGAGACCAGGTTGGTGATGTGCACCACGGAGGCGTCCGCACGCACGAAGAAATGGTTGTAGGTGAAGGTCGGCGTGAGCGTGAACGAGAACGCCCCGCTATTGGCGCCGTACAGCAGATTGGTGGGCGCGATGTTCGACGAGCCGCCATCCGTCTTGATGTATTCCGCACGTCCCGCGAGCTGGAACTTCGGCGTGAACACGTAGTTCGCGATCACCGCGCCGCTATAGGTATTGGCGCTGCTGTAGATGCCGATGGCGGAGTTCGCGTCCACGTGGCTGAACTGCAGATAGGGCGTGATCGTCAGCGGTGCTTTATTGTACGTGTAGATGATGTTGTAGATCGACGAGTTGTTCTGCGCGAGCGGCGTGGCGATGGTGGCCGTCCCCGTCTTGCCCAGATTGCCGCCCGCGGCGAACACCAGCGTGCTGACCGGGTTGATAGTCCACGTCGCCGAGCCGGACAACCAATTGTAGCGGTCCGAGTAGTACCCGTCGTTCAGCGACAGGCTCAGCACCACCGGTCCGATCGTGTAGTTGGCCTGGACGCCACGGCTGACCGCCGGCTCCTGGTTCCACAGCAGCCCGCGCTCGATGTTGAAGTTTTCGAAGTCGAAGGTGTACTCGGCGCCGATCAGTGTCGGCAACTTGCCTGCCTGGATCGAGAAGTTATCGGTCGGAACGATCTTCAGGAAGGCTTGCGGTACGGCGGAGAAGAAATTGTTGAGGGCGTCGCTGGTGTCGGTCAGGTGGCTGTACGGCGTACCGAGTGCCGGGATCGAATAGGCGCCGACCTGCGCGTAGAACTGCACCACGCCGTCGATCTTCTGGATGATGACCTGGCCGTTGCTGATATCGGCCAGGCCGGTCTTGTCGCTGGCCACCGCATCGGACTGCACCAGGCCCAGGCCGGACAACACGCCGTCCACATACCATTTGCCGAGCACGCCGGTATCGAGCGCATACGGGGGCGAGCTGAAGGCAAGCGAGCCGGCCATGCCCGGCACCGGCAGCGTCACCGTGGCCGGTGTTGCGGGAGCAGCAGAGGCGGGGGCCGCAGCGGCCGGCGGCGCCGCTGTCGGTGCCTGCGCGCGTGCGGACCCGACAGCACCTGCGAAAACGCCCGCAAACGCGCCCGTCATTGCGAGAATTGCACGTGTTCTGACCATTTCTGTTTCCACTCTCGACGTTCCGCCGTGCCCAGCCAGCGTGGTCACGATCTCGTGTGCTGTCTAAGCAGGCGGCGTGCCAGACGCCAATTCAGATGATAGGCGCGGCGCATAAAGCGCGCGTAAACGCGACCCAGTCATAAGAAAAGTCTTCTTTTCTGAAGAAAAGAAGCAAAAGACTTTTAGTACTGGATGTGGAGGCGGACGGCCAGGACTGAGACGGGGCCGCGTTCCCGGTCGTAGGCGGGATTGTTGATGAATTGATAGTCGGCAGTCACCTGGGCGTGGCTGGTGACGGCGTAACGGTAATATGCCTCCGCGACCTGCTCGGGCCCGGCGCTGGGCAGACTGCCGTCGCCCACCAAAATGCCCAGCCCGCCGGCCGCGAGGTATGCCTTGTGCCGGTGAGAGATGGCATCGACCACCATGCCCAGGCCGACCGTGTCATCCGGACGTCCCCAGGCGCGGCCGATCAGTGACAGGCCGCCGGAAAAGCTGCGATCGGTGTCGGTGAACTCGTAGGGTTCGCGCCCACCCTCGGCAAAGCCGGCGCGCGCGAAGGCGCCCAGCGTGTCGGTGATCCCCTGCTCGAAATTCAGCCCCAGCCCCGCGCGGCTGCGATATTGTCGCACGTCGGCCACGCTGGGCGTCGTGTCCGTCGCCCGGGCCAGGGCCAGCGCGTCGTTGTAGTCGCCCATCCGGCCGCGGGTCAGGAAGGCGAGCAGCTTCAGCTTGCCGTCACGGCCGAACAGCGTGTGCCGTTCCTCCGCCTCGCCGATGAACTGGACCTGGCCGCCGCTGGTGTCGAGCGCCGCGCTATTGGGCACGCGCGAGAGCGCGAAGCCGCCGGCGCGCAGCGACCACCAGGATTTCTGCAGCTCGGCCGCGACACCGTACGTGTAGCCCCAGGCATCGGCTGCGTAGTCGAACGTGCCCAGATCGACCAGCGCCCAATTGAAGAAATCCTGACGCGGGTCGTGCGCATAGGCGTTGGTGTCGAACACGTCGCCCACGCTGAACTTGCCGATGGTGAGCGTGATGTGGTCGGCGGTCTGCCGGCCGCCCAGCACGTCCAGATCGGGGTCGATCCGTTGCGCGGCACCCCCCAGATCGATCGTCTGGCGAAAGAACACGCGCGGCAGGCGTACGTAGGGCGAGGAGGCGCCGACCTTGTATGCTTCGGCGCTGGGAAAGGCCGCGACACCCAGCGTGTTGTCCAGCCCGAAACCCTGGTCGATCTCCGGGCCGACCCACAGCTCGGCGCCGGACCAGGGGCGGATCCCGGCGTAGAGGGTCGCGTCGAACGTCTCGTCGCCGCGGCTGCCAGGGTCCAGGCTGTTCGGGCCACGCAGTTCGGAACGGAAGGCCGGATGGTATTGGTCCACGAAGGTGGACTGGGCGTGCACCGCCCATTGCTCGGGCGGGGGCTCATCCGGCGTTGCGGGCTGGTTGGAGGTGTTGGGCGTGGGCGCCGGGCTGCTTTGCGCCGACGCCATGGCCGGTGCCAGCGTGATCGCGCATGCGGCCGCGAACCCCGCTCGTGCTTGCCGGCATGGGACGAAGCGGGTCATCTCGAAGCTCCAGCCAGGCGTTCTCCAGCGGAGGGAGTGCAGGAGAATGCCCGGCCTCGCAACTGCGGGTCAGGCGGCGACCGGCTCGCGTGCGTGATGTGTCGCCAGCGCGAGGAAACGCTCGACCTCGTCGGCGCCGGTCTGGAATGAGGTCACGAGGCGGATCACCGGCTCGGACACGCCGTCCACCCCGATCCAGCGATAGAAGCGCGCGCCTTCGGCCTCCAGCGCCGCGATCAGCCGCTCCGGCAAGGCGACGAACACCTCATTGGCCTGCACGTCCTGCACCAGCCGGGTGCGTGGCAGCGCCGACAGACCGCCGGCCAGCCTGGCCGCCATCGCATTGGCGTGCGCGGCGTTGCGCAGCCACAGATCGCCGTCGAGATAAGCGGTCAGCTGAGCCGACAGGAAGCGCAGCTTCGACCAAAGCTGGCCGGCCCGCTTGCGCCGCCGCTCGAAACCGGCTGCCAGCGCCGGATCGAAGAACACCACCGCTTCGGCGGCCAGCGCGCCATTCTTCGTGGCGCCGAACGACAGCACGTCCACCCCGGCGCGCCAAGTGAGATCGGCGGGGGTGCAGCCCAGATGAACGAGCGCGTTGGCGAAACGCGCGCCATCCATGTGCAGCTTCAGGCCGCGCGCCCGGCAGGCATGGCCGATGGAGGCTATCCGGTCTGGGTCATAGACCGTGCCCCATTCGGTCGATTGGGTGATGCTGACGGCTTCGGGCAGCACGTGATGCACCCCGCCATCCTGGGCGCGCGACATGGCGGCCTCGATCTGGGCCGGCGTGATCCGTCCGTCCCGCGACGGCAGGGTCACAAGCTTGGCGCCGCCCATGTAGAATTCCGGCGCGCCGCACTCGTCGGTGGCGATATGCGCCTCCTCGTAGCACAGCACTGCGCCATAGGGCCGTACCAGCGTCGCCAGGGCCAGTGCGTTGGCGGCCGTGCCGGTGCCCACGGGATAGACCGCCAGGTCGGCGCGCTCGAACACGTCGCGCATCCTGGCCGTGAGCTCGGCCGTGATCGGGTCCGCGCCGTAGGATGGGACGACGCCCTGATTGGCCCGCTCCAATGCCCTCATGATTTCGGGGCAGACAGGGGCGGTGTTGTCACTGGCAAAATGCATCGCTCAGTCCTCGTTCGGCAGGCCGATGACGTCGGCCATGGTGTACAGGCCCGGCGCGCGTCCGCGTGTCCACAGCGCGGCGCGCACGGCGCCACGGGCGAAGATGCGGCGGTCGAGCGCCTTGTGGGTGACAGAGATATGGTCGTCGGCGCCGGCGAACAGCAGCGTGTGCTCGCCCACCACCTCGCCGCCGCGAAGGGCTGCGAAACCGACCGTGCCCGCCTGCCTCGGCCCGGTCTGCCCGTCGCGCCCACGCACCGCGACCGCGTCGAACGGCGTGTCTCGGCCGGACGCTACCGCCCGTCCCAACGCCAGGGCGGTCCCGGACGGCGCGTCGTGCTTGTGGCGGTGGTGCATCTCGATGATCTCGGCATCGTACTCGGCAGCAGGCAGCGCACGCGCCAGGCGTCGGGCGAGATGCAGCAGCAGAGTGACCCCGGGCGAGAAATTGGCGGCCCAGACGACGGGCACCTGCTCGGCCGCGGAGGCGACCCATGCCTCGTCGCCCGCCGACACTCCGGTTGTGCCCAGTACCCAGGCGCAACGCGAACCCGCGACGGCCTGCGCGTGGGAGCGGACCGTCTCGGGATGGGTGAAGTCGATCATCACGTCGCTGGCGCGTGCAATGTCTTGGATGTCGCCCGTGTTGCGAGATACGCCACCGGCGAACACCTCACCCGCGGCGTCAAGCTCCTCGGCCACCAGCCGGCCCATACGGCCGGTGATGCCTGCAACCCCGACACGCATCAGCGGCTGAAAATGTTGGCGGCGCAGTCGGGGGGAGACTGCGCCGCCTGGAAACACCTGCCGTCGGCGCGGGGGGGGGATGCGCTTCGGCCTGGTGCTTCTGGCATATTGCCTGACTCGCGCCCGGCGCAACCGCCCGCAACCCATGTCACGCAGCTGTGTTGACGCGAGTTTCCCACGGCTTCTCGCGTCAATCCCGGCCCGCCAGGAATTCCTTCATCTTGGCGAAGAATCCCTCATGCTCCGGGCTGCCCTTGCTATGCGCGCGCGCCTCGGTCTCGAACTCCTCCAGCAACTCGCGCTGCCGGCGGGTCAGATGCTGCGGCGTCTCCACCTTGGCCTGCACCACCATGTCGCCGCGCGCCGCACTGCGCAGGATGGAGAACCCGCGGCCGCGCAGTCGAAACTGCGCGCCGGCCTGCGTGCCCGGGGGGATGCGCACCTTCTGTGTCGAGCCGTCGATTGCAGGCACCTCGATCTCGTCGCCAAGCGCTGCCTGGCTCATGCGCAGCGGCACCTCGCAGAAGACATGCGCGCCTTCGCGGTGGAACAGCGTGTGCGGGCGGATGGCGACGTGCACGTACAGGTCGCCGTTCGGGGCGCCCTGTCCGCCCGCCTCGCCCTCTCCCTGCAGGCGTATGCGTGTCCCGTCCTCGACACCGGCCGGTACCGTCACCTGAAGCGTGCGTTCGCGCTGCACGGTGCCGGCGCCCTGGCAGACGCGGCACGGGTTGCGGATCACCCGCCCGGCGCCGCCGCAGGTGGGACAGGTGCGCTCGATCAGGAAGAAGCCCTGTTGCGCGCGCACCTTTCCGGCGCCCTGGCAGGTCGTGCAGGTGTCGGCTGCCGCCTTGCCGTCCGCCGACCCGGTCCCCCGACAGGCCTCGCAGGCGACACGCGTGGGCACGCGCACCGGCGTCTTGGTCCCGGAGAATGCCTGGGCGAGGTCGATTTCCACCTGGATCTGGATGTCGGCGCCCGAGCGCGTACGGCTGCGTCCGCCACGGCCGGTGAAATCGCCGAACATCTGGTCGAAGATGTCGCCCAGCCCGCCGCCGGCGAATTCGAACCCGCCAGCGCCGGCGCCGCCCTGTTCGAACGCCGCGTGACCGAAGCGGTCATAGGCGGCGCGTTTCTGGTCGTCGCGAAGGACCTCGTAGGCTTCGCTGACTTCCTTGAACCGCGCTTCCGCCGCCTTGTCCCCGGGATTGCGGTCGGGATGAAATTTCATCGCCAGCTTGCGGTAGGCCTTCTTGAGGTCCTCCGCGCCGGCATCGCGTGCGACCTCCAGGGTCGCGTAATAATCTGCCTTGGCCATGTGCTACCCCTGGCGACGCGAGACGGCCTGAGCGGGGGTCAGCCCGCCCAGGCCGCCAGACGGCGTGTCAGCTCAGGCCGACTTCTTCTTGCCCTCGTCGAGCTCCTCGAACTCGGCATCGACCACGTTGTCGCCACCGCCGGCCGCATTGGTCTCTTGCGCCGCACCCGGCGCGTTCGCCGCCGCTTCGGCCTTGTAGACGTGCTCGCCGATCTTCATCGCCGCGGCGCTCAGCCGCTCGCTGGCCGCCTTCAGCGCCTCGGCATCCGTGCCGTCCATGGCGCTGCGCGTAGCGGCCACAGCCGATTCCGCCTCGCTCCGGTCGGAGGCCGGCATCTTGTCGCCGTGCTCCTTCAGGTTGCGCTCGACCTGATGGACCATGGCCTCGGCGTGGTTGCGCGCCTCGACCATCTCGCGGCGCTTACGGTCCGCGTCGGCATTCGCCTCGGCGTCCTTGACCATTCGCTCGATGTCCGCGTCCGACAGACCTCCGGAGGCCTGGATCTTGATCTGCTGCTCCTTGCCGGTCGCCTTGTCGCGGGCTGACACGGAGACGATGCCGTTGGCGTCGATGTCGAACGTGACCTCGATCTGCGGCATGCCGCGCGGCGCCGGCGGGATGCCGACCAGATCGAAATTGCCGAGCATCTTGTTGTCGGCCGCCATCTCGCGCTCGCCCTGGAACACCTTGATGGTCACCGCACCCTGGTTGTCGTCGGCGGTCGAGAAGATCTGGCTCTTCTTGGTGGGGATGGTCGTATTGCGGTCGATCAGCCGGGTGAACACGCCGCCCAGCGTCTCGATGCCCAGGCTCAGCGGTGTCACGTCGAGCAACAGCACGTCCTTCACGTCGCCACGAAGCACGGCGCCCTGGATGGCCGCACCGATGGCGACCACCTCGTCGGGGTTCACGTTGCGAGCCGGATCGCGGCCGAAGAAGTTCTTCACCGCCTCGATCACCTTCGGCATGCGGGTCATGCCGCCGACCAGGATCACCTCGTTGATGTCGGACGCCGACACCCCGGCATCCTTCAGCGCGGCACGGCACGGCTCCATCGTGCGGGTGATCAGGTCATCGACCAGGCTCTCGAGCTTCGCGCGGGAAAGCTTCATCACCAGGTGCTTCGGCCCGGACGCGTCCGCCGTGATGAACGGCAGGTTGATCTCGGTCTCCTTGCTGGACGACAGCTCGATCTTCGCCTTCTCGGCCGCTTCCTTGAGGCGTTGCAAAGCGAGCTTGTCGCTGCGCAGATCGATGCCCTGTTCGCGCTTGAACTCGCCCGCCAGGTAGTCGATCACGCGCGCGTCGAAATCCTCGCCGCCGAGGAACGTGTCGCCATTGGTGCTTTTGACCTCGAAGACGCCGTCGCCGATCTCGAGGACGGAGACGTCGAACGTGCCGCCGCCCAGGTCGTACACCGCGACCAGCCCGCCATTCTTCTTGTCCATGCCGTAGGCGAGTGCGGCCGCTGTCGGCTCGTTGATGATGCGCAACACTTCGAGCCCGGCGATGCGGCCGGCATCCTTGGTCGCCTGACGCTGCGCGTCGTTGAAATAGGCCGGGACCGTAATGACGGCCTGGCTGACCTTCTCGCCGAGATAGGCCTCGGCCGTCTCCTTCATCTTGCCGAGTATGTCGGCGCTGATCTTGCCGGGCGCGTATTTCTCGCCGCGCGCCTCGACCCAGGCATCGCCGTTTTCCGCCTTTACGATGGCGTAAGGCACCAGGCCGCGATCCTTGGCGACCATGGGGTCGTCGAAACGGCGGCCGATCAGCCGCTTGACGGCGTAGAACGTGTTGGTGGGGTTGGTTACCGCCTGGCGCTTGGCGGCCTGGCCGACGAGGCGCTCGCCGCTCTCGCTGAACGCTACCATGCTGGGCGTGGTGCGCGCGCCCTCGCTGTTTTCGATCACATGGACGTCTCCGCCCTCCATGATCGCGACGCACGAGTTCGTCGTGCCGAGGTCGATACCGATCACCTTGCTCATACGCGTAAACCCTCCAAAGCGGCCGGGCGCGGCCCGAAGCACCGCACGCGGCCCTCACAAAACGATGTGGCCGGGATGTATTGAGCGGCCCGCGCCAGCACAAGGGGCGGCAGCGAGCGATCGCTGGCCGCGCCAGCGTTGCGTCTATACCGAAGACGAGAACGCAGCAAGAACAAATGTGTTGCCCAGGCGGGTGCGTCTTGCATAGTTTCCGCCCCTGATCGGGAGGCGGCCTGATGCCGCCTTCTCTGATACGTCCAGGGAGACTCCCATATGCGAACGCATTTCGTCGTGGCCGCGCTCGGCTGCATGGCCTCGGCCACCGCCATGGCGCAGAGCAGCTACCTGGCGCCGGACGGACGCAATCGTTATCCTGGTGTTACAATTTTCTGCCCGAGTGGTACCGGCGTGCAACCCTGCAATTTCGGCTCAGGCGGCGGTGGCGCGTCGGGCGCCGTGTCGCTCACCCAGGGCGGTGCGGCGGTTTCGGCCACCAACCGCCTGCCGGTGGCCGATACCGCGTTGGACGGGCTGATCATCGGCGGCGCGCTGAGCGTGTCGGGCATGGTCGGGCTCGCCGGCTCGCCGACCGTCAGCCTGGGCGCCGGCACGAACGCGGTGGGCTCCGTCTCGGTATCGAACTTCCCTGCAACCCAGCCCGTCAGCGGCAGCGTCGGCATCAGCGGGACGCCGACGGTGACCCTGGGCACGGGCAACAACGCCGTCGGATCGGTCGCGGTCTCCAATTTTCCCGCGACACAGCCGGTCAGCGGCAGCGTCGGCATCAGCGGCACGCCGAGCGTCACGCTGGCCGCGGGCACGAACGCGGTGGGCTCGGTGTCGGTGTCGAATCTCCCGGCAACCCGGCCGGTCTCGGTCGCGAGCCTGCCCTTGCCCGCGGGCGCGGCGACTGCCGCCGGCCAGTCCGCCTCGCTTGGCCCTGTGGCTCCCGCCGCGGCCACAGCCACCAACACCGTAGTGATCGGCTGCACCGCGGCCACCACCCTGCCCAGCTTCACCGCCGGCCAGCAGGGGGCGGTGCCGTGCGACACGCTCGGCCGACCCTATGTCGTGACCGTGCCCAGCGCCAACAACGCGCCGAGCTACCTGCAAGCGGTCAGCAGCGGGGGCGCCTCGCCGGCCGCCTTCATCAACGGGGCGGGTTCCGCCATGCCCGTGCTGGTTAAGGCGAATGGCGGGATGATCTACGGCTACTCGGTCTGCAACAACACCGGCGCGCCGGCCTTCTTCCGCCTGTTCAACCAGTCCACGGCGCCCACGGTCGGCGCCAGCACGCCGGCCGTGCGGGAGGTGATCGCGTCCGGCTCCTGCGCCCGCTACGAGAGTCCCGTGGGCTTCACGTTCAGCGCCGGCATCGGCCTGGACGTCACCACCGGCAGCCTGGCCGACGCCGACAGCACCACGATCGCCACGGCAAACACCGTGTCGGCGCAGGTGTTCTACAAATAACCGGCGCGGGGCGAAGCGGGCGGTCAGGGCGACCGCCGGCTGGCCAGGCTTGCGAACAGACCCGCAACAGCCCGACCGCGCCCCGCACCGGCCAGCCTTGCCGCTGCCCCGATGTGAGACGGTGACCGGTCGGTATCAGTCGGGCCAGAAATCCGGGTCGGTTATCTGGGCATAACTCCAGTCGCCGCCTGACGAAAAGGCGTTCCGGTCAAGACCCGTCTCCCGCGACGCAACGAGAACCGCCAGACGAAACGCTTCGTTCTGCGCCTCACTCAAAAGCGGCTTCAAGCTCGGATTGTCGGCCATATGTGAGGCCAGACGCAGACGCTGCTCCTCGATCGTCAAACGCCAACTGCGTCCCCGGCGGGCCGGCTGCGCCTGCCACTTCAGAAGATGGGCCAGCAGCACGGCCAGACGGTTGACCAGCTCGCGCTTTTCACTGCGCCCCATGCTCTCGATTTCTTCGGCGATGTTTTCGATGTCGGCGGCATCCAGCCGGCCGGCACGCAGAAGCTGCGCCTGCTCCATCGCCCACCCGTAGAAATCCGTGTCGTGGGCGACCGGCTCGGCTGGGGTCGGCGTATCCATTCACCTATCCTACGGGCCGGGCCATGTCGGTTCAACGATCGCGCGCGCGGGGCGCTTTCAGTGCCGGCGGATCGCGCCATGTGAGGGGCATGCTGCAAATCCTGCCTCCAAGGCCGCCCTACCCCACCCGTCTGCGCACGCAGCTCGAATCCTTCCTCGTCCTGCGACGCAACTTCCTCGAACTCTGGGGGCAGCCGGCCTACGAGCTCGACATCCTGCCGGGCCGCTTCCTGGGCCGCGAGCAACTGATGCTGAACGCGCCCGAGGCGATCCGCCACGTGCTGGTCGGCAATGCGGAAAACTACCAGCGAAATCCGCAGACCCGCCGCGTGCTGCAGCCCATCCTGGGCGGCGGATTATTCCTGGCCGAAGGCGATGCATGGCGTCATCAGCGGCGCACCATCGCGCCGGCGCTGGTGCCGCGC
This sequence comes from uncultured Acetobacteraceae bacterium, assembly GCA_964252425.1. GTDB lineage: Bacteria > Pseudomonadota > Alphaproteobacteria > Acetobacterales > Acetobacteraceae > BOG-908. The sequence goes on from CAXUNK010000068.1 coordinate 12,968, forward strand.
ACCATGCCGATCCTGTCGCAGCACGTGGTCGGCGCCAGCGCCGCCAAGGAGGAAGAGCTGGCCGCCCTGACCCATCGCCCGGTCGAGCTGCTGCCGCATCTGCAGCATCTGGCGCTGGCCATTGCCGGGCAGTCGATGTTCTCGCTCGAGATGTCCGGCTTCGCGGCCGAGCTTCGCGGCCTGTTGCTGAGCTACGGGATGCGCTACGCCCAGCCGGGCATACTCGACATGCTGCTGCCTGAGTCCGTGCCGTCGATCACCGATCGCGGCCGCGCCGCTTTCCGCACGGAGTGGCTCGCCTTCCTCGACCGGCTGATCGCCGTGCGCGCCGGCTACGAGCCGGCCACGGACCGGGCGCGCGACCTGTTCGACCTGCTGGCCACCGCGCGCGACCCGGAAACCGGCGCCGGCTTCGACCATGCGCAGTTGCGCGACGAGGTCAGCACGATGATCCTGGCGGGTCACGAGACGACCGCCGTCACCCTGTTCTGGTCGGTCTATCTGGCGGCCCTCTACCCCGAGCAGCAGGAGCGGCTCGCCCAGGAGGTCTCCGGCGTCGATCTCGGTCCAGACCAGGCGGCGGCCGCACTTGGCAGGTTGCCTGCGGTGCGTGCGCATGTGGACGAGGCGCTGCGTCTGTATCCGCCGGCCTTCCTGATCGTGCGGCAGGCGCAGGCGGCAGACAGCATCATGGGTCATGACGTTGCGGCCGGCACGACCATCACCATCAGCCCCTGGGTGCTGCACCGGCATCGCGCGCGCTGGCACGCGCCCGACGCGTTCGATCCCGACCGTTTCGCGCCGGGGGCGCCCACGCCGGAGCGCTACGCCTACCTGCCGTTCGGCGCCGGGCCGCGCATCTGCGTGGGCGCGCAATTTGCGCTGACCGAAGCGGTGCTGGTGTTGGCCCGCCTGCTCGCCCGCTTCCGCATCGCGCTGGCGGGCACCGGCCAGGTCGTGCCGCGCGGCATCGTGACGACCCAGCCCGACCGGCCGGTGCGCTTCGTCCTGTCGGAGCGCTGAGCGGCTGCCCGCAACCCGGCGCACGCA
>CAXUNK010000069.1:0-13906 GCA_964252425.1 uncultured Acetobacteraceae bacterium
GCCGACGGCAGTTGCGCGGCGCGCGCCAGGCGCCATGGCCAGCGCGAGCGCGGGCGCAGGTCGGCCACGAGCTGGGCGGCGCCCGCGAGCATGGCGGGACCGGAAAACCCCATCAGTATCCAGGTGCCGATCGACATGGGCGAGGTGCGCTTGGCGACCCGGAGCATGTTGTAGAAGCGCTGCGGCGTGTGCAGGTCCCACACCAGAAGCGCCGAGCCGATGGTAGGCGCCAGCAGAGCGAGATAGCGCGACCGGCGTGCGAGCGGCCTGGCGGCCGGACCACGCGTGGCCTCGGCGATGCTGCCGATCAGCGCCGCGGCGCCGGACAGGCCGGCCAGCGCGATGTAGCCGCCTACGGCCCAGTTGTTGAACGGGGCGGGCTTGAGTTGCGACCGGCCGTAATAGGTGGGCCCGTCCCAGCGTCCGCGCGCGCGTATGGTGTCGTGCGCATCGCGTCCCGCCAGCGGCTTTTCGTCCGGCTGGTGCGCGGCCGGCGGCTGATGGTTCATCGGCGGCCGCCCCGGCGCGGCGCTTCTGCCGCGAACAGGGCCAGCGCGGTCAGCGCCAGCCCGGCCATCGCCGCCAGCCCCGCGCCCAGCGCCGGCGCCATGCGGCGCGACGCCCGGGTGGGGGCGACGGGGAAGTTGTAGCGTTCCGGGCGATCGGTCAGCAGGAAGAACGCGTTGAGATGGCCCAGCCCGCCAGTGGCCCCAGGCGCGCCGGGAGTTCCGTACAGATAGGCGCTGTCCACGCCGACCCGGTGCAGCTCAGCCACACGTTGGGCCGCGCGATGCTGCAGGTCGGAGACCTCGCCGAACTGGATCGAGTCGGTGGGGCAGGATTTGGCGCAGGCCGGCTCCAGCCCGCCTTTCAGCCGGTCGTAGCAAAGCGTGCATTTATGCGCCTTGCCGTCGGTGGTGCTGAGATCGACCACGCCGAACGGACAGGCGGGAATGCAGTAGCCGCAGCCGTTGCAGATGTCGTGCTGGACGACCACCGTGTCGAATTCGGTCTTGAAGATCGCGCCGGTGGGGCAGGCTTCGAGGCACGGCGCGTTGTGGCAGTGCTTGCACACGTCGCTCAGCATCAGCCAGCCGGATTGGTAGGCGGCCTGGTCGTTGTCGCGCACGCTGTGCCCGCCCGCGCAGCCGCCCGTGCGCGACGGGGAGGCTGGCTCGCCGGATTTCTCGACGAAGGCCACGTGGCGCCAGCTATTGGCCGACAGGGCGCCGGTATTGTCGTAGCTTTGGCCCGTCAGGCCGATATTGTCGGCCGGCAGGTTGTTCCATTCCTTGCAGGCGACCTCGCAGGCCTTGCAGCCGATGCAGACGGTGGTGTCGGTGAAGAAGCCGTAGGATTTGCCGGGCTCGATCAGCACATGCGCGGTCAGCTCGGATTCGTTGGGGATCAGACGGGCGAATTGCGAGGCTGTCTGATCCAGCGCGCGTGGGTGCATGTCCATCGGCGTCAGATCTCGATCGACTGGGCGATGTTGCCGATGGTGTTGGGCGCGGGCTTGTAGGTGACGCGCACGCGCTGCTGGTGGCGCTGCAACTGGGCGAGCTGCCCCGGTTCGGTGCCGCAGGCATGGCCGACGGTGAACAGGTGGCCCACGCCGGAATCGTCGGTCAACTGGAACCGGCTTTCCTGCACGATGGTCACCACGCCTGTCATGTGTCTTGCCGCCACCGGTCCCGCCTTGCCCTGCAGCGCCGAACAAAGCACGCCCGGCCCCGCCTGCGTATCCTCCGGCCGCTTCACGTCCGCGGCAGGTGGATGCCCCCGGTGTCCAGGCCGAGAAACCATGATGGCACGTGGTGCTCGATGGGATTAGGGTGGCGGCATGGTGGCGCTCGCTAGAATCCCCATGCGTATGTCCCTTGCCGAGTTCCTGGCGTGGGAGCCGGGCGACGGCCGCGCCTGGCAATTGGTGGACGGCGAGCCCCAGGCCATGTCGCCGGCCAACGTCGTGCACGGCGCGCTACAGAATGAGCTTGGCCGGTTGATCGGCAATCACCTGGTCGCATTGGGCAGCCCGTGCACCGCGGTGACCACGCCAGGCGTGGTTCCGCACGTCAACGCCGGCATCAACCTGCGCATCCCCGACCTGGCGGTCACCTGCGCGCCTATCGACGCTGCGACGACACTGGCCGACCCGGTGCTGATCGTGGAGATACTCTCGCCCAGCAACCAGGCACAGACTAGGGCAAACGTGTGGTCCTACACGACCATCCCGAGCGTGCGCGAAATCCTGGTGCTTCATACCGTCGCGATCGGTGCGGAGATCCTGCGCCGCGATGCCGACGGCGGCTGGCCCCGCGAGCCGGAGCGTGTGACGGAGGGTTTGCTGCGGCTGGAAAGCATCGATTTCGCTGTGCCGATTGCCGACGTTTACGCGCGGACATCGCTGAGCGCAGCGTCGCTTGTGCATCAAACCCCACAGCCGCCCGACCGGATCGAGATGCGGGCAGCAGGGCGGGATGACGATAAGCGTTGCGGCAGTGACGCTCGTCCGAAGTAGCCGCTACGAACCTTCGGCTTGGCCCTGGGTCGCGATCGTCAGGCTGATCGTGCCGTTGTCGGCGATCCGGACCGGGTAGACCGTGACGCGGCAACCCGTGCCGATACCGCCGCCGGTGCGCAGGTCGTAGGTGCGGTCGTGCAGCGGGCAGACCACGGCGCCGTCATCCGTCAGACCGTCCGCCAGCGGGCCGCCCATGTGGGGGCAGTCCGCCTGGGTTGCGAACACCTGGCCGCTCCTTGTGTGGAACACGGCCACCCGCATGGGTCCGGCCGGGCTGTCGAGCGCGAAATTGCGGCCTTCGCCCTGCGGGATCTGCGACAGCCTGCCGATCGTTACGTCCACGAAAGTCAGCCCTCCGCCGGGATCAGCGAGGCGAACTGGTTCTCCGTCTTGGGCGTCATCCGCTCCTTCCATGGGTCCTTCACCGCGGCGCAGGACGCATCCATTGCTGCGTCGAGGCCAGCGGCGATGCCGTCGCTATCCTGCACCACCACGGCGCGGGCGCGCTCGATCCCCATGCGTTCGACGAAGCTGTGGGTGCGCTCCTTCCATTTCGCGTTCTCGCGATACCATTGCATGAAGCGTCCGGTGATGCGGATCACCTCCTCCTCGCTGTCCACCGTGCACAGCACGTCGCCCTTGCGGACGGAGGAGCCGGCGGCGCCGCCCACATAGATCTCCCATTTGTCGCCGCCGATGGCCACGGCGCCCACATCCTTGACCATCGCCTCGGAGCAGTTGCGGGGACAGCCGGCGGTGGCGAGCTTCAGCTTGCCCGGTGCGTCGATGCCGCGGAACCTGCCCTCGATCTTCCTCGCGAGCCCCATGCTGTCGCCCAGGCCGAAGCGGCAGTAATCGGTGCCGATGCAGCTCTTGCAGGTGCGGTAGCTCTTGCCCCAGGCCCAGCCGGCCGGCATGTCCAGGTCGGCCCAGACTTTCGGCAGGTCGTCCTTGGAGATGCCGACCAGGTCGATGCGCTGACCGCCGGTCAGTTTCACCAACGGAACGTTGTATTTCAATGCCACTTCCGCGATGCGCATCAGCTCCGCGGGCGTGGTCACGCCGCCGGGCATCTCCGGCACGACGGAGAAGGTCGCGTCCTTCTGGATGTTGGCGTGCACGCGGTCGTTGATGAACCGGGCGTCGCGTTCGTCCTCGTACTCGCTGTCCCACAGCGTGATCAGCAGGGAGGACAGGGCAGGCTTGCTGGCCGCGTCCGGTTTGCCGTCGGCGGCCAGCGCGCTGAACACGGCGGACACCGATTTCAATCCATGCTCCCGTATCGCCTTGACCAGTTCCGGCTTCGGCAACGGGATGCAGGGCACGTAGTAGTGCACGGACGGATCCTGCTCCGCGGCGCCGCCACAGAACCAGTCCACCACCTCGCCCACCAGCGCCTTGCAGGAGCCGCAGCCCATCCCGGCGCGGGTGGCGGTCATCACCGCCTTGGCGCTGCGATTGCCGGCGGCCACGCAGGCGCCGATGGCCCCCTTGGTGACGCCGTTGCAGTTGCAGACCTGGCTGTCGCCCGGCATTTCGTCGATCGTCACCTTCTGGGACGGGGTGCCCAGGTCGAACAGCAGGCCCAGACGCTCCTCCGGCAGCGGGCTGTCGCGGTCGAAGCTCTGCATCAGGAACGCCGCCTTGCTGATGTCGCCCATCAGGATGCCGCCCACCAGGCGGCCATCGCGCACGATCAGCTTCTTGTAGATGCCGCGCCTGGCCTCGGTGAACTGGATGGTCTCGTCGCGCTCCTCCTGCGCCTCGACCACGCCCATGGAGGCCAGCTCGACGCCCATCACCTTCAGCTTGGTGGCCAGCTTGGAGCCGTGATAGGCGGCGTCCAGGTTGTGGCGGGTCACGTGCTCGGCGAACACCTTGGCCTGATCCCATAGCGGCGCCACAAGGCCGTACACCTTGCCGCGGTGCTGCGCGCACTCGCCCACCACGTAGATGTTCATGTCGTCCACGGAACGCATGTGGTTGTCCACCACGATCGCCCGCTCCACCGTGAGCCCGGCGCGCTGGCCGATCTCCGCGTTCGGCTTGATGCCTGCGGAGATGACGACCATGTCGCAGCCGAGCGTGGTGCCGTCCTTGAAGGCCAGGCCGGACACGCGGCCGCCGTCGGCCAGCACCTCCGTCGTCAGCTTGCCCAGATGGATCGTGACGCCCATCTTCTGCAGGGTGTCCAGCAGGATGGCGCCGCCGGTAGCGTCGAGCTGCATGTCCATCAGATGCTTGCCCAGATGCACCACGTGGACCTCGCAGCCGAAGTTCAGCAGGCCGCGCGCTGCTTCCAGCCCTAGCAGCCCGCCGCCGATCACCGCCGCCCTCCTCGACTGCCTCGCGGTCTGCATGATGCTGTTGCAGTCGTCGATGGTGCGGAAGGCGAACACGCCGGGACGCAGGGCGCCGTCCGGCCCGGTGGCGCCCTTCATCGGCGGGATGAAGGCGCGGCTGCCGGTGGCGATCAGCAGCTTGTCGTAGCTCGCCCTGGTGCCGTCCGCGGCCAGGACGATGCGGGAGTTGCGGTCGATCTCGACCACCGGGGAGCCGGCATGCAGGGTGATCCCGTTCTCCTCGTACCAGGCCAGCGGGTTGATGAAGATCTCGTCGGCGTCCTGGCTGCCGCTCAGGATGTTGGAGAGCAGGATGCGGTTGTAGTTGCCGTATGGCTCGTCGCCGAACATGGTGATCTCGAACCGGTCGGCGCCGCCCAGTGCCAGCACCTCTTCGACGGCGCGCGCGCCAGCCATGCCGTTGCCCACCACCACCAGACGCTGCTTGCCCATCGCGCTGCTCCCCCCAGAGTCCGTCAGATCTCGATGATGCCGAAGTCGATGACCAGCGTGCCTTCGACGCCCCAAGCGGCCGCGAAGAACACCTCGACCCTGGTGTCGGGTTGCAGGTCCTCCACCACGGCCAGCGGCACGTGGATGGCGGCCTTCGCGCCGACCGGGAAGGTGCGGGCGGGCTTGCCGTCTTGCATCAGCACCACGTAGGCCAGCTCGGCGCTGCTGTTGCCGCCCCGGAAGAAGATCATCTGTGCGCGCTTGTCGCCGGGCACGGTGTAGGTCAGCGCAGGATCGAGCAGCGTCGGCGCAGCGTAGCCGGTGCCCTTGAAGGCGTAGGCGCCATGGAGAAAGCGTGGCGTGGACTCAATCATGCACTTCGACTGCCTGTTCGGTGGTGAATGCCGCAGCGACGGGTGCGTCGAACCGCTCGACTCGCACGGCGCACGCCTTGAACTCGGGAATGTGCGAGATCGGGTCCACCGCGCCGGCATTGGTCAGCAGGTTCGCGGTCGCCTGCCCGCCCCAATGGAACGGGGCGAACAGCACATCCATGCGTATGTCGCGGCTGAGCCGCGCACGCATCACCGCCTGCCCGCGCCGGGTGGACAGTCGCACGGTGCCGCCGTCCCGAATGCCCAGGCCGCGTGCCGTGTCCGGGTGGATCTGCACGAACGGCTCCGGCTCGGCCGCCACCAGTTCCGGCACCCGGCGGGTCTGCGCCCCGGTCTGGTAGTGGGACAGCAGGCGCCCGGTCGTCAGCACGTAGGGGTAGTCCGTATCCGGCTGCTCCGCCGCACCGCGGAACTGCACGGGGATGAAGTTGGCGCGGCCGTCCGGCGTCGCGAAGCGGTCCAGGAACAGCCGGGGAGTGCCGGGGTGGTCCTCGCTCGGGCAGGGCCAGAAGACGCCCTGCTCGGCGTCCACCCTGGCATAGCTGATGCCGGCATAGTCGGCCGCGCCGCCGGCGCTGGCCCGGCGCAGTTCCCCGAACGCCTGTTCGGGTGCCGTGTCGAAGCGGGCGGGGCTGCCCAGGCGCGCCGCCAGGTCGTGCAACACCTCGAGGTCCGTGCGCACGCCTGGCGGCGCATCCTTCACCCGGCGGCGCAGGATCACCCGGCCTTCCAAATTGGTCAGCGTGCCGTCCTCCTCCGCCCATTGGGCGATGGGCAGCACCACGTCCGCGCGGCTTGCCGTCTCGGACACGAACATGTCGGCGACTACCAGCAGGTCCAGCCTGTCCAGGCCGGAGATCAGCCTCCCCGTGTCCGGGGCGGAGATCACCACGTTGGACGCCATGACGAGCAGGCCGCGAATGCCCGATCCCATCGCGTCGAACAGCTCGCCCGCCGGCTTGCCCGGCCGTGGCAGGGTGGCGGGATCGACGCCCCAGACCGAGGCCACCGCCGCCCGGTCCGCGGGATCGGCGAGCTTGCGATAACCCGGCAACTGATCGGCCTTCAGCCCGTGCTCCCGCCCGCCCTGGCCGTTGCCCTGGCCGGTCAGGCAGCCGTAGCCGCAGGACAGCTTGCCCGCCTTGCCCAGCGCCAGCACCAGGTTGATGAAGGCCTGGACGTTGTCGGTGCCGCTTCTCTGCTGCTCGGTGCCCCGGGCGGACAGCACCATCGCTGTCGCCGCCTCTCCCAGCATGTGGGCGGCGCGATCGATCTGGAATGCGGGCACGCCGGTGATCCGCTCTGCCCGGTCCGGCCAGAACGACGCCGCGACCCGGCGCACGGCGGCGAAGTTGTTGGTGCGCGCCTCGATGAAATGCTCGTCGATCAGCTTGTCGCGGATCGCCACGTGCAGGAGAGCGTTGGCCAGGGCGGCGTCGGTGCCGGGCAGGAGTTGGAGGTGTAGTTGCGCCAGCTTCGCCGTTTCCGTGCGACGCGGATCGCTGACGATCAGGGTGCCCCCGGCGCGGCGTTGCGCCTCGAAATACTGCATGATCGGCGGCATGGTCTCCGCCGGGTTGCCGCCCGCGATCAGGATCGCCTCGGCACCCGGTATGTCGGACAGCGGAAAGGGCAGTCCCCGGTCCACGCCGAAGGCGCGCAGGTGGCCGTTGGCCCCGGAGCCCATGCAGTAGCGGCCGTTATAGTCGATGTTGGCGGTGCGCAGCGCCACCCTGGCGAACTTGCCCAGCAGGTAGGCCTTCTCGTTGGTCAGACCGCCGCCGCCGAACACACCGATCGCGTCCGTCCCATACCGCTCCTGGATCGTGCGAAAACCGGCCGCGACGCGGCCCATCGCTTCGGCCCAGCTTGCCGGGCGCAGCCGGCCGTCCTTGCCATCGCGCATCAAGGGGGTGGTCAGTCGGCCGGGCGCGTCCAGCAGCGCCCCCGCCGTCCAGCCCTTCCTGCACAACCCGCCCTTGTTGGTCGGGAAGTCGCGCGGCGCCACCGTCCAGCGACCCGTCTCCTGCGTCACCGTCATGCCGCACTGCAGGGCGCAGTACGGGCAGTGCGTATCCGCGGCGAACGGGACGCCATGCGCCGTTCCGTCGGGCAATTCAGGCAGCCAGACCCGCCGGAACCGGGAAGCGGCGCTGGGCCACGGCCTCGTCGTACAGAGCCTGCTCCGCCTGCTTCTTCTCGGCGGAGAAGCGCACCGCGGCGGCGCACAGGGCGCAGGCCAGCACCGCCCAGCCCAGCACGAACAGCGCGTCCGGCACGTTGCCGGTGGCCTTGACCAGGAAGCCAGCCAGCACCGCACCCATATTGCCGCCGGCGCCGACGATGCCGGTGACGCCGCCCAGCGCCTTGCGATCGACGAAGGGAACCAGCGCGTAGGTGGCGCCGCACGCCATGTGGGTGAACAGCCCGAAACACAGCATCGCCGCCACGGCCAGGCCAGCCGACCCGGCGACAGAGCAGGCCAGCAGCCCGACCCCTTCGCCGATCATCAGCGCGAACAGCAGCATCGACCGCCCGTCCAGCCCCTGGCTGCGCGCGAGCCGGTCGGAGGCGAGGCCGCCGAGCGCGCGGGCGAAGAGCGCAAGCAGGCCGAACGACCCGGCGGCAAGCCCCGCGGTGGCCAGCGTCAGGCCGAAGCGGTCCACGTAGTAGCTGGCGGCGACGGAGTGGATGAAGATCTCCACCCCGAAGCAGGCACCATAGGTCACTGCCAGCATCCAGCTGCGATAATTGGCCGCCGCCTCCCGGAACACGGCCAGGCCGCCCGTCTTGCCGGTCTCCACGGCGATGCCGGACCGGCGCAGCGCCAGGATGTTGCCTTGCGGAGTGTCCTGCGTCAGGCGCCAGTACAGCACAGCGACGATCAGCATCATCACGCCCGGCACCACCATGGCGTAGCGCCAGCCCGCGGCCCCCGCGCCCAGGCTGGCGGCGGCGGCCAGCACCCACGGCATCACCGTCTGCGTCACCCCGCCGCCTGCGTTGCCCCAGCCGCCCACCGTGGCGTTGGCCGTGCCCACCACGTTGGGCGCGAACATCACGGAGGTATGGAACTGGGTGATGACGAAGCTGGCGCCGATGGCACCGATCGCCAGGCGGAACACCAGGAAGGATGCGTAGGACCAGGCCAGGCCGATGCAGATCACCGGGATCGCGCCCAGCACCAGCAGCGCCGTGTAGGTGATGCGCGGGCCGACCTTGTCGCAGACCGGACCGATCGCCATCCGCACGAGCACGGTGATGCCGACGGCGGCGATGTTGATGTTGGCCACCTGGCCGGCGGTGAGGTGGAACTGCCCACGTATCACCGGCATCAGCGGCGCGACCGCGAACCAGGCAAAGAAGCAGACGAAGAACGCCAGCCAGCTCAGGTGGAAGGCGCGCATCTGCGGGGTGGCGAAGCTGAACAGGTCGATCCGAGTGGCTTTCTGGGTGACCATGGACATGTCCCGGCGAGATGGAGTGCGCACATGTGCCGCGAGGGAGGCACGCGCGTGTGTGCAAGCACGATGCGTGCCAGGGTGTGGCAGCATCCCCCTTATGCCGAGTGTCTAAGATGCGTTCTTTGGCGCGAGGGCCGGATGGGACGAGCGGCCCGAAGTTCAGGCGCCTGCCTTGCCGCTTTGCGCGGCAGATGGAGTGAGGATGCCGAACACTTGCTCACTATCCCGAACGGGATCGTCCGGGGGAGCTCTGATAACGGTCGGCTTAGGGGCTGAAAAAGGCCTTCTTTTTCGAGAAAAAGAAGCAAAAAGCTTCTGCTCTGTTCGGCTGCACTACGGCTCGCAACAGTTCTGCCAAAGCGGTTCTGGCAGAACCTGCGCGGACTGCTTCCTTGAAATTTCGCCCTAACAACCTGTCTCGACCGAAGTCAGCACGTTGAACGTGGAAACGAGGGTGCGCTTGAAGCAGGGCGCGCCGGTGCCGGTGCGCGCATAGGCGGCGGTCTCGGACTGACTCTTGTGGCCCGTCACCTGGAATCCGCTGTTGAAGAACAGCGTGTCCTGGGTGCGGATCGCGTCCGTCAGCTCGTCTTGCGCCACGGGCGTGCCGTCCAGTTCCGTCAGGACATTATCCAGGAACTGCTGGTCCACCTTCGTCACCTGGATCGAGTTGCCACGCTTGCCGGTCTGGAACCGGTAGGACACGGACAACGGGTAGTGCAGAGTCTCGGTGCGCACCGAATCGCTGCCGGCCCATGTGCTCGACGAGGCGATCGTGGTGTCGGTTGCCTGAACCGCCGATTGATCGTCCGTCGTGGCGGACACGTCGAACGTCTGGTCGTTGGTGAAACGCGTCGTCTGCTTCAGCGTGTTGACCATCGTTCCGGCCGAACCGGTCACCGTCCCGCTGATCGTGAAGTCATGTGCGCTGCGGGTGCGTATGGTGCCCGTGGTGGCGCCGTTGGCGGTGGTCAGGTTTTCCACCACGACCGGATTTGCGGCGCCCAACGTGTTGCGCGTGATCCCGCCCGTGACCTGGGTTGCTCCATGATCGAGAAAGAGGCGCAGCGCGCCGATGGCGGAGAAGTAGTTTTCCGCGTTGTACACGGAGACGGCCACGACATGCTGCGCACCGTTGCTGAGCACCGCGGCGAACGGCGAAAGGTCGGCGTGAAAGGCGGTGAAGTCGAATGTCTGTACGCCCGGTATCGGCTGCCAGAGATAGGGGTCGATGCCGCCGGTGAAGATCCACGGATAGATCGGCGCCACCCCGGCCGGGATGCCGTCGATGCTCACCTGGCCTTCGCGAAACGCGGTGTTGCCGTTGGCGTCGAGCTCTCCGGCGACGTCGCTGGGCACGTTGAGGTACCAGAACTCGTCGGTACTCTGCCCTTGCAAGTAGAGATCGAGCGTCGCGTGCAGGATGTTCGTGGGCAGGTTCGCGGTCAGCGACAGCGTATCGCTGCCGGTGTTGAGCGTGACCACATTGCCGGTCCCGGCCGGCAAGGGCAGCACCACATCGGCCGTCAGCGGAGCCGGCGCAGACGCCGTGGCCGGGTAGAACTCCAACGTGGCACTGGCGGTGATCACGCTGGTATAAACTGGACTCGTGTAGTTGGGGATCTGCAGGATTCCCGTCTGCGCCGACATGAACAGCGCGGTGTAGTCGGTGACGTCCTTCTCGAAGCTCCAGCGCGGGGCCAGCGTCGCCCTCGGCTCGGCCGTGGTGCCGAACCAAAGCGGCACACCGCCCATGAACAGATACCCGCTGCGATCGAATTGGCGCCCCTGATCCAGCGACATCTGCATCTTCAGCACGACTTTCGCCCAGGGTCCGGGGCAGCCGGCCGGCGGCGTGTAGGTGTAGGGCGAGGTGAAGCCGCTGCCCTGGAATGTGCCTTTGATCACCAGCGGCACCTCGCACGGCGTCTCGTCCGGATGACCGACCGGCGGCTCGATCACCGCCTCGTTGCCCGATCCCACTTGGAGAGGTGCGGCCCAGCCGCGCGCGGCGAGGCAGGTGAGGGCGGTCGCGAGCAGGAGGCAGCAGCGGGATGTCATGGAGCACGGGCCTTGCGAGACGGATGGAGGCAGCAGGTTGCGGCCCCGCCCTTCCGGGCGTCAAGCAATCCGGGTTTCGGTCGATGGGCCTGGCGACATCCGCGCGCCGGGCGCCGGGTGCGTGACCTTTCCCCGCTCTTGTCATTCGGGGCGCATCCGATACGACGGCATCGGCCGATCGTAAGGGAGCGGTCGTGCGATTCTGGACGTGCGAATCTGGGCGTGCGGGTCTGCATGCGGGGCGAGAGGTATGGCGAACGAAACCCCGCATGTGCTGGCCGCGGCGCGCGGGCTGCGCTGGCTTCCGGCATCCGCGTGCCTGTGGTCATGGGCGCTCGCCCCGGCCCTCGCCGGCACGCAAACCCAGCCGGTCTGCGCTCGGCCGCATGTCGGCTGCCCGACGCACCCTGGCTCCCGCACCGCGTCGCAAAAGCAGGCCGCGGTCAGGCCACCGCAGGCCCGCTCGGCTCCGGTCGAGACGATCCTGGTCACCGCCCAGCGCCGGCGCCTGTTGGGCACGGCGTCGACCGCCAGCGAGGGCATCGTGGACGACCAGGAACTGCAGCTCACGCCCGCCTACCGCCCGGGGCAGTTGCTCGAGACCGTGCCCGGCCTGATCGTGACGCTGCACAGCGGCGAGGGGAAGGCCAACCAGTTCCTGCTGCGCGGCTATAACCTGGACCACGGCACCGACCTCGAAACCTATGTCGACGCGATGCCGGTCAACCAGCCGACCCATGCGCACGGGCAAGGCTATACGGATCTCAACTTCCTCATCCCGGAGCTGGCCGACGGGATCAGCTACACCAAGGGGCCGTACTACGCCGCTGTGGGCGATTTCGGCGGCGTGGGCTCGGTACGGATCAACCTGCGCGACGAGATGCCGGACCAGGTCTCCGTGGGCGCCGGCACGCTCGGTTTCGAGCGGGTGTTCGCGGCCGGCTCGCATCCGCTCGGCCAGGGCGAAGTGCTGGGCGCCTTCGAGGTGCAGCATTACGACGGACCGTTCGACAAGGCGGACGACGCGAGGAAGGAGAATGCGACGCTGCGCTTCAGCCAGGGCGCCAGCGACACCCGTTTCTCACTCACCGCGACCGTCTATCATCAGGTCTGGACCAACACGACGGACATACCGACACGCGCCATCGATGATGGGCTGGTCGCGGACCGCTTCGGCACGCTGGACCCGAGCGACGGCGGCCATGCGCTGCGCGCGAGCCTGTCGGCCCAGTATCGCACCGATCTCGGGCCGGGAGAGGTGTCCGCCAGCGCGTTCTACATCCATAACGAGCTGCACATCTTCAACGATTTCACGCATTTTCTGGTCGATCCCGTGCACGGCGACCAGGAAGACCAGTTCGAAAACCGCAACGTGGTCGGCGGCGCGGCCAGCTACACCTGGCCGTGGCGGTTGGGCGGCTTCGATACGGAGCTTTCCGCCGGCGTACTCGCGCGCTACGACATACTCAATGTCGGCCGGCTTCCCAGCGAAGGTCAGGTGCCGCTCTCCGCACAGCAGGCGGCGAACGATCCGGCGTCGTTCTTCGATCGCGATCGGGTAGATCTGTTCGCTGCCGCCGCCTATCTGCAGGCAACCACGCATTGGACATCGACGGTGCGAACCGTGCTCGGCCTGCGCGACGATCTGCAATACGGATCGGATTTCGACGAGCTGGCGCGGTTGCACGCGATGGAGGGCTACACCAACGGTGGCACACGATCCCAATCGTTGCTGCAGCCAAAAGGCAGCCTGATCTACCGGCCCAGGTCCGATCTGGAACTCTATGTCTCCGCCGGCGAAGGGTTCCACAGCGCCGATCTGCGGGGCGTCAACCAGGATGTTTCGATCAACCTGGGACTACCTGGAACACCGCTGCTGGCCAAGCAGATCGGCGAGGAGATCGGTGCGCGCGCCCAGATCCGAAAGGATATCACGGTAACCGTGGCGCTCTACAACCTCTACCAACGATCGGAGACCATACTCGATCCGGACGTCGGCATGGATGCAGCCGGCCCTCCCAGCGAGCGTTACGGCTACGAGGTGAACCTGACGTATCAGATACGAAGCTGGCTCGAGCTCTACGCCAGCTATTCAGGCGACCACACGCGTTTCACCAAGCCGTTCGACGACGGCACGGGGCATCTTGGCGAGTTCATCACCGATGCTCCGTTCGCGACCGGATCGGCGGCGTTGTATCTGCAGCATCTCGGTCCGTGGAGCGGTGGTCTGGAGTTCCGCTATCTCGGGGACTATCCACTCTCCTCCGGCCCCTGCGTCGATTCGGCGGCTGTCCACGACTTCCCTGGCGTGGCCACCTCCTGCGCGAACGCGCCCACGCCGCGCGGGCAGGTCAACGGCCGGGGTTTCGGCCAACTCAACCTCGACCTGCAGTACGCGATCACGCCATCCTGGACAGCCTCGCTCGGCCTCTACAACCTGCTCGACACGCACGCGCCAGCCGCGGAGTTTTTCTACGTCGACCGGCTGAGATCGGAGATCGCAGGATTTCCGGAAGGCCGGGCCGGCGTGCATGAACACCCGTTGGAGCCCCTGATGGCGCGGTTCTCGATCATCAGGTTTTTTTGACCGGCCAGATTATGCCGATTGGCTTGAAGGCCTTCTTTTTCGAGAAAAAGAAGCAAAAAGCTGGGCACCTCTATTAACTA
>CAXUNK010000070.1:0-13485 GCA_964252425.1 uncultured Acetobacteraceae bacterium
CCTTGGATCCAGGCTTGCCATCCGTTTTCGCGTCGGGGGAAGCGGGAATCGTCGGTCGCGGGCGAACCGCAAGCCGATCCGGCAGGCGCATGTCCACGAACACCAGCGGCCGGTCGAGCAGTTGCTGTTTTTGTTGCAGATCGGCAAGGCGGGACAGCGCCGCCGATTCGTGACCTTCCGGAAGCATGATGGTGACGTTGTTCTTGAGCTGCAGGTTCCAGCGCCGCTGGCCGACGCGCACGATGGCGGCCACGCGGCCGCGAATGTCCGGCACCGCACCCAGCGCGCCCAGCAGGTCGGCGGCGTGCGCGGGAGCGCCCTGGCCCACGACCAAGGGCAGGTCGGTGAAGTTCGTGATGTCCTCGTTCGTCACCACCTCGCCGTCGCGGTCGATGAGCTGGAATTTGCCCTGGTATTGCCAGATCGCGAACGGGCGCCGCTCGGTCAGATCGACATAAATCGTGCCGGGCAGCCGTCGTTCGACCGCCACGTGCTGCACCCAGGCGAGTTGCTCGATCCGCGCGCGCGCCTCCTCGACGGAGAAGCCCAGGATCGGGTCGCCGCTTTTCACGCCCAGCGCGGTGCGCAGCAGCGGCTCCGGCGTGTTCTGCCGCCCGTCGATCCTGATATCTTCCACCCGCAGATCGATCGCGCGCGCAAAACGCTGCTGCAGGCGGGCGACCGTGCCGCCGGTCTGCGCCGAATGCGCGACAGTGACGCCGAGCATCACCAACACGAAGCCGGACACGGCCCAGACGGCCAGGCGTATGTTGCGCCGGTTGCGCCGCGCCAGCAGCTTCCAGCGACTCGGCCGCACGATCTCCCGCCTTACACGCGGCATGTCGCGTGCTCCACCATCCAGGCGCACAGCGCGGGGAACGCGATGCCGCAATACGCCGCCTGTTCCGGCAGCAGAGAGGTCGGCGTCAGGCCCGGCTGCGTGTTGACCTCCAGCAGCACAAGCCGGCCCGGTTCGCCGCTTGTATCGTCGTAGCGAAAATCCGCGCGCGTGGCGCCGCGGCATCCGAGCGCGCGATGCGCGGCCAGCGCCATGTCCAGCGCCGCGCGCTGCGTCGCCTCGTGCACCAAGGCCGGCAGCACGTGACGCGAACCGCCTTCGGCGTATTTGCTCTCGTAATCGTAGAAGGCGTGGGCTGCGGAAATCTCGGTGACGGTCAGAGCGCGATCACCCATCACGCCCACCGTCAACTCGCGCCCAGGCACGAACTCCTCCACCAAAGCCTGAGGCCCGAACGACCAGTCGGCGGCCAGCTGATGGCGGTGGTTGTCGCCGTGACGCACGATGTGCACGCCGACGGAGGACCCTTCGTTCAACGGCTTGATGACGTAGGGGCGCGGCAGCGGATCCTGGTGCTGAAGCTCGGCGATCTCGATGACGCGGCCGGACGCGACCGGCAGGCCGGCGGCGGCGAACATCGCGCGGCTGGCCGCCTTGTCCATCGCCAGGGCGGAGGCACGCACGCCGGAATGTGTGTAGGGGATGCCGAGCCAGTCGAGCACGCCCTGGATCACGCCATCTTCGCCGAACCGTCCGTGCAACGCGTTGAACACGGCATCCGGTTTCGGATCGAGCGCACGTATCACCGCGGCCAGATCGTGCCCGACTTCGACGGGAACCGCGTCAAACCCCGCCTCGCGTAGCGCGGCGATCACCTGCAACCCGCTCGACCGGCTGACCTCGCGTTCGGCCGAAATACCGCCATACAGCACCGCGACGCGGGTCATGCCACAAGCTCCGGCCGCGCACTCGGCAGGCCGATGCGCCTGATTTCCCAGACCAGCGAAACGCCGCTCAGCTCATACACGCGGCGGCGCACCTCCTCGCCCAGACCTTCCAGATCGGCGGACGTGGCGCCCCCGGTGTTGAGCAGGAAATTGCAGTGTTTGTCGGACACCTGCGCACCGCCACGCACCAGCCCGCGGCAGCCGGCCGCGTCGATCAGCTCCCATGCCTTGGCACCATCGGGGTTGCGGAACGTGGAGCCGCCGGTGCGGGCGCGCACGGGTTGCGTGGCCTCACGGCTGGCACGTATCTCGGCCATGCGCGCCGAAATGGCGGCGTGCGCGCCCGGCCGTGCGTGGAACCGCGCGCGCACGACGACGCATTTCGGCGGCAGGCCGGAGTGACGGTAGGAGAACCCGATCTCTCCTGCAGACAGGCGCACCAACTCGCCTTGCCGCGTCACGATCTCTGCCCAATCGAGCGCGTTGGCGACATCGCCGCCATACGCGCCGGCATTCATCGCCACGGCACCACCGATAGCGCCGGGAATGCCGGACAAGAACTCCAGACCGGTGAGGCCGGCCTGGGCGGCATGTTCGGCGACGGTCGCGTCGAGTGCGGCGGCACCCGTCGTGACACCGTCCGCGTCGACCGAGACGTCGCCAAACCCGCGTGCGAGGCGGATGACCAGGCCCGCGATGCCGCCATCCCGAATGATGAGGTTGGACGCAGCGCCGATGACGGTGACCGGGGTCTCCGGCGGCGTGTGGCACAGCAGCTTGGCGAGATCCTCGACGTCGCTCGGGCGGGCAAGCACTTCGGCACAGCCCCCCACCCGAAACCACGTCTGCGCGCCGAGCGGCGCCCATTCCTGCAGACGGCCCCTGATCTGCGGCAAGGTGCCGAGGAGTTGGAAACGTTCTTGCGCCACGGCCATCATGCCGCACCGCCCGCACGGCGGCGCGGCGCTTGCAATGCCGCCAGTTGCGCAGGCAGCGCGTGCGCCCAGGCGGTGATGTTGCCCGCTCCCAGGCAGACGACGAAGTCGCCGGGTTTGGCGATGGCGTGCACCATCTCCGCTAGATGGTCCGGATCGGCAAGCGGCACCACGCTGCGATGACCGCTGGCGCGCAGACCATCGACCAGAGCGTCACGGTCGATGCCGTCGATGGCTTTCTCGCCAGCCGCATAGATGTCGGCCACGATCACCGTGCCCGCGTCGTTCATGCAGGTGCAGAACTCCGTGAACAGCGAGGCCAGGCGCGAAAAGCGATGCGGCTGCACCACGGCCACCACATCGCGCGCACCGGCCTGGCGCGCCGCTTTCAGCACCGCCGCGATCTCCACCGGGTGGTGGCCGTAATCGTCGATGATGGTGATGCCGCCTACGTCGCCCGTTTTGGTGAAACGCCGTTTCACGCCGCGAAACCCCGCGAACGCGCTGCGCAGCGTCTGGTCGTCGATCTCCATCTCGAACCCGACAGCGACCGCCGCCAGTGCGTTCTGCACGTTGTGCTGGCCCAGCATGCCGAGGCGGAACGGCCCCATGCGCCGGCCGCGTCCGCGGAACCGGTCGGTGACCGCCACGTCGAACGTGGCGCCCAGCCGGTCCGCGCGCAGGTTCTCCGCGCGTATGTCGGCCTGTGGCGAAAATCCGTAGGTGACGATGCGTCGGTCCAGACGGGGAATCATCGCCTGCACCGCAGGATGGTCGATGCAGAGCACGGCGAAACCGTAGAACGGGATGTTGCCCACGAACTGATCGTAGCCGGCGGTCATCGCCTCGGCCGAACCCCAATGGTCCAGATGCTCCGGGTCCATGTTGGTGACGACGGCGATGGTTGCCGGCAGTCGCAGAAAACTTCCGTCGGATTCATCGGCTTCGACCACCATCCAATCGCCGGCACCCATGCGCGTGTTACTGCCGTAGGCCTCGATGATGCCGCCGTTGATGACGGTGGGATCGAGGCGCGCGGCCTCCAGCACAGCGGCGACCAGGCTTGTGGTTGTGGTCTTGCCATGTGTGCCGCCAACCGCGATCGCCCAGCGCAGCCGCATCAGCTCGGCCAGCATCTCCGCACGGCGCACCACCGGGATCAGATGCTGACGCGCGCTGACCACTTCGGGATTGTCCGCGCGCACCGCCGTCGATGTCACCACCACTTGCGCGTCGCCGAGATTGGCCGCGTCGTGGCCGATGGTGACGTGGATGCCCTGCGCGCGCAGGCGGCGGACATTGGCGTTGTCCGCGATGTCGCTGCCCTGCACGGCGTAGCCGAGCGTGTGCAGCACTTCGGCAATGCCGGACATGCCGATGCCGCCGATGCCGACGAAATGGATCTTGCCGATGCTGAGTGGCAACGCCCTCATCTTGCCCGCTCCTTCTGCACGGCCAGACTCTCAACCGCGTCGGCAAGTGCGGCCGCCGCCCCGGCTCGGCCGCAGGCTGCGATACGCGCCGCCATGGCACGCAGTGTGTCGGGCTCGGCGAGCATGCCGGTCAACAGCTCCGCAAGCCGGGCCGGCGTGAACTCGGCTTGCGATACGACGCAGGCGCCGTCCAGAGCACGCGCGTTCGCCGCCTGGTGATCGTCGATGGCGCTGGGCAACGGCACCAGGATTGCGGCCCGGCCAACAACCGACAATTCCGCGCAGGTGGACGCGCCGGCGCGCGCGATGACAAGGGTTGCGAGCGACAGGCGGTCCGCCATGTCGGTGAAGAACGGCGCGAGCTCCGCCTGCACGCCGACCGCGGCGTAGGCGTGGCGGACGCGCGCAAGATCCTCCACCCGGGATTGCTGCACGATGCGCAACCGAGCGCGCAACATCTGAGGCAGCGACGCCACTGCCTGCGGCACCACATCGCTGAACACGCGTGCGCCCAGCGAGCCGCCCGACACCAGCAGCGACGTGCCCGCCGAAGCAGGTGCGTCGTGCCCGGCCAGCGCCGCGATCGCCGGACGTACAGGGTTGCCGACGACCAAGGTCCGGATCGCAGGCGGCACCGCGCGCGTGTCCGCAAAGCCGAGTGCCAGCAAATCCACGAAACGCGCACAGAAACGATTGGCGCGGCCCAGCACCGCATTTTGTTCGTGCAGCACCACGGCGGGGCGCCGGCGCAGCAGACGAGCGGCCAGCACCGGCGGCACGCAAGGATAGCCGCCGAAACCGACGACGACGCTCGCATCGAGGTTCGACAGGATGCGCCTCGCCTGCACGATTCCCGCGGCAAGCGACGCGGCCGCGCGGGCGCCGCGCACCACGCCGCGTCCAGCGATGCCGGAGCCGCGCACCACATGGTGCTCGATGCCCGAAAACACCGTGCCGAGACGAGCGCCGGTGCGCGCGTCCGTGATCAGCACCACCCTGTGCCCGCGCGCGAGCAGCGTTTGTGCCAAGGCTTCGGCCGGGAAGAAATGTCCGCCGGTACCGCCTGCGGCGATCACGATGGGGCGCACCGCCGGGCCTCTCACGACGGGTCTCCATGCGTGCGCCTTCGCGTGAGTGCGAGCAGCATGCCCATGCCAAGCGCCACCGACAGGGCGGAACTGCCACCGTAGGAGATGAAGGGCAGCGTCATGCCCTTCGTGGGGATCAGGTGCAATGCGGACGCCATGTTGACGAAGGCCTGCAGACCGAACCCGGTCACCAGGCCGGAGGCCGCGAGGATGACGAACTCGTCGTTCTCCTGCACCAGCCGCAGCAAGCCGCGCAGCACGATGAAGGCGAACACGCCAAGCATGGTCAGGCAGATCAGCAAACCGAACTCCTCGCCGGCCACTGCGAAGACGAAATCGGCATGCGCGTCGGGCAGCAGATCCTTCACCCGTCCCTCGCCAGGACCGCGACCGAGCAGCCCGCCATTGCCGAACGCCTGCAGGGCGGTATCGACCTGATAGTGGTCACCGGTTTCCGGATGCACGAAGCGCATGACGCGGCTGCGCACGTGCGGGAAGAACACGAACGCGCCAGCCGCGGCGGCCAGCATGGCGATGGCCCCAAGCCCGACAAACGCCATGTTCATGCCGGCCACGAACAACTGGGCGAAGAACACGGCGGTGATCACCGACAGCATGCCGATATCCGGCTGCGACTTCAGCAGCATCAGGATGCCGCCGAACACGATGAACGAGAGCAGTGCGCCCGGGAAACCAGGCGTGCGGCGCGACTCGGTCAGCAGCCAGGCGGTGACCACGGCGAAACACGGCTTGAGAAACTCGCTTGGCTGGATCGACATGAACGGGAACGCGATCCATCGCCTCGCCCCCTTGATCTCGACCCCGTGCACCAATGTCAGCGCGGTCAGCAGCATGGCCGCGATGCATCCGGCCAGCGCCACGCGGCGCACGGTGCGCGGCGAGAGCAGCGAGACGCCGACGATGACCGCCCCTGCCAAAGCCAGGAACACGACCTGCTTGAAGATGAACACGTCCCGCGACTGATGGATGCGTTCGGCGACCGCGGGGCTGGCCGCCAGCACGAGCACGTAGCCGAAGCCGATGAGCGTGACGATGGAGAACAATGTCCAGCGATCGACCGTCCACCACCAGCGGCCCAGCATCGATTGGTCGGCGCGCGAGAGCGTCGCCATCTACGCCGCCACGAGCAGGGCGCGCACGAGTGCCGCGAACCGCGTGCCGCGCTCCTCGAAGCCGGAAAACTGGTCGAAACTGGCGCAGGCCGGTGAGAGCAGCACCGTCCCGGCATCCAGCGACCGGGCCGCGCGCAACGCAGCCGGCACCGCGCGGTCCAGCGTTTCGACTGTCTCATGCGGCACGTCATGCGCGGCGAGCGTGGCCGCAAACGCAGGCGCATCACGACCGATCAGGATCGCGCGCGCCACACGCGGGAAGTAGGGTGCAAGCGGCGCAATCCCGCCCTCCTTTGCTATGCCGCCGGCGATCCAAACAACGCGATCGTAGCAGTCCAGCGCGCGCGACGTCGCGTCCGCGTTGGTGGCCTTGCTGTCATTGATGAAGCGCACATCGCCGATGGTCGCCACCAGCTCCTGGCGATGCGCAAGGCCGGGGAAGCCAAGCAATCCTTTTGCCACATGCTCGCGCGCCACGCCGAGTGCCGTCGCAAGTGCCGACGCAGCTGCCGCGTTCTGCGCGTTGTGCACGCCGGGCAGCGCATGCGCCGAAGCAAGATCAGCGATCACGCCCGCTTTGTCGCGCAGCGACCGGCCGTCGCACCACACATCCGCCGGCGCGTGGCCTGAGACGCGTATGGCGTTCGGCATGGTCGCGGCCGTTTGCACACCGTAGGCGTCATCAACGCCGATCACGGCGACATCCCCCGGCATCTGGCGCGCGAACACGCGGCGCTTGGCATCCAGGTAACCCTGCATGTCGCCGTGCCGGTCCAGATGGTCGGGGCTGAGATTGAGCATCGCCGCCGCATCGAACCGCAACGTCTCGATTCGCTCCAACATATAGGAGGACATCTCCAAAACATAGACGCCGTCATCGGGCAGCCGCTCCAGGCTGAGCGCCGCGGGGCCGAGGTTGGCGCCGGCCGCGTTCGGTATGCCCGCCTGAGCAAGAATATGGGCCAACAGCGCCGTCGTCGTGGATTTTCCGTTGGTGCCTGTGATGCCGACGAATCGGGCACGCGAGCCGCTGGCACGCACCGCCTGGAAAAACAACTCTGCATCGGTCACGATCGGCCGCCCCGCCTGCCGCGCGGCGGCCGCGATCCGGTGTGGCACCGGCAGCCTATGCGGGATGCCGGGCGAGAGGACAAGCGCGTCGAAATCGGCGATATCCGCGGTAGGGTCAGTGGTGATCACGCCCTCGCGCGCCGCCGCATCGCGTGCGAACGGTGCATCGTCCCAGCCCACGACAGTGGCACCCATGGCGGACAAGGCACGCGCGGCCGCCAGGCCGGCGCGACCCAATCCGACTACGGCGAAACGCCGGTTGCGAAACACGTCGCTCGGAAAGCCGCTCATCGAATCTTCAACGTTGCCAGGCTGACCAGCGCCAAGATCATCGACACGATCCAGAAACGTATGACGATGGTCGGCTCCGCCCAGCCTTTCTTCTCGAAATGATGGTGCAGCGGCGCCATCAGGAACACGCGTCGCCCGGTGCGCTTGTACCAGAACACCTGCACGATGACGCTGACGGTCTCGACCACGAAAAGTCCACCGGCGATCATCAACACGATCTCATGCTTGGTGGCCACGGCCACGGAGGCGAGCGCACCGCCGAGTGCGAGGCTTCCGGTATCGCCCATGAAAACCGCGGCCGGCGGTGCGTTGAACCACAAAAACCCCATGCCGGCGCCGATGATGGCGGCGCAGAACACGGCAAGCTCGCCCACCCCGGGAATGTGGTTGAGTTGCAGGTAATCGGCAAACACCCTGTTGCCGACAAGGTAGGCGATAAGCGCGAACACGCAGGCCACGATGATGGTGGGAACGGTCGCCAACCCATCGAGTCCGTCGGTCAGGTTCACGGCATTGCTGCTGCCCAGCAACACGACCATGCCGAACAGCGGGAACAGCAATCCGAGTTGCACCAGCACGCCCTTGAAGAACGGCACGGCAAGCGACGTGCCCAGAGTGCCGCCGGTCAGATGCGCGATCCATCCCGCGGTCACCAGGCCCACCGCCAATTGCACGAGCAACTTTCCACGTGCCGAGACGCCGCGTGTGTTGCGGCGCGACAGCTTCAGGTAGTCGTCGACGAACCCGACCGCACCGTATCCCAGCGTGCAGAACAGTGCCGCCCACACATAGCCGGACCGCAGATCGGCCCAGAGCAGCGTGGAGGTCGCGAGCGAGGCGAGGATCAGCACGCCGCCCATCGTCGGCGTGCCTTTCTTCTCGATCAGATGGCGTTCCGGGCCGTCGCTGCGGATCGGCTGGCCGCTGCCCTGGACCGATTTCAACCAGCGTATCACGCGCGGACCCAGCCACAGGCAGATCACGAGCGAGGTCATGCACGCGGCCCCGGATCGGAACGTCTGATATCGAAACAGGTTGAAAACCGAAACACGTTCGGCGGCCACGTGCAGCATGTACAGCATCAGACGCTCCCGCGCGTGTCGGCCAAAGCGTCCACAACCTTGCTCATGCGGCTACCCAGACTGCCCTTGACCAGCACCGCATCGCCGTCACGCAACGCCGCCGCTACGATCGGGGCAAGCGCCCCGCTATCGGCCACATGCGCGCCACGATGCGATGCGGGCAGCGCGTCGTACAGGAAGCGGGTCCATGGACCGCATGCATACACCACATCGGCGGACTCACGAACGTCGTCGGCCAAGCCCTCATGTTCCGCACGGCTATGCTCGCCCAACTCCAGCATGTCGCCCAGCACGGCGACGCGGCGGCGGCCGGGCGTCATGCGCAACACCGAAAGCGCCGCACGCACCGAGGCGGCCGACGCGTTGTAGCTTTCGTCGATCAGCACGGCATCGCCGCCCAACAGGCCGCGTTTCTGACCACGCCCATGCACGGCCACGAACGTCGCCAGCGCTTCCGCCCCGCGCACCACATCCGCACCCGACGCCTGCGCGGCTGTCAACGCGGCCAGCGCGTTCATCACCATGTGGCGACCCGGCGCCGGCAGGCGAAACCGCAGCGCCATGCCGCCGATGTCGGCGGCAACGGTGCTGCCGTCCGGATCTGCCTCCACGCTCGACACCTGCGCGGAGCCGAACCCGAGCACGCGCCGATCCCCGACCGCGGCGCGCAACCTGTCGATCACCGGCGAGTCGTCCGGCAGCACCACCGCGCCGCCCTGCAAAACACCTTGTGCTACGCTCGCCTTTTCATCCGCGATCGCGTCAAGGCTGCCCATATGGCCGATATGCGCGGATTCCACCGCCGTGATCAGAGCCACGTCGGGGCCGGCGAGCACCGCAAGCGGCGCGATCTCGCCAGGATGGTTCATGCCGATCTCGATCACGCCAAAATCGTCATCCGGACGCATCCTCGCCAGGCTGAGCGGCACGCCCCAATGGTTGTTGTAGCTCGCAACCGAGGCGTGCGTCGGTCCGCTTGCCGACAGGATGGTGCGAAGCATCTCCTTCGTCGTGGTCTTGCCGACGCTGCCCGTCACCGCGATCACCGAACCGGTAAAACGCGCGCGCGCATAGGCTCCGAGCGCGGTCAGCCCCGCCAGCGTGTCGCCCACCACGGCCAATGGCGCATCGTCCGGCAAATTGTGCTGGTGATGCACCATGGCGCAGGCAGCACCTTTGGCCAGGGCTGCCGCGACATGATCGTGGCCGTCGCCACGCTCGGTTTTCAGCGCGACGAACAGATCGCCGGGCTGCAGCGTGCGCGTGTCGATCGAGACGCCGGTCGCATGACACGGGCGCGTCATCGTCCCGCCCAAAGCCTGCGAAAGATCGTCCGCCGTGAACAGCGCCGTCATGCAGCCGCGGCCAGCCGGCGGATCATCGCCACGTCGTCGAACGGCGCCGTGGTCGCCCCCACGATCTGGCCCTGCTCGTGTCCTTTGCCGGCCACCACAAGCACGTCGCCGGGCCGCAAGGCGGCCAGACCGGCGGCGATCGCCTGCTCACGATCGCCGATCTCGATCGCGTCGGGGCAGGCGCGCAGAATGTCGGCGCGGATCGCGGCCGGGTCCTCGCGCCGGGGATTGTCGTCGGTCACGATGGACAGATCGGCCAGTTTGCAAACCTCCTGGCCCATGAACGGGCGTTTGCCGGGGTCGCGATCTCCGCCCGCACCGAACACGCACACCAGCCGGTGTCCTTGCGCGTGCGGCCGCAGCGATGTCAGGACACGGCGCAGCGCATCGGGCGTGTGCGCATAATCGACATAGGCCGCCGCCTGATTGGGCAGGGTGGCCGCTAGTTCCAGCCGCCCGCGCACGCCGCGCAAGCTCGGCAGGTCGTGCAGCGCGCGCGCAGCACCGGTCGCCTCGGCAAGTGCGGCCGCCATCAGCGCGTTGTCGGCCTGGAAACGTCCCGGCAGCGGCAACTGCATCTGATGGCGCACGCCGCGCGCTTCGATCGTCAGTTCCTGGCCACACGGCAGCGGCCGCGCGTCTACCAGCCGCAGCGTGTCCCCGGCCTCACCGACAAGGCGCAGGTCGAGCCGCCTTTGGCGGGCGATCTCGCGCAAACGCGCGAGCGTTTCGCCGTCCATGTCGGCGTTCAACACCGCCACCGAACGCGCAGGCAACAGCTCCGCAAACAAGCGCAGTTTCGCCGCGCGATAGGCATCCATGCTGCCGTGGTAATCGAGGTGGTCGCGCGTCAGATTGCTGAAGCCAGCCGCGCATAACCGCACACCGTCCAGCCGGCATTGGTCCAGCCCGTGCGACGAGGCCTCCATCGCCAGATGCTGCACGCCATCCTGGGCAAGCCTGGCGAGCACGCCGGCAAGCGCCACCGGGTCGGGCGTCGTCAACCCGGTGCCGCCCGCCTCGTTCGGTGCGATTAGGCCAAGCGTCCCGATGCTCGCCGCCTTGCGCCCGGCACGCTCCCACAACTGGCGCACGAAATCGACGGTACTCGTCTTTCCGTTCGTGCCTGTCACCGCCACGATGTTATCCGGCGCAGGGCCGGCCAGTGCGGCCGCCATGCGCGCCAGCACGCGCCTTGGCTCCGGGCATCGCAGCAGCGGCCGGCTCGGCACGCCGTCGGGCCACACCGTATCGAGCGGCGCCAGCACGGCTGCGGCACCGCGCGCCACCGCCTGCGCGATGAACTGCCGGCCGTCGGCGGCCGCACCGGGCAGTGCGGCAAACAGCACGCCCGGCCGCACCGCGCGGCTGTCCGCGGTCACACCGGTGATCGCCAGTGCCGCGTACCAGTGGTGGGGGCCCCCCCCGCCGGCCCGCCCGCCCCGCAGCGCGCGCGCGCGCCGGGGCCCCCCCCCCCGAGATCGGCACGCGCAGCGAGGCCTCATGCCGCAGCGCCAGCATGTTGCGCTGGATGGGCACCGGCGGCAGAGACACCGTCGCACCCACGGGCGGTTCGGCCGGCGTGGGCGGCTCCAGCGGAGATCCGGTGCCGGTCGGCTCGCCGCTGCCGCGCGCCGGCTGCATGGGGATCGACAGGCCGGCCTGGATCGACGCCATGTCCTGGATTTGCGGGAACAGGCCAAGCATCGGCGCGATGCGCGCGATCACGCGTCCCGCACCGGGGGCGCTCACCGCGCCGGCTGTCGCGTAGCCGCCGGTCTCCTTGTTGCCCACCGGCTCATCCAGCATGAAATAGACCGCGTAGCGCGGCGCGTTCATCGGGAACACGCTCATGAACGCGCTGACGTTGGCGTGCTTCTTGTAGCGTCCGCCGGCGCCCACCTTCTCCGCCGTGCCCGTCTTGCCGCCGACGAAATAGCCGGGGATGTCGGCGGGCTTTCCATAACCGTCGGTCACCACAAGCCGCATCATCTTGCGGATAGTGTTCGACGTGGACGGGTTCATGATGCGCCGCCCCTCCGGCAGCGGATCGCTCGGCTCATGCGCCAATATCGTCGGCTGCAGCACGATCCCGCCATTGGCCAGCGCCGCCGTACCGCGCACCACATGCAGGGGCGAGACGGCGATGCCGTGACCGAAGCCCACCGTCATGGTCGCGGCCTCCTTCCAGTTCGAGCGCGGCGGGATGATCGGCCAGCCCGCTTCCGGCAGCTCGATCCCCACTTTCTTGAACATGCCCATCGCCGCGAGCCAAGTCTGCTGACGCTGCGCGCCCACGCCGAGCGCCACATGCGCCGCGCCAAGATTGCTGGAATAGGCAAGCACTTCCGGAAGATAGAGGAACCGGTGCTTGCCCTTGTAGTCCTGGATGGTGAAGCGGCCGATATGGATGTTGTGGGCCGCGTCGAACTGGTCCCAGATATGCGCGGTGCCGAAATCCATCGCCATCGCCGCGGTCTGCAGCTTGAACGTGCTGCCCGGCTCGAACATGCCGGTCAGCGCGCGGTTGAAGCGGTCGTCCGGAGGCGTGTCGCCGAACTCGTTGGCGTCGTAGTCGGGCAGCGACACCATGGCGATCACCTCGCCGGTGCGCACGTCCATCACGATGCCGCACGCGCCGATCGCCTGGAACTCTTCCTTGGATTTTTCCAGCTCGTCGCGCATCACGCCCTGCACGCGCACGTCGATCGACAGGCGCAGCGGCTCGGTATCGGTCGCCAGACGATGATCGAAGGCACGCTCGGCGCCGGCGACACCATGGCTGTCCACATCGACGCCGCCCAGCACCTGGGCGGCCACGCGGCCCAGCGGGTAGCGGCGTTTCTCGCCTGGCTGGAAATAGATGCCCGGAATGCCGAGCGCGTTGATCGCCAGCTCTTCGTTCGGCGTGATCCGCCGCTCGAGATAGACGAATTGCTTGGCCGATGCGAGGCGGTCGGCGGTCTGCTTCTCGTCGATGCGCGGCAGCACCTGCTTGAGTTTGTGCGCGGCCTCCGCCGTGTCGATCATCTCCTTCGGATCGGCGAAGAGTGCCGCTGTGGGCAGCGAGATCGCCAGGATCTCCCCGTTGCGGTCCAGTATGGTCGCGCGCGGATGCGGGGCGCCGGCCGCCATCGGTACCGCGTCGGGCGAGGACGGGCCCGGGTCGGCCGGCACCAGCGGCCGCATCTCTGCCTTGCTGGGCGCCATCGGGTAGATGATCGTGGCGCTGGTCAGCTTGGCCGCCACTGCGCCGAACAGCAGGAAGAACCCGCCCGCGGTGAACACCAGCTGCTGGCGCGTGCGGTCCAGCGCGGCGCGGCGCGCGAGGTCGGGCGCCGTGATCCGCAC
>CAXUNK010000071.1:0-13474 GCA_964252425.1 uncultured Acetobacteraceae bacterium
ATGCAGCGCGGCCAGACCATCGACCGCGGCGTCTCCACCGCCGCGCACGCCATCAAGTCCGGCGACGGCGGCGGTGCCGGCTCGTCGGTCGACCTTTCGGAGCCTCGTGAATGAACCCGTTCCGTCGTGCGGACGTGCGCTACGGCCGCAGCCCCGCCCCAGAGACGCCCTACCAGCGCGCCGCCGCAGTCTGGGACGAGCGCATTGGCGACGCCCGCGTGCAGGCCCGCAACTGGCGTCTGATCGCCCTCGGCGAGCTGGCCGTCGTCGGCGGCTTGGCGCTCGGCCTCGTCTGGGTGTCGGCGCGGGGCACCGTCGTTCCGTGGGTCGTGCAAATCGACCGGCTCGGCCAGGCACAGGCCATCGCTCCGGCGATTGCAGACTACCAGCCGACCGACGCGCAGGTCGCGTGGCATCTCGCCCGCTTCGTCGAGGAGGTGCGCAGCGTCCCAGACGATCCGGTCATCGTCCGGCAGAACTGGCTGCGCGCCTACGACTTTACGACCGACAAGGGCGCGCTCGCGCTCAACGGCTACGCCCAGTCCTCCGACCCCTTCGCCAAGGTCGGCAAGGAACAGGTCGCAGTGGAAATCTCCAGCGTGATTCGCGCCTCGCCCGACAGCTTTCGCGTAGCCTGGATCGAGCGCCGCTACGAGAACGGTAGCCTTGCTTCGACCGAGCGCTGGACCGCGATCCTGACCACGGTGCTGCAGCCCGCGACCGACGTCGAGAAGCTGCGGCGCAACCCGCTCGGCATTTACGTGAACGCCATCAACTGGTCGAAGGAGCTCGGCTGATGCCGACACGAACCCGCATCGGCGCATTGCCGGTTCTGCTGATATCAGGTTGTGCGCTTACGGCGTGCAGCGGCTACCGGCCGCCTATCATCGCCTACGACGACCCCGCTGCCACTCAGGCAACTCAGCTTCCCGATCCGCCGAAGCCCGTGCAGGTCGTGACGCTCACGCGGCCTCTGCCGCTTCCGGGGCAGCTCAAGCCGCTGCCGGATCATAAACGGCACGCTTCGGCGGAGGCCGCCGACCCGCTCGTCCGCGTCGATCAGGCCAATGCCTCGGCGCGCGTGCAGCCGTCGCGTGCCGGCTACCTGAATGCGATCCAGGTCTACCCCTTCACCGATGGCGCGCTGTTCCAGGTCTACGCCGCCACGGGGCAGGTGACCGACATCGCGTTGCAGGAGGGCGAGCAGCTTACCGGCAGCGGGCCTGTGGCAGCCGGCGACACAGTGCGCTGGATTATCGGCGACACGACGAGCGGTGCGGGCGCCGGCAAGCGCGTGCACACTCTGGTCAAGCCGACGCGGCCCGATCTCTCGACCAACCTGATCATCAACACCGACCGGCGCACCTACCACCTCGAGATGCGCTCCTCGGAGAAGACCTACATGGCGTCAGTGTCCTGGCAGTATCCCGAGGACCAGCTGATCGCCCTACGCGGGCAAAATGCGGCGGCCGACGGCGCAGCGCCGATCGATGCCGGCATCGACATCACCCGGCTGCGCTTCCGTTACCGCATCGAGGGCGACCGGCCTGCGTGGCGTCCATTATCCGCCTTCGACGACGAGCAGAAGGTTTTCATCGAGATGCCGCGCGGCATCGGGCAGGGCGAGTTGCCGCCGCTGTTCGTGGTCGGGCCGGACGGCAAGGGCGAGCTGGTCAACTACCGCGTCCGGCAGAACTACTACGTGGTCGACCGGCTGTTCGGCGCGGCCGAGTTGCGGCTCGGCGGTGACCACCAACAGGTGGTGCGGATCGTCCGCACCGACTCGCGGCCGAGCTGATGAGCGACGCTCCCGAACCGCCGACCGACGAGCCGACGGCCGCGCAGCAGTTCCGGCTCAGGCCGGAAGGGCCGCGCGTCACCCGGCTGTCGCGCAAGGTGCTGATCGGCCTCGGCGGCGCGGCGTCTCTCGTCGTCCTCGGTGCGACGATTTGGGCGCTGCAACCGAGCCGCCGGTCCGGGCCGGGCGAGGAGCTCTATTCGACCGACCACAAGGCAACCGCCGACGGGCTCGCGGCGCTGCCGCGCGACTATACCGGCCTGCCGCGCAACGTGCCGTCGCTCGGGCCGCCGCTGCCTGGCGATCTCGGTCGGCCGATCGTGGCCGCACAGAACAGCGGGCAGGCGGTGACCGTGCCGTCGACCCCGGCCGCGCCCGGCGTCGACGAAGAGGCGCAGCGGCTGGCCCAGGAACGGGAGTCGGCCCGATTGTCGAAGCTGTTTGCCACAACGGCCGTGCCGCAGCCGGGAGGTGGACTGCTGCCGAGCGTCATCGACGCCGCATCGAGCGCGCTGCCGTCCGGCGTTCTGCCCAATGCAGGGTCGCCGCTGGCGGGAGCGGCAGACGTCCGGCAGAACGGCCAGGACCATAAGCTGGCCTTCGTCAATGCCGCGAGCGACAAGCAGACGGTCAGTCCGGACCAGCTTAAGCCGCCTGCCTCGCCCTATGTCATCCAGGCTGGAACGCTCATCTCGGGCGCGCTGCTGACCGGCATTCGCTCCGACCTACCGGGGCAGATCACCGCGCAGGTGACGGAGAACGTCTACGACACGCCGTCCGGTCGGTATCTGCTAATCCCGCAAGGCGCGAAGCTGATCGGCGTCTACGACAGTCAGGTCACCTTCGGGCAGTCGCGCGTCCTTCTCGTCTGGACGCGGCTGCTGATGCCAAACGGGCAAGCCATCGTGCTGGAACGGCAGCCCGGGACAGACTCGCAGGGGTTCTCAGGCGTCGAGGACAGCGTCGATTACCACTGGGGCGAACTGTTCAAGGCGGCGCTGCTCTCGACGCTGCTCAGCGTCGGCGCCGAGGCTGGCACGAGCAATACCGGAAACGGCCTGGTGGAGGCTATTCGCGAGGGCGCTTCAAACTCGTTCAGCCAGACCGGCAGCCAAATCGTCGGCCGACAACTGAACATTCAGCCGACACTAACGATCCGGCCAGGTTACCCGGTGCGGGTATTTGTTAATCGCGATCTCATTCTGTCACTTTACGGCTCGTGAGGGCGACCTTTGTCGAAGCTCAAGCTTGGCGCAATCAATGATGAAAAGCCTGTCCGGCTGACTGCGGAACTTCCAGCTGCCGTGCATCGGGATCTCGTCGCCTATGCCGAGGTGCTTTCTCGCGAGATCGGGCAACAGATTGAGCCCGCGCAGCTTGTCGGTCCAATGCTTGCGCGCTTCATGGCGACGGATCGAGTGTTCCTGAAGCAGCGGCGTTCTAAATCCGCTCTGCCGCAATCCGCTTCATCTCGACCCGGGAGCGACTGAGGAAACGGCGGAGTGTCGGATTGTCGTTCTTCGTCGACCAGATGACCGAAAACGGCAGTTCCTCCCCCCGCAACGCTTTGAACACGACATTCGGGTAAGCAACGGTTGCCACTGCCTCGGTGACAAGGCTGATCCCCAACCCGAGCCCGACGAGGGCAAGTAGGGTGTCTCGACCGACGGGTCGAGGCTCGACGGTTGGGTGACGGTCAAGCGTCGCGAGATGCTTGATAATGAAATCCTCAATTTCCGGGCCAGGCTCCATTTCACTGACGATAAAGCGCTCGCTCATAAGGTCATCCCAACCAACACCATCCTCCCCTGCAGCAAGCCGATGGCCCATCGGGAGCGCCACCATGATCTGTTCCGTCCAGAACGGCTCAACTTCGCAGCCGGGTGCAAATGGCTTGCCAACCACGAACGTCGCGTCCATGCGCAATGCTGTCACAGCCGCGATATGGTCTTGTGGCGAACTCTCGATGACCATCAGATCAATCTGCCGATGGGTCGCGCAGAATGAGAAAAACAATTCCCGAAGTATTCCGCCGGCAATTGAACATAGAACACCGACGCACAGGCTTCCCTCGGTGCCTTCGCCGCTGAGCCTGGCTGTACGCAAGAGAAGATCGAGTTCGTCAAGTATTTTTCGGGCCCGAGTTAGAATACGGCGCCCTGCAGGCGTCGCTTGAGCGCCATGGCTTTGTCGCTGAAACAAGCTGACGCCCAGCACATCTTCTAATGCCCGAACACGACGACTTACAACAGAGGGACGCACTTGGAGCAAAGCGGCGGCTTTGCGGAAACTGCCCTGATCGAAAACCAGGACTGCCTGCTTCATTGCTGTCAGATCAATGTCGTGATTGCTCGGTACGGCAACGTCGGGCAAGGAGAACGGCATTTGCGTCGAGTCAATCGGAACAACTTAGCCAGTGCATCCGCTCGAAGGCCGCCTCGGCACGCCGCGCACAAACCGATTTGCTTACGGCGTTCAGACGCGTTGGTAAGCCAGAACGAACAGCCGAACTTAGCCGGATTTGAGGCAAATCAGCGGGCCCCGTATTCGGCTCACGATTGATCTCCCGACTTCGCCGGTGCTTCTGTCCCACCCGCCCACTCCCCTGCCCGGGAGGTCGCTCCCAATGATCTGCGAATGCCATCGACAACCTGCTCACCTACCAGCCGGGCCGCGCGCCACCCTTGCGGTCTCGAACGCGGACCGGTAGAGTCCGTGTTATGGCTTTCATCGGCACGGGAGTCGAGTATGGGTTACACTGCCTCCTTTGGCTGGCGGCAGGGACTGACCTCGAATCAGCGGCGGCGGCGAGCAGCCGCGACCTCGCGGAGCTGCAGGGAGTATCCCCCTCGTTTGTAGCTAAGGTGTTCCCCAAGCTCGAGAAGGCTGGGATCGTCGTCGCTTTCGACGGACTGCACGGCGGTTATCGACTGGCGCGACCGGCCAACCAGATTCGGGTGCTGGACGTGGTGGACGCGATCGAAGGCCGAAAGCCCCTGTTTGAATGCCGTGAGATCCGCGGACGTTGTGCGCTGTTCCGCGACAATGAAGCGCCTCCCACTTGGGCGACTGAAGGAGTATGCGGCATCCATGCCGTAATGCTCCGGGCGGAGCGCGCGATGCGCGAAGAACTCGCGCGCATCACTCTTGCCGACTTGAGCCGAACTGTCGGACGCAAAGCACCAAGCGGCTTTGGAACGGAGGTCGAGGCCTGGCTGTCGGCTCGCGTCTCCCGCCGGCGTAATCCCGCGCAGCAATCGGACCTGGCGGAGCCAAATCTCCCCCCGCCAAAGCCTCGGACTACTCGCCCGGGCAAGGGAACTCGCAAATGATACGTGCTCTCCTGGTCGCAGGTTGGATTGTTGGCGCTCTTGTCTCGGTCGTCAGCACGGTCGCCGCGCAGACCACTAAGGTGAGTCCGCTGCTCTCACGAGATTTAGTCGGCATTCTCGGCAAGGAGGGCGCGATGTTCCTGGTAGAGTATCCGCCTGGTGCCGGTGATCCGGTTCATCGCCACTTCGCTAACGTCTTCGTCTACGTGCTCGAAGGCTCAATTGTCATGCAGGTCGAGGGCGGCCCGCCGGTCACCCTGCATCCTGGACAAACCTTCTACGAGGGGCCGAACGACGTCCACCTTGTCGGGCATAACGCGAGCACCACCGAGCCGGCCAAGTTCCTCGCTTTTTTCGTCAAGCAAAAAGGGGCGCCAATAATGGTGCCGGTCCAAAAGGACAGGCACCAATGAAGGTATTCGTAGCGGGCGGGAGCGGCGCAATTGGGCGACCACTGATTCAACATCTTATGCGCGATAAGCACAATGTAATTGGCATGCTTCGGCCCGGCGAAGACGATAATGAGCTTCGGCAACTCGGCGCCGGGAGTGCCTTCGTAGACGCTTTTGACCGAGACGCGGTCCGAGCGGCATTGGCAAAAACGAGACCCGACGTCGTCATTGATCAGCTCACCTCCTTGCCGAAAAGCCCCGCCGACCTTGGACGAGCAGTCGCTGCCGACAGCAGGCTTCGCCTTGAGGGTAGCAGCAACCTTCTTGCAGCCGCCGAGGCGCTCGGGGTCGAGCTCTTTATTCAGCAATCGAGCGGCTTCTACTTAGCTGCCGGGGATAACGAACTGGCCGACGAAGAGGCTGCACTGCGCCTCGATGCGCCGGGAATCATCGGCCTCAGTTCAGCAATGTATGCGGAGTTGGAACGGCGCACACTCAACTTGTCACGGCTAAGCGGGATCGTGCTTCGCTATGGGTTTTTTTATGGGCCTGGTACCTGGTATTGGACCGATGGAGCCTTTGCAGACCAGGTCATACGACGCGAGGCCCCCGTTGTTGGGGGCGGTACAGGCGTATGGTCGTTCGTGCATGTGGAAGACGCAGCTGCCGCGACAGTAGCCGCCCTCTACACCGACCCGGGTATTTACAATGTGGTCGATGATAATCCGGAAAGGGTTGAGACCTGGTTGCCCGCGTTTGCTCGTTGGATAGGCGCACCGGAGCCGGCGCAAGTGAGTGCCGACGATGGATTGGCAAAGGCAGGTTGCGAGGGTGTCTACGCCCACACTCGGCTGACCGGAGCGTCCAACAGCAAGGCAAAAGCTGCACTTGCCTTTGATCCGCGGCCGTTAGTCTGGATGGTTCACCGTGAAACCTAGTTCTCGTCGGCAGGACCATGCCATGACAAAAGGCCCTACAAAAGCTGCAAGTCCGATCTGCCGAACAACCTCCAAAAGGCAGCGAAGGCGGAGACAGACCAGCCGTAAGCTGAGCCGGTTGGAAACGTAAAAATGTCCGGTCAGGCTGATGCAGCAGTTCGGGAAAGCTCGAACAAGGCGGCCTCGCCTCACGACAAACCAGCACCGCGTCGTAGCAGAGCAGCTGTTGTCCTAATCCCGCTCCTACTGCTCGGAGCCGCGGTTGCGATCGTCATCACGTTTTTCACTCAATGGAGCACTTGGGTGGGGGGCCGGGTAAACCAATGGACGGATGACGCCTTCCTCCAGGCCAACGTAACGCCCATCAGCGCCAGAGTCAGCGGCTATGTTCGCCGTGTCGCGGTGAATGACTACCAACGTGTCACGGCCGGCCAACTGCTCTACGAGATCGTCGACGATGATTATCGCGCGCAGGTCGATCAGGCGCAGTCGAACTTGGCCGCAGCCAAGGCCGCCATCACGACGACGCAGACGCAACGCGACCTGCAACAATCGAATATCAAGCAGGCTCAAGCGCAACTCGATCGCGACAGGTCGCAACTCGACAATGACCGTACGGATCTGCGCCGCTACAACGATCTCGCACCGGTCGGGGCAATCACCAAGCAGACAGCCGATACGCAGCGCGCGAAGGTAAACCAGGATCTGGCCGTCATCGCCGACGATTCGGCCCGCGTCGAAGCTCAGCAGAAACAGCTCGTCGTCTACGATGCCCAGATGCGGCAGCAAGGCACGGACGTGAGCGCACGCGAGGCTGCGCTCGATCTCGCTCAGATCACCCTTGGCTACACGCGGATTACCGCACCGGCCGATGGCGTGGTTGGGCAGCGCCAAGCGCAACCAGGGCAATACGTCAATGTCGGGACGCAAGTCATCACGCTGGCGCCGTTGCCCGATGTATGGGTGATCGCGAACTACAAGGAAACCCAGCTTACGCGAGTGCGCGTCGGCCAGTCAGCGACGGTGCATGTCGACACATTCCCCGGCACGGCCCTGCGCGGCCGCGTGCAGACGATCTCGCCCGCTTCTGGCGCGCAATTCGCGTTGTTGCCGCCGGACAATGCAACGGGGAACTTCACCAAAGTGGTGCAGCGTATCGCCGTGAAGATCACGATCGACCGACCAAACCCGCTCGAGACGCTGCTGCGGCCCGGCATGTCGGTCGAGGCGACCATTCACACGGACGATCCGCCGCCGGACAGCCCGGCTCGCTGAGATGCCTGCCGCCGACGCGTCGCGCGCTCATCCGCCACCTCCGGGTCTACCAACGACGCTGACCCGCACCGCGGCGATCGGGATTGCCGCCGTGGTTCTGGGCGCGATCATGGCAAACCTCAATTCCAGCCTTACGGCCTTCGCCGGGCCGGACTTGCAAGGCGCGTTCGCAACCGGGCGAGACCAGGGGTCTTGGATCAGCACGACATACGAAGCAGCCGAGGTCGCCGCCATTCCGGCCTGCCGCTGGCTCGCGGCCATCGTCTCCGTCCGGCGCTTCGTGATCGTCAATGCCAGCCTGTTCACCGCTTTTTGCGTGCTGATCCCGTTTGCCGCGACCCCGGAGCAGCTTTTCGCGCTGCGTATCCTGCAAGGCCTGACCGGAGGCGTGCTCACGCCCATGACGCTAATGTGCGTGCTCCGCTTCATGCCGATGCGGCACCGCATCTGGGGGATCGCCGCGTACGCGTTCGCCAGCACCTTCTCACCCTCGATTGCCGCGGCGATCGACGGCGTCGTCTCCGAGACGTTTGGCTGGGCCTGGGTCTACTGGCTGCTCCTCATCCCCGGACTGCTGATCGTCGCCGGCGCTCGGCACGGCCTGCCGCGCGAGCCGTTCAACCTCAAGCTGCTCGATCATGCTGACTGGTTCGGCATCATCACGGCCGGCCCGGGCATCGCCATGCTGGCCATCGCCGTGGACCAGGGCGATCGGCTCGACTGGTTCAACTCCGGCCTGATCACCGGCTTGATGGCGGGAGGCGGATTGCTGTTTGGCACCTTCCTCGTCAATGAGCTGTTCCAGCCAAACCCACTCTACAACTTGAGGCTGCTCACACGCCCTAATTTCGCGATCCCGTTGGTCACCTTGGTCGCGTTCCGCTTTGCTTTGCTGGCCTCGGCCTCTGTCACCCCGCAATTCCTTGGCCGGATCCAGGGCTTGCGGCCGTTGCAGACGGCCGACGTGCTCCTGCTCGTGGCGTTGCCACAATTGCTGCTGCCGGCCGCCGTCGTCGGCATGATGCGCGTTATCGATACGCGCCTTGTCATGGGATTCGGCCTTGCGACGATGGCGGTCGGATGCCTGCTCAATATCGGCATCACCAACCAGTGGGCCTACCCGGATTTCGTCACCCCGTCTCTGGTGCAGGCGCTTGCCGAGCCGTTCATCATGGTGCCCCTGCTGGCGCTCGCCATCGGCGTGGTCAAGCCGAATGAGGGGAATTGGGCCGGTGCGATGGTCAACGACATGCGCTCGTTCGGCGGCACGCTCGGTGGCGGCCTGATGGCAACGATCCTTCGGAAACGCGAACAGTTCCACTCCAACATTATCGCGCAAACCGTCGTCGCCGGATCGACGCCGACGCAGGCGCGACTGCATCTGCTCGACCACGATGCCGCGATGCCGACGCGGGCTGCCATCAGCGCGCTCGCCAACACGGCACAGCGTGAGGCCTACGTCATGGCGTACGCCGACGCCTTTATCGTGCTCGCGTTCATCATGCTTGCCACTTTGGTTCTTGCGAGTTTTCTGCGCGCCCCACCCCCTCCTGGAACACCGCCGGGTGCCGCCTGATGCGGGCGACCATCGCCCTGACTTTCTTGCTCGGCGGCTGTGCGGTCGGGCCGGACTTTCACCAGCCTACCGCATTGTTGCCGGCCGCCTGGTTTACGTCCGATACCGGCCGTGTTGAAGCCGCGCGGCGCAGTCTCCCCGTCGCCGAACCGATCGACCCCACGTGGTGGCGCAGCTTCGGTGACCCTGTCCTGACCGGCCTTTGTGAGCGTGCCGCGGCGGAAAACCTCGATGTGCAGACGGCAACGGTCCGGCTCGCCGAAAGCCGACAGCAGCGTGGGATCGCCGCCGCAGGTCTCTTCCCGCAATTAAACAGCTCGGTTTCCTATCAAGGCGCTAAGGAGAGCCCAAAGGGCGTCTACGGTCTGATAGACGGTCTGCTCAACGGCTTGCCCTCGGGCAACTCAGCCTTTCCACCAATCGAGATCTACAGCGACTCGATCGACGCAAGCTGGCAACTCGACATATGGGGCAAGGTCCGTCGCCAAGTCGAATCGGCCGACGCCTCGGTCGAGGCGTCAGCCGACAGCCGGCGCGGCGTGCTCCTTATGGCTTTGGCCGAAATTGCGAACGACTACGTTAGGCTGCGGAACACGCAGGCGCAGATCGCCATTGCCCATGAGAATCTCACCTCATCACAACAAAGTCTGGACCTTACCCGCCGGCGCAGCACGGACGGCATCGCAACGAGCCTGGACGTCAACAATGCTGCCGCCCAAATCGAGCGAGTCGCGGCGCAGCTTCCATCTCTTGAAGACCAGCAGGAGCAGACGATCAACGCGCTCAGCCTACTGCTCGGCGCGGCGCCAGGCGCCCTGAAATCCGAACTGGCGCAACCGGCGCCGGTGCCCCCTGTGCCTCCACGCGTCCCTGTCGGCGTTCCGTCTGAACTCGCCCGGCGACGCCCCGACATCCGTGAGGCCGAAGCCCAGCTGCACGCGGCGACGGCTGAAATCGGTGCGGCACAAGCCGACTTCTATCCAAGCCTATCGTTGACAGGATCGTTTGGGTATCAGGCGCTTAACCTCCAGAACTTCAGCAATTGGGCCGCTCGAACCTGGACGATTGGACCTGTTCTCGAACTGCCGATCTTCCAGGGAGGTCGATTGACTGCGACGCTGCGCCTCCGCAAGGCCCAAGCGCAGGAGTCCGCCATCGCCTATCGCAATACCGTCCTCCACGCCTGGAATGAGATCGCTAACGCTCTCAATGCCTACGACGCCGAGCAACGCCGGCGCGACCGGCTCGCCCGCGAAGTTGAGTTCAGCCGTCGCGCATTAGACTTGGCTCGACTTCGCTATGGGGAGGGCGTGGAGGATTTCCTTAACGTGCTTGATGCCGAGCGCACGGTGCTTTCCTCAGAGCAAGCGCTCGCCGACAGCACCGCGCAGATCTCGACTGATCTCGTCGCCCTCTACAAGGCGCTCGGCGGCGGATGGGAGACGGACTTCCCCGACCCGAAGAACGAACTGGTCCGGCAGGAGCGACGATCTCCCTATGGCACCGTGACTTGGCCGGAAAAGCAGTAGAAGGAACGCTCAGGGCGATCGCCTAAACCGCCTCGAACGAAGGGTTCAGTCGCTCGGGATGGCGCTCGCGCTCGCCCGTAGCCATTCGCTCCAGCACAACCCGCCGGCATCGCCATCCACGCTGCGAAGGCGACGAAAGGCCGACAACGGTCCGAAAGCGAAGATGGGCACTCCGAGACGACGAAGTCTGCGATATTTTTGCCACGTTGCTATGAGCGCGGCTGTGTCCAGCGTCTCCGGACCGTGTACATCCGCCACCCGGCCTCGCGCGCTTGCGAGCGCGTGGTCGACAAGCCGATCGGCCACGAAGCGCGGATCAACCGGTTGCAGCCGCATGGGCGGACATAGCTGGAGCGGGCCCCAGCCCAGCCGATCAAGGATGGTTTCGACGAAGGGGTGGAACTGCGTTGCTCGGCAGATCGTGTGAGACACGTCGCTCGCGGAAAGCCTCTGCTCGCAGGCGAGCTTCGCCCGGTAATAGTGAAGGACGCTGGCAGAATCCTCAATGCCAGCGATCCCAACATAGACGAGCGAAGTGTTTGAGCTCCCCGCAGCCTTGAGCAACGTGTCGACCATCCGGAGATCGTTTTCCGGCTGCGAAAAATCAGACGCGCAATGGATGACGGCGGCGACGCCGGTCATCGCCGCCTCAACCCCCTCACCGCTCAACAGGTCGGCCCGACACCACTCTGCGGCAATCCCCGATGGAGAGGCACGGCGGCCGCATGCACGCGCGGGCAGATCGCGCGCCTGAAGCGCGTCGATAACGAAACGGCCGAGAAGGCCGGCACCTCCAGTGACGAGCACCGTCACCGGAGCGGGCCGAGCGGCTTCACGAAGCCGACCACGACGTCGACGAGACCTTCACGCACGTAAAAGCGCCGGGCGTCGGTGTTGGTCGCGGCAGTGTCGAGCACGAGGCGACCGCAGCCGGCGGCCTCGCCGATCGCGGACAGCTCTTTCAGCAATGCGGCCCCCAGACCGGCTCCGCGCTCCGCAGCCGTCGTGATCAGATCATCGACGTATAGGAAGCGGCCGTGAATCAGGTTGCGCATCACCCGGTATCCAGCAAGGGCTATCACGCGATCGTCCCGCCACGCCGCCAGCACCCGATACCCCTCCCCGATCATGGTCGCCGCCTGTTCGTGCCATACCCCCACGCTGGAAAGACGAGGACGAAGTTGAGCGATCACCGGAAAGCACGCCGCAAGCTCATCAGGGGTGCAGGCGTGACGCAGCACGACGCGACCGCCGGGGGATCGATTGGCCGTCACGCAGGGCGTATCCGCGCGTCCAGCCAGGCCGCGACGCGTTCCTTCTTGCTCGCGGGCAACTGCTCGCCCAGTTGGCCGAGCGTGTCTGCCAGGGTCACACCGCAGAGTTGCTCTTGCCACGCCCGCTCGGCGCGAGCCATGACGGCGTGGATCGCGCAAGGAAGGCGATAGTCCCACGGGTCGTTCGATGCGGCGGGGCCGCAGCGCCGGATCTCCTTGCACCGAAACGCCGGCTGTTTTCCGTCGATCGCGGCAACCACGTCTAGATAGGAGATTGCGCGAGCGGAACGCGCCAGCCGGTAGCCGCCTTTCGCACCCGGCATGGACACCAGCAGCTTCGCCCGCGTGAGCGCCTTTAGGTGCTTGAGAAGGTAGGTTTCCGACACGCCGTGAAACTCGGCCAGAGAGCGGCCGGAAAGCGCCGTGCCCTCGGGCAACGTGGCCAGAACGGTGAGGCAGTGAAGCCCCCACTCGACGCCGTCGCTCATCCTCACCCGCGCACCTGCGCATACGGAAGGATGAGCCAGAACGAACTCAGCAGGGCCGCCCCGAGCGCGCCGACGTTGAGCGCCTGGTCGATTGCCGCATACATGCCGAGCATCGTCAGGTGGTAGACTAGATGAGGCCCGTTGAAGAACAGCGTTGCGAAGCCCACCGCAAACGGACTGACCCGGCCGGGGCTGGCCAGCGCCAAGCCCGCTAGCGCAGCGAAGACGAGGTAGGCGCCGCCTACGTCCCGCACGAGATGGCCATTGTAAGGACCATCGACAGACACCCATGCGTGACCAAAGCCTGGGAACGCGCCGTAGAACGCGTGGGGCAGGACGAGCGCCCACGCGCCTACGACGACGCCGGTCACCATAATATATCCAAGCGACAAACGGGTGAGCGAAGGCATGACCCCTCCAAAACGTGGACATGTCTTATCCACGTTCCACGCCGCCGCCAAGCCATTCCTCGCTCGAAGAGTTCCCTCGGCATCCATCTCGCCTCCGCCTACGCGCAGCCAAGAACTGTTTGGCCGGAGGCTTCCAGGGCGCTTGCAGCTCGAAACGCAGACCGATACAGTCGGCGTTATCGAACGAGACACGCGAGGTTGTCGGCGCAATCAAGAGTTGAAGAAATGTTCCTTTGCTTGCCGGTTGACGCGTGGGCGTTGCGGTTCGACGACAATCTGCTCCCGTGCAGGAAGTCCATGGCTCCGGCTGCGATGTCGGCTCCAACTCGTTTACGCCGATACGTAGCAAAAACTGTTGAGCTGGAGGCTGGAGATACAGAGGGCCCGCAAGACTGTTCTCAGCTTGACTAAGAACGCCTTTCAAAACCCTTGTACGACGCGGGATCGCTGATTCACAAGGGC
>CAXUNK010000072.1:0-2776 GCA_964252425.1 uncultured Acetobacteraceae bacterium
TGGCTTCTGCGGCCCCCCCCCCCCCGCCGCCCCGGCCCGGGCGGCCCGCGCCCCCCCCCCACCGCCGCGCTGTATGGGTTCGACGAGTGGTCCACGCCGATCTTCGAGGACACGCGCGTGTTCGCCCGCACGCTGGGCGACACGTCGGACGTCGTCACCAAGGAGATGTACACCTTCGCCGATCGGGGCGGCGACAGCCTGACCCTGCGGCCGGAGAACACGGCCGGCATCTGCCGCGCGCTGGTGACCGCCGGTCTGACCCAGTCGCTGCCGCAAAAGATCTTCTATGCCGGCCCGATGTTCCGCTACGAGCGGCCACAGAAGGGGCGCTACCGGCAATTCCACCAGTTCGGCGCCGAGCTGATCGGTGCGGCGGAACCCCTGGCGGATGCCGAGATCATGGCGCTCGGCTGGGACATCCTGTCCGGCCTCGGTCTGTCGGACGGGGTGGTGCTGGAGCTGAACACGCTGGGCGACACGGCCAGCCGCGACGCCTATCGGGCGGCGCTCATCGCCTATTTCTCGGACCACAGGGCGGCGCTGTCGCCCGACAGCCAGGACCGGCTGGAGCGCAACCCGATGCGCATCCTGGACAGCAAGGAGCCGGGCGACCGCGCGCTGGTGGCCGGGGCGCCCACGATCGCCCCCTTCCTGACCCAGGAGGCGGCCGCGTTCTATGACGGGGTGAAGCGCTGCCTGGGTCTGTTCGGCGTGCCGTTCGTGGAAAACCGGCGGATCGTGCGTGGCCTCGACTACTACAGCCACACCGCCTTCGAATTCGTCACCACGCGCCTGGGCGCGCAGGGGACGGTGATGGCCGGCGGCCGCTACGATGGGCTGGTGGCCGAGATGGGCGGGCCGCCCACCCCGGCGGTGGGATGGGCGGCCGGTGTGGAACGGCTGGCCATGCTGCTGGCCGAAGCGCCGAGTGCGCCGCGCCCGGTCGCCGTAGTACCGGTGGGCGATGATGGCGAGGCAGCCGCACTCGGCGTCCTGCGGGAGCTGCGCCGGTCCGGGCTGCGGGCGGAGATGGCGTATCGCGGCAATCTGAAGCGCCGGATGGAGCGGGCCAACCGGATCGGGGCGCGGGCGGCGGTGATCCTGGGCGGGAGCGAGGTCGCACGCGGCCTCGCGCAGGTGAGGGATTTCGATGCGGGAACCCAGACGGAGGTGGCGCTCGGCGACCTGGCGCGCCATCTGGCGAGCTAGCCATGGCGCTCGATCTCTCGGAAAAATTCGACCGTATCGCGTTGCGTGCCGAGGAGCTGGCGCACGATCTTTCGGGTCAGCTCACCGGCGAGGCGTTCTCGCGCGCGTCCCGCGAGTTGTCGGAGCTGGAACCGGTG
Organism: uncultured Acetobacteraceae bacterium; assembly: GCA_964252425.1. Taxonomy (GTDB): domain Bacteria; phylum Pseudomonadota; class Alphaproteobacteria; order Acetobacterales; family Acetobacteraceae; genus BOG-908. The sequence goes on from CAXUNK010000072.1 coordinate 1,347, forward strand.
GTGGCCCGCATCGCCGAATGGCGCGCGGCGGAGACGCAGGCGCGCGAGGCCGAGCATCTGCTGGCCGATCCGGAAATGCGCGACATGGCCGAGGAGGAGTTGCGTGCGCTGCGCGAGCGCATCCCCGTGCTGGCGCGCGAGATCCAGCTCGCTCTGCTGCCGCGCGACGAGGCCGATGAGCGCAGCGCCATCCTGGAGCTGCGGCCGGCCGCCGGCGGCGACGAGGCGGCTCTGTTCGCCGCCGAACTGTTCGGCGCCTACCAGAAATACGCGGCCGCGCGCGGGTGGCGTTTCGAGGTGCTCGAGTTCGGCGAGACCGAGCTTGGCGGGCTGAAGGAGGGCATTGCCGAGATCACCGGCCGCAACGTGTTCGCCCGGCTGAAATACGAATCGGGCGTGCACCGCGTGCAGCGCGTGCCGGCGACGGAGACGCAGGGGCGAATTCACACGAGCACGGTGACGGTGGCGGTACTGCCGGAAGCCGAGGAGGTCGATGTGCAGATCAACGAGAGCGATTTGCGCATCGACGTCTATCGCGCATCGGGCGCCGGCGGGCAGCACGTCAACAAGACCGAATCGGCTGTGCGCATCACGCATGTGCCGACGGGGATCGTGGTGGCGATGCAGGAGGAGCGCAGCCAGCACAAGAACCGCGCCAAGGCGATGAAGATCCTGCGCTCGCGCATGTACGAGGCCCAGCGCGCGTCCCTGCATTCGACCCGGTCGGCGGATCGCAAGAGCCAGGTTGGCACGGGCGATCGCAGCGAGCGCATCCGCACCTATAATTTTCCGCAGGGTCGCGTGTCGGACCACCGGATCAATTTGACGCTGCATAAGATCGACCGCGTGATGGCGGGCGAGTTCGATGAGCTGATCGACGCGCTGACCGAGGCGGATCAGGCGGCGCGGCTGGCGGCGGATAATTGATACCGGGGTGATGTTTGAAGGAAGCAGTCCTTTTTTGAAAAAAAGGACCAAAAAACTTCTGTCTCCGACGCCTGCGGCAGCGCTTACGCATATCTTGCCAGAACCGCTCTCGCAGAATAGTTGCGAGCCGTCGTGCAGGCGAACGAGTAAAAGCTTTTTGCTTCTTTTTCTCGAAAAAGAATGCCTTCCTTTCTCTCGCGACGTATCAGCTTAGAAGCCGATCGGTATGAGCCGCGAATACCCGCACCGTCCGTTTGTGGGCATCGGCATCGCCGTGCTGCGGCCCGGTGCGGTGCTGCTGGTGCGCCGCGGCCGCCCGCCTGCGCAGGGGGCGTGGAGCCTGCCTGGCGGTGCGCAGCGCCTCGGCGAGACGGCCGAGGCCTGTGCGCGCCGCGAACTCGCGGAGGAGACGGGGTTGAGCGTGAGCGCGCTGCATTTGGCCGGCCATGTGGACAGCATCGTTCGCGACGCCGACGGGCAAATCCGGTTTCACTACACGATAT
>CAXUNK010000072.1:2807-13356 GCA_964252425.1 uncultured Acetobacteraceae bacterium
GTGACGCCCACGCCGGTGGTGACGCGGTGGATGTGTCCTGGTGCGGGTTCGACGCGTTCGAGCAATACGGGCTCTGGGACGAGGCTGTGCGCATCATCGGACTGAGTCGGGCAATCCTGTCGTAGTGGCGGCTCTCCTCGGTGTTCTCCCTTCTGCTCCGTGTTCTCTGTGTCGAAATCTTCTTATCCCCACATTGAACATGCATAGCGCGCTCTGACGGACACTCGCTAAGCCGTCGTTTCCTTGCTGATCGCGTCATACCGCATCAGCACCCGCATCAGCGGCTCGAAATCGCGCAGCGCGATCATGTTCGCGCCGTCAGACGGCGCGCGGTCCGGATCGGGATGCGCTTCGATGAACAGCCCGGCCACGCCGACGGCCACTGCCGCCCGCGCCAGCACGGACACGAATTCGCGTTGCCCGCCCGACGAAGAACCCTGGCCGCCGGGCTGCTGCACCGAATGTGTCGCGTCGAAGATCACCGGAGCGCCCATCGCCGCCATGATCGGCAGGGCGCGGAAATCCGAAACCAGCGTGTTGTAGCCGAAACTGGCGCCGCGTTCGGTGGCCAGCACGCGGTCGTTGCCGGCGCCGGTCACCTTCGCGATCACGTTCGCCATGTCCCACGGCGCCAGGAACTGGCCCTTTTTCACGTTCACCACCCGGCCGGTCCGTGCCGCCGCCACGATCAGATCGGTCTGCCGGCACAGGAAGGCGGGAATCTGCAGCACATCGGCCACTTCGGCCACCGGGGCACAGTGTTCGCGCTCGTGCACATCGGTCAGCACGGGTATGCCGAGCCGCGCGCGTATGTCGGCGAAGATCTGGAGCGCCGCACCCAATCCCGCGCCTCGGGCGCCCGACAGGCTGGTGCGGTTGGCCTTGTCGTAGCTGCTCTTGAACACCAGGCCGATGCCCAGGCGGCGCGCGGCCTCGTGCAGCGCCACCGCGCACTCCATGGCATGGGCCGCACTTTCGATCTGGCACGGGCCGGCGATGACGGCGAGCGGCAGATGATTACCGAACGACACCGGATGCGCCCCCTCCCCCACCACGATGTCGGCCCTGGGTGTGACGAATGCGGTTCCGGCTTCGCGATCCACTCTTAGTTCCTGTTCCCGATGGCGGCAGAGGATACGGTGACACTAGCGGCCAAGGGCGCGCTTGCCGCAATGCTCGCGAGCCGACATTTTGGCCTCTCTCTGCCGTGCGGGAGCCTTCGTGCCGGACATTGCGCCCTCCGCTGCCAGCCGCGCCCTGTACGGCCGGCTGGAACGCCTGGCCATGCTTGCCGGTGCGTTGCTGATGCTGGTGATCGTGGCCGCGTCCGTGGTCATTGCCCGCCGCACCGATGCCGATCTGTCGGACGCGGCGCGGGCGCAGGCGACGGGCGCACTGACCGCGCGGCTGCTGGAAGCCGTCGTCTCGGCGGAAAGCAGTCAACGCGGCTATCTGCTGACCGGACGGACCGAGTATCTCGGGCCGTATAACAGGGCCGTGGAGGACATCCCGAAGCTGCTGGCCGAAATCGGCGCCAGGATGGGCGACGAGCCGCGGCTGCCCCGCTGGCGCGGCTTGATCGAGGCCAAGATGGCGGAGCTTGGCGAAACCGTCCGACTCGAGCGCGCCGGCCGGCACGCCGATGCGCTCGCTTTGGTTCTGACCGATCGCGGTCGTGACTACATGGTTGCCAGCCGCGCGATCGCCGCCGCACTTGCGAAAGTTCAGAACGGGACGCTGGTGGCCGAGCTGCATCGCAGCCAATCGGGCACGCGCCTGCTGGTCGCTGTCGATGTGGTCGTCCTGATCCAGCTCGTGCTGCTGTCGGCCTTCGTCGCGCGCAGCATACGCCAGACGGTGCGCGCGCTGCGCCGGTCAGGCGCGGCGCTGCGCGAGGCCAATCTCCAGCTTCAGGCGGGCCGCGACCGGCTGGAGGCGGAGGTCGCCGAGCGCACCGCGGACCTGACCAGCGCCAACGAGGAGATTCAGCGTTTCGCCTACATCGTCAGCCATGATTTGCGTGCGCCGCTGCTCAACATCATCGGTTTCACCAGCGAGCTGGAGGATGCGACGCAGCGGCTGAACCGCTTCGTAGCCGAGCACCTCGAGCCGGCGGGGATCGTGGTGCCCGAGGACGTTCGGCTGGCCAGCCAGGAGGACCTGCCCGAGGCGATCCGCTTCATCCAGACCAGCACCTCCAAGATGGACCGGCTCATCAGCGCCATACTGCGCCTGTCGCGCGAGGGGCGCCGGGTGCTGGCGCCGGAGCGGCTGGACATGGGCAAGCTGGTGGCCGGCGTGTTCGACAGCATGCGCCACCAGGCCGACCGCGCGCAGGCCGAGCTGGTTTTGGGGCCGATGCCGCCCATCGTCTCCGACAGGATCGCCGTCGAGCAGGTCTTCTCCAACCTGGTGGAGAACGCGCTGAAATACGGCGTGGCCGGGCGGGCGCCGCGCATCGAGGTGGAGGGTGCGCAGGCGGGCGCGCTGGTCCGCTACGAGGTGCGCGATAACGGGCGCGGTGTGGCACCGCGCGATCTCGAGCGGATTTTCGAGCTTTTCCGCCGCGCCGGCCAGCAGGACATGCCGGGCGAGGGCATTGGCCTGGCGCATGTGCGCCGGCTGCTGCAGCGGCTCGGCGGCAGGGTGGATTGTCAGTCCGAGCCCGATGTGGGATCGACCTTTATTGTGACCCTGCCAGCCACGCTGGCGCCCGGCCCCGCCGCGGCATATGCTGGATCGGCTTTGAGATGAACGCTGTGCCGGTTTCCATCCTGCTGATCGAGGACGACCCGGGCCATGCCAGGCTGATCGAGAAGAACGTGCGCCGCGCGGGGGTCGCCAACGAGATCACCCATCTGGCCGACGGCACGACGGCGATGGCCCATCTGTTCGGGCGCGGCGAGCGCGCCAAGGCCGATCCGGTGCTGGTGCTGCTCGACCTGAACCTGCCGGACATGAGCGGCACGGACATCCTGGCCAGCATCAAGGCCGATCCGGCGCTGCGCCGCACGCCGGTGATCGTGCTGACGACCACGGACGACCGGCATGAAATCCAGCGCTGCTACGACCTGGGCTGCAACGTCTATATCACCAAGCCGGTGGAGTACGAGGGCTTCGTCGCCGCCATACGCCAGCTCGGCCTGTTCCTGACCGTGATGCAGGTGCCTGAACCCACATGAATGGCCGGCCATGATGGGCTCGCCATGAGCTCCGCCCCTCGATGACGGAGGGGCCGGCGGCGCCGCGCGTGCTCTATATCGACGACGACCCCGGCATAGCACGGCTGGTGCAGCGGCATCTGCAGCGGGCCGGCTTCACGGTGACGCTGGCCGATGGCGGGTCGGCCGGGGTGGAGATGGCGGGCCGACTGCGGTTCGACGCGATCGGGCTGGACCATTACATGCCCGGCCAGGATGGGCTAGAGGTGCTGGAGCGGCTGCGCGCCCTGCCAGACCCGCCGCCGGTGATCTTCGTGACGGGCGCCGAGGAGCCGCGCATCGCGGTGACCGCGCTGAAGAACGGGGCGGCCGATTATGTGGTCAAGGACGTGCACGGCACGTTCATCGAGCTGCTGGCCGCAAGCATCAGCCAGGAGATCACGCGCGCCCGGCTGCAGCGCGAGCGCGATTCGGCCGAGCAGGAGGTGCGGCGCTCGCGCGACCGTCTGGAAGCGCTGGCCGCACGGCAGGCGGTGCTGCTGCGCGAGGTCAACCACCGCGTCGCCAACAGCCTGCAACTGATCACCTCGCTGATCGAGATGCAGGCGCGGCGCGTGGACGACCCGGCCGCGCGGCTGATGCTGCGTCAGGCGGCAGAGCGGGTGGAAGCGGTGACGCTGGTGCATCGCAGGCTCTACACCGGCGACGATGTCGAGTTCGTCGAAATGGACGCCTACCTGGCCGGGCTGGTGGACGAGCTGGAACGTGCGACCAAGACGACCGATTCGGGCCAGTCCGCGAGCCGCCGGATCGAGCTGGAAAGCGACCCGATCCGGGTCGAAACCGACAGGGCGGTGCCGATCGGGCTGATGGTCAACGAGCTGGTGACCAACGCACTGAAATACGCCTACCCCGCGGACCGGCCCGGGCCGGTGCGCGTGCGGTTGCGCCGTGACGACAACGGGTTGCGCCTCGTGGTCGAGGATGACGGGATCGGCTATCCGGCGGAGGAGGCGGCACCGCGCGGCAGCGGGCTGGGGTCGCTGATCGTGGGATCCATGGCGCAATCGTTGAAGGCGACGGTCGAGCTGGACCGGGCGCATCGCGGAACGCGGTTCGTGGTGTCGCTGAGTACGTAGGACATCGCTTGTCTTCCGCAAAACTCCGCGACGAACGGAATGATCGAGTCACAAGACGCTTCAACGCATCCTCAAAGGTCCGCCCCATGAACCGATACACGCAGCTCGCCCTCGCATGCATGCTGGCCGGCGCCGCCCATGCCCAGGAACCACAGAACGAACGGCCCGCCAATTTCGTGCCGCTGCAGACCGGCTTCGATTACGCGATGCGCAAGGTCGATATCCCGATGCGCGACGGCGTGAAGCTGCACGCGGTCATCCTGGTGCCGCACGGCGCCACGCACGCGCCGATCCTGCTGACTCGCACGCCGTACCATGCGGACGATCTGACATCGAACCGCCCAAGCTCGCGCCTGGTCGCCATGCTGGACGGCTACGACAATGCCAGCGACGTCGAATCGCAGGACGGCTACATACGCGTGGTCGAGGACGTCCGCGGCAAATACGATTCCGGCGGCGACTACGTGATGAACCGGCCGTGGAAGGGTCCGCTCAACACCAGCGGCGTGGACCACCAGACCGACACATACGACACGATCGAATGGCTGGTGCACCACATCCCGGAAACCAACGGCCGGGTCGGCATGCTCGGCATCTCCTATGACGGCTTCACCACGCTGATGGGCATGATCGACCCGCATCCCGCCTTGCGCGCGGTAGTGCCGATGAACCCGATGGTCGATGGCTGGATGGGCGACGACTGGTTCCATCGCGGCGCGTTCCGCGAAGTCAACCTGTCCTACATCTACGAACAGGAGGCCACGCGCGACAACAGCGTGAAATGGTGGGAGACGCATTACGACGATTACGACATGTTCCTCTCGGCCGGCAGCGCCGGCGAAGTCGCGCGCATGCACGGACTGGAACAGATGGGATTCTATCGCAAGATCCTGGCGCATCCCGCCTATGATTCGTTCTGGCAGGACCAGGCCGTCGATCGCAAGCTGGCGGCCGAACCGCTGCGTGTGCCGACCCTGCTGGTGCACAGCCTGTGGGACCAGGAAGACATCTATGGCGACATCGCCGTCTACAAGGCGATCAAACCCAAGGATCCCGACAACACGCGCGTGTTCCTGGCGATGGGCCCGTGGCACCATGGCGGCGAGATCGGTGACGGCAGCACGCTCGGCGACGTGCATTTCGACAGCGACACGGCCCTGTGGTTCCGCCGCCATGTGCTGCGCCCGTTCCTGGCGCATTTCCTGAAGGACGAGGCGCCGCCTCTGACGATCGCGCCGGTGACGGCGTTCGAAAGCGGCACCAATGAGTGGCGCCGCCTGCCGTCCTGGCCCGCGGGGTGCGAGAGCGGCTGCAGCATCGCCAAGCAGAAACTGCGGCTGATGCCGGACATGTCGCTGGCGCTCGGCGGCGACGCGCAGGGGAGCGGGCACGCGCTGGACTACGTCTCCGATCCCGCGCACCCCGTGCCGTACCATCCGCGCCCTATTCATTTCGCCGAGGAGGAAGGAAATTTCTGGTTCAACTGGCTGGCCGATGATCAGCGTGAGGCATCGACCCGTACGGATGTGCTGACGTTGCAGACGCCGCCGCTGACCCAGGCCGTGCACATCGCCGGCGAGCCTGTCGCGGACCTGCTGGCGGCGACGACAGGCACGGACGGCGATTTCGTGGTCAAGCTGATCGACGTCTATCCGGACGAGGTGCCGATCCGCCCGGCGATGGGCGGCTACCAGTTGATGATCTCGGCCGACATCATGCGCGGACGATACCGCGAGGATTTCTCCAAGGCGCATCCGATCACGCCCGGCCAGGCGGTGCGCTACCGCTTCTCGCTGCCCACGGCGAACCACGTCTTCCTGCCCGGGCACCGCATCATGGTCCAGGTGCAGTCCAGCTGGTTTCCGCTGGTGGACCGCAATCCGCAGAGCTTCGTGGACAACATCTTCCTGGCCAAGCCTGGCGACTTCCACAAGGCGACGATCAGCGTGACGGCGGGCGGCACGGATGGCAGTTTCGTGGAGATGCCGGTGGTCTCGGCCAAGCCCTGAGAGGTTCGGCTGACGTCCGTGCGGTGCTCAACCCGGCCACGGCCACTGCGTTACCTGGGCTCCGCACGCAGGAGGGCCGGATGACCAACGACTTGGACGCTGCCGATTACCGCGCGATCATGGACACGCGCGGCCGGAACCCCGCCGAGTTCAGCCTGGCCGCATCACCGGCCGACCCTGCCGAAGGCGAGCTTGGCCCTTCGAACCGCACGGTCACCGTCACGCACATGCCGACCGGCATCGCACGCACCTACGCGTTCAGGACCTGGCTGGGCGATCTCAATGCCGACCTGGAGGAAGGCGTGTTCGATCGGCCTCTCGGCTGATACGTTGTAGGAGGAAGAAAGGCCTTCTTTTTCGAGAAAAAGAAGCAAAAAGCTTCTGCTCGTTCGCCTGCACTACGACCCGCAACAGTTCTGCCAGAGCAGTTTTGGCAGAACCTGCGCGACTATCATCGCAGGCGCAAAAGACAGAAGTTTTTTGGTCCTTTTTTTCAAGAAAGGACTGCTTTGAGCGGGCGAGTTCTGGCGGAGGGGATGAGATTCGAACTCACGGTACACCTTTACAGTGTACAACGGTTTAGCAAACCGCCGCCTTCAGCCACTCGGCCACCCCTCCGCCGGGATGCAACACGACGTTTGCCTGGTCGTTCTAGGGGAGGCCGGGGGTCGGGTCAAACGCGCCGGACTCAGGCCGACAGGCGTGCCCGCAAGGCCTCGTTGACCAGAGCGGGGTTGCCGCGGCCGGCCATGGCCTTCATCACCTGGCCCACGAAGAAGCCGAACAGCTTGTCCTTGCCCGATTTGTACTCCGCGAGCTTGTCCGGGTTGGCGGCCAGGACCTGGTCCACGGCAGCGTCGATGGCGCCGGTGTCGGTGACCTGGCGCAGGCCGCGTTTCTCGACGATCTCGGCGGGCGGGGCGCCTGTCTCCACCATCTCCTCGAAGACGTCCTTCGCGATGCGGCCGTTGATGGTGCCGTCCGCCATCAGGTCGAGCAGCGCGCCGAGACTGCCGGCGCTGACGGGGCTGGTTTCGATCGTGCGTCCGGTGCGGTTCAGGGCGGCGAAAAAATCCCCGGTGATCCAGTTGGCGGCGAGCCGCGCGTCGCGGCCGCGCGCGACGGTCTCGAAGAACCGGGCGACTGACTGCTCGGCCACAAGCACGCCCGCATCGTAGGGCGGCAGACCATACTCGGCCACGAAGCGGGCGCGCTTGGCGTCCGGCAACTCGGGCAGGCTGGCGCGCAAGCGCTGCACCCAGTCTTCCTCGAGCACCAGCGGCAGCAGGTCGGGATCGGGGAAATAGCGGTAGTCGTGCGCGTCCTCCTTGCTGCGCATGCTGCGCGTGGCCTGGCGGGCGGGGTCGAACAGGCGGGTCTCCTGGCGCACCTCCTCACCCGCTTCCCACACCTCGATCTGGCGGCGGGCCTCGGCCTCGATGGCCTGCATGACGAAGCGGACGGAGTTCACGTTCTTGACTTCGCAGCGCGTGCGGAACGGCTCGCCGGCGTGGCGGACCGAGACGTTGACGTCGGCGCGCATGCTGCCCTCGTCCATGTTGCCGTCGCAGGTGCCGAGGTAGCGCAGCACGGTGCGCAGCTTGCGCAGGTAGGCGCCGGCTTCTTCGGGCGAGCGTATGTCGGGCTCGCTCACGATCTCCATGAGCGCCACACCGCTGCGGTTGAGATCGATGAAGGAGCGGGAAGGGTCCTGGTCGTGCAGCGACTTGCCGGCATCCTGCTCCAGATGCAGGCGGGTGACGCCGATATGGCGCACGCTGCCATCGGCGAGCTCGATCTCGATCTCCCCTTTGCCGACGATAGGATGTTCGAACTGGCTGATCTGATAGCCGCTCGGCAGGTCGGCGTAGAAATAGTTTTTGCGGTCGAAGCGGGACGACAAATTGATGTGCGCGTTCAGGCCCAGCCCGGTGCGCACGGCTTGCGCCACGCATTCCTCGTTGAGCACGGGCAGCATGCCGGGAAAGGCGGCGTCCACCAGGCTGACCTGGCTGTTCGGATCGCTTCCGAAATCGGTGGCGGCGCCGGAGAAGAGTTTCGAGCGGCTGATGATCTGGGCGTGCACTTCCAGCCCGCAGACGATCTCCCAGGTGCCGCTCGCACCTTGCAGTGTGTAGCTCATGAGCTTGCTCCAGCGCGCACCGACGGTTCCGCGACGAATTTGGCCGAATCTTCGATCACCTGACCCACCGCGAAGACCGTCTCCTCGTCGAAGGGGCGTCCGATCACCTGCAAGCCAAGCGGCAGTCCCTGCCCGTCCAGACCCGCCGGCACCGACATCGCCGGCACGCCCGCCAGGTCGGCGGGCACGGTGAAGACGTCGTTCAGATACATCGCGACCGGGTCGTCCATCTTCTCGCCGCGGGCAAAGGCGGCGGTGGGCGTGGTCGGCGTCAGCAGCGCGTCCACATGGGCGAAGGCCTCGGTGAAATCGCGAAGGATCAGCGACCGTACCTTTTGCGCGCGCAGATAATACGCGTCGTAATAGCCGGCCGAGAGCACGTAGGTGCCGATCAGGATGCGTCGCTTGACCTCCTCGCCGAACCCTTCGGCGCGGGTGCGCTCATACAACTCGGTCAGATCGTGGCCGTCCACGCGCCTTCCGAACCGCACGCCGTCGTAGCGGGCGAGGTTGGACGAGGCCTCCGCGGGCGCCACGATGTAGTAGGTGGCCAGGCCGTATTTCGTGTGCGGCAGCGACACATCGACGATCTCGGCCCCTGCGTCGCGCAGCCAGCCGAGCCCCTGCTGCCAGAGCCGCTCCACCTCCGCCGGCATGCCGTCGGCGCGATATTCCCGTGGTATCCCGATGCGCAGCCCGGCGACACCGCGCCGGCAGGCGGCCGAGTAGTCGGGGACCGGACGGTCGGCGCTGGTGCTGTCCTTGGGGTCGAAGCCGGCCATGCTGGCCAGCAGCAGCGCGCAATCGCCCACCGTGCGCGCGAACGGGCCCGGATGGTCCAGCGAGGACGCGAACGCCACCACGCCCCACCGGCTGCACCGTCCGTAGCTCGGCTTCATGCCCACCAGCCCGCAGAACGAGGCCGGCTGCCGTATGGAGCCGCCCGTATCCGTGCCGGTCGCACCCATGGCGATGCGGGCGGCTACGGCTGCCGCCGACCCGCCGGACGAGCCGCCGGGCACCAGCACCGCGTCTGGGTCGCCCGTGCGGTGCCACGGGTTCTCTACCGGCCCGAAGGCGGAGGTCATGTTGGACGAGCCCATGGCGAACTCGTCCAGGTTGGTCTTGCCCAAAAACACCGCGCCGTCGCGGAGCAATTGCGCGGTCACCGTGCTTTCATAGGGCGGGATGAAATTCTCCAGGATGCGGCTGCCGGCGGTGGTGCGCACGCCGGCGGTGCAGAACAGGTCCTTGATCGCCAGCGGAATGCCGCAGAGCGGTCCGGCCGTGCCGTCGGCCAGGGCCATGTCGGCGGCGGCCGCCTGCTGCGTGGCCTGCTCCGGCGTGAGCGTGATGAAGGCGTTCAGCCGGGGGTTCAGCGCGCCCGCCGCCTCGACATGGGCTGCCACCAGTTCGACGGCGGAAAAATCGCGGGCGCGCAGCCCGGCGGCGGCCTGCGTGATGGTCAGCTCGCACAAGCTCATTCGACAACTTTCGGCACGGTGTAGAAATCGCCCACGCGGTCGGGCGCGTTGGACAGCACGGCCTCGGCCATCCGGCCGTCCGTCACCATGTCGGGGCGCAGGCGCAGCAGCATCTGCGCCCCGCCGGTCAGCGGCTCGACGCCGGTCACGTCCACTTCGACAAGCTGCTCGATCCAGCCGAGGATGCCGTTCAGTTCGCCTTGCAGGCGCGGCAGGTCGGCCTCGTCCACGCCGATGCGCGCGAGTTTGGCGATGCGACGGACGGTCGCGGCGTCGAGCGACATTTTTCGGAGATCACCTCTGGCCGGGGAGCGGGCGGGCGACCATACCGGCGCCCATGCACCTCATCAACATGGCCGAGCTTCGGGCAGGTCTGGCCCAGGGCCAGCGATTGATCGGGATCGATCTGGGCACGAAGATCATCGGCGTCGCACTGTCCGATGTGGGCCTGATGCTGGCCAGCCCGCATGCCGCCCTGCGCCGCACCAGGCTTGCCCAGACCGTGGCGGAGATCACCGCCATCGCCCGGCAGCAGGACGCGGGCGGGCTGGTGGTGGGGCTGCCGCTCAGCATGGACGGCAGCTTCGGCCCGGCCGCGCAGGCCGCGCGGGAC
>CAXUNK010000073.1:0-12919 GCA_964252425.1 uncultured Acetobacteraceae bacterium
GGTGGCCTGCGCGCCGGTGCGGGCCGGGTCGGGCGGCAGCTCGCCCGCGAGCCGCCGCATCGCCAGCACCGCGAGCAGCGCCTGACCGGACAGGTTGACCACCGCCGCCAGCCAGGCGTGCCAGTCGTAGAGGAACGGTATGGCGCCGGCCCAGGCCAGGCTGATCGCCCCGCCGAGTGTCGCGGCCAGCAGCGCCGTCTGCTGCGGGTTCGCGTTACGCCGGCCGACCCAGGCCAGCAGGACGGTGGCCGCGACGCCGAGGGCCGCGAAGCCCGGCCAGGCCGGGTTTTCGCGCAGCGGACCGGAGGGCGAGATCTTCTCCGTGCGCGCGTTGGTGAACAGCCCCCAGTTGGCGCCCACGATGCCTTCGCTCTGGTATTTCCAGTCCTCGTCGAACGCCTCGAAGAAATTGTAGTCGAAGCCTTTCTCCGCGGCCAACGCCATGAAGCCGCGCAGGAATCGCGCCTGGTTGATCCGGCTGGGCAGCGCGTCGCGACGCTGCCGGCAGCAGCTCGGCCAGCCGGTCTCCCCGATCGAGATGGTCTTGCCGGGAAACAGCGTCCTGAAGTGATCGTAGAGGCTGCCGGCGGTGGCCACCGCATGACCGATCCCGGTGGGCACGTCCTCCCAGTACGGCAGCAGGTGGATCATGACCACGTCCACATGCGGCGCGATTTGCGGGAACTGGTCCCAGAAATCGGAGACGTCGGCGTAGGCTATGGGCTGATGCACGGAGGCGCGCACATGGTCGATGTCGTCGGCCAGCTCGTCCGGCGGCAAGTCGCGACGCAACAGCACCTCGTTGCCCACCACCAGCCGCTCGATCGTTTCCGGATAGCGGTGCGCAAGGTCGATGGCGCGCGCCATCTCCAGCTGGTTCTTGGCACGGTCTGCGCCGAGCCAGATGCCCTGCCACATCTTCAGGCCGTGCCGTTGTGCGATTGCGGCGATCTCGAACGGGCCTTCGATCGCGGCATAGGTGCGGATGCCGCGCGTGATCGGCGCCAGGCGCGACAGATCCTGCTCCACCTCCGCCGGCGTCGGGAACCGGTCGGCGAGCGGCGATTCGCCCGTCCTGTAGCCCTCGTAGGACAGGCTGTTGAACTTGCGGGCATGGGCGCCCGGCAACGGGTCCTGCAGCCGGTTCGGCCACCACCACCCGCCCACCAGCAGCGACGACAGAAACACCAGCAGGGGCAGCGCGCGCAGCATGGGCACCGCAGGTAACGCCCCGCTGCCCGGGACGCCAGCGTGCGATGACCGGCGGATGCAAGCCGCTTCTCTTGCGGCGAATCCGCTAACCCCCATAAGGTTTTGATAGCAGGGCAGGACCCGCCCCGGGACCGACACCCTGTAGGGAGACCACTCCGATGTCCCTGCACTGCCAAGCCGGCGCTGCCGCAAACCCGCTCGACGTCATGGAACAGATCGTCGCCGCCAACGAATGGTCGTTCGACCGCCGCTCGGACGCTGAGATGGCCGCCGAGGCGCCGGGCAAATGGTGCGATTACGGGCTGTATTTCAGCTGGTCGGGCGAGATCTCCGCGATGCATTTCACCTGCACCTTCGACCTCAAGGTGCCGGCGCCCCGGCGGACCGCGCTCTACGAGCTGCTGGCACGCGCCAATGAGCGGCTGTGGATCGGCCATTTCGGTATGGACAGCGATGACGGCATGCCGCTGTTCCGCCACTCCGTCCTTCTGCGCGGCGCGCCAGGCGCCTCGGCCGAGAGCCTGGAGGACATGATCGACATCGCCATCACCGAGTGCGAGCGCTTCTACCCCGCCTTCCAATTCGTGCTCTGGGGCGGCAAGTCGCCCGCCGACGCGCTGGAGGCGGCCATGCTGGAGTGCGTAGGCGAGGCATGACGCAAACGCCGCCGCCCGTCCTGCTGCCCCCCGTTTTGCTGGTGGGTGCCGGAAGGATGGGCGCGGCGATGTTCGCCGGCTGGGCCGCGTCGGGACTTGCGCCCTCCGCGCTCGTCGATCCGGCCCTGCCGGGCGGCGTGTCTCGTGCGCGGGATGTGCTGGTCGCCTCCCTCGACCGCCTGCCCCCGTCGTTCCGCCCCGGCGCGGTCGTGCTGGCGATCAAGCCGCAAATGGCGGGCGAGGTGTTGCCCGCGCTGGGGCGGATGCTGCAGCCCGGTCCCCCGATCCTGTCGATCCTGGCCGGGCTGACCACGGCGCGCCTGGGCGAGCTGTTGGGCGGCGCCCATGCCGTGGTCAGGGCCATGCCCAACACGCCTGCCGCGATCGGGCAGGGCATGACGGTCGCGTTTGCCGGCGCCCGCGTCACCCCCGGGCAGCGCGCGCTGTGCGACAGGCTGCTGGTAACGTCGGGCGATCTGGCGTGGCTGGATGACGAGCGCCTGATCGATCCCGTCACCTCCGTCTCCGGCTGCGGGCCCGCCTATGTGTTCCTGCTGGCCGAGCTTCTGGAAAGCCTGGGATCCGCACAGGGGATTCCGCCTGCGCTGGCGCGGCAGTTGGCGCGAAAGACGGTGGCCGGCGCCGGCGCCCTGCTGGCCGCCTCGCCCGAGCAGTCGGGGGCGCTGCGGCGCGCGGTCACCAGCCCCAACGGGGTCACCGAGCGGGCATTGGAAGTGCTGATGGCGGACGACGCCTGGCCGGCGAGCCTGCGCCGTGCGTTGAAGGCGGCGATTAGCCGGTCGCGCGAGCTGGCTGACACGTCGTAGGAGAAAGAAAGGCCTTCTTTTTCGAGAAAAAGAAGCAAAAAGCTTCTGCTTTGTTGCCTGCACGACGGCTCGGTACAGTTCTGCCAGAGCGTTACTGGCAGAAGCTATACGAGCACCATCGCAGGCGAGGGAGACAGAAGTTTTTTCGGTCTTTTCTTCGAAAGAGAATGAGAGCGGTTTTACCCTGACTGTGTGTATCCGCAGTTTCGCAGGTAGTTGGCGCATTCTTGTGGTGGGAAGGCGCTGACGATCGAGCCGATGGTTCGCCAAAGCGCTTCTCGGCTGCGTGGCGCTGTCTCGCGCAGCAAGGCTTTCAGCTTGGCAAACACCTGCTTGATCGGGTTCTGGTCTGGTGAATATGATGGCAGCAGCCTGAAAGTGGCACCGGCCGCCGCAACCGCTTCGCGGACGCCAGCCACTTTGTGGCTCGGCAAATTGTCGGCGATGACGATGTCGCCGGCCCGCGAGACGACGTTCGATCATTGGTTCATGAAGGAAACCTGGCGCACCCGGAAGGACTCGAACCTCCAACCCCCAGATTCGTAGTCTGGGCGCAAAATATGCCAACGCGCGCCACATCATGCCAACCCTCTGTTTTCGAACGGACATCGGCGAGATCGCCGTGCCACTGAATGCCAGCGAATGCCTGCAATTCCCACTCCTACCAGTCCTATACAAGTTCTAGAACTGCCGATCTGAGGGTGAGAGAACGTCGAAAATGCAGGTGCGTGGAAACATGTATGACGTAGGTGTGTATGTGTGTTTGAGTCTCATACACATATATAAGTTACTGTTATCGTGTGTTATTTTCGGGAACACGAAGCCGGAACACGAAGCTCAGGCTTTGTGTTCTCGGTGTTCTCAGGTTGCGCGATCTGTCGATGCACTCGGTGCCGCGTGAAGCTGACAGAGGCGGCGATCGACGATTTCACCCCGGCCTCAGGCAAGGAAAGTGCCATCGCCTTCGATAGCCAGGTCACCGGGCTCGGCCTGAAAGCGACATCGAAAGGCAGCAAAATCTTCCTATTCCAGTATTGGTCGGGCGCCCGCACTCACCGGATCACGCTCGGCAGGTATGGCGATATCACGCTGGCCGAAGCGCGGCGCCTGGCGGCGGCGATGCGCCTGAAGGTGGCGGCCGGCGGCAGCCCGTCGGAGGATCGCAAGCAGCGTATCGACGCTGAGAAAAAGCACGCGGAAAAAAGTGCCCTCACCCTGGAGGTGCTTATCGGCCAATGGGAAGCCCTGAAGCTTCGTGACCGCAGCTCAAGCTACAAGGCTGAGGCAACAAGGGCACTCCGCCGCGCTTACGCCACCAAGCTCCAGCAACCGGCCGAACACCTCTCGAGCACTGATGTGCAAGCTACCCTGGACGGAATTGCCAGCCGGCACGCCACCACCGCCAGGCGCGTTCGCGCCTACACGCGTGCCATGTTCGGCTGGGCTGTTAAGCGCGGCATGGTCCCGCTCAACCCATGCGATGCGGTGGTTGTGGAAGGTCGGGAGGTGGAACGGGATCGCGTCCTCTCCGATGTGGAGCTGGGCGAGGTGTGGCGGGCGGCCGGCAAGCTCGGCGCCATACCGGCTGGGTTCGTGCGCCTCTCGCTTCTGACCCTGCAACGCCGCAACGAGGTGGCGGGTATGTGCTGGTCAGAGTTGGCGGCCGACCTGTCCACATGGACCGTTCCGGCCGTCAGAGCCAAGAATCGGCGGGCGCATGTCGTGCACCTGGCGCCGGCGGCTCGAGCCATACTGTCCGAGCTACCGCGCATCGCCGGCACCGATCTGGTGTTTGCCACACAGGCGCGGGCCGACCCTGCCACGATTGTGCCGCTAAGCGGCTTTTCTGACGTGTGGACGCGCTTGCAGGTCGCGATCCGAGCCGAGCGCGAAGGTGCGCCTCGCCCGCGTCGCAAGAAGGGCATGGGCGGCTACAAGCGGGCCGAGGTTGTCACGGACTGGACCCCTCATGATTTCCGCCGAACCGGCGTGACGGTGCTGGCCGGCCAGGGTGTCGCGCCGCACGTGGCCGATCGGCTGCTTAACCACGTGCAAGGGACGATTCGCGGCGTCGCGGCCGTCTATCAACGGAATGAGTTTTTGGCCGAGCGCAAGACCGCACTGGAGTTATGGGCAAGCTATGTTTTGGTCGCGGCTGGCGTTGCCGAGCCGAAAGGGCCTCGCCGTAGAAGACGGCCGCAGGGCTTGCGCGGGATCGACCTTGCGCGAATCCGTGACGAGTGACATGCCGCCACCAGGCGTGGCCGAGGTGGCCACCTTTGCGCCGAGACCTCACGCTCGGCTGGCCACGCCGCTCAAGCTGAACCGTGGGGGTATGCGCGTGAGGCCGCGGTGTTTGATGGTTTCCTTGATGAATACAGCGAAAGACAGTGGAATATTCCGGATGTATTTCCGCGTGAAATACGAAGACTAGTCGAAGACTATTTAAATCGGTCTGTCGAATTTCATAAATTAAGTGGTCTTGTGACGGGATCAGAAAACAAAGTCATAGTATTATGTTACGCTAATTGCTATGCGGAAGTAGCTTTGATGCTAATCGAAGAGCTGACCCCATTTTATCGAAATAAGCCATCACGAAAAAGCAGGCACTATGACAGTGATCAAGAGTTTCTTTCGATTATAGACGATCTAGTTTCTCAAGGCTATACACCTACTTTGGCCATAAGACAAATACTTCCAAGTATTTCCGGAGCCGGGCAGTGCGCGGAGAAGTCGACGGTATCGAGACTACTACAGAAATACAAGCGTAGGAAGTTTGCTCAGAAAGTCGTCGGCCAGACATTTTAGCTGGTCTCTTAAAATGTCTTGAGTTCAGACGCCCACTGCAATCATCACTCTTCACGGCTTGGCGGTTCCTTTCGCCATTAGTCGGGAGAGGAGTGATGGATGTCGGGCGGAACGCGCTACCTAAAGCCTCGTGAGCTAGCCGACAAATTCGGATGGTCACTCAGGCACGTTGAGCGTTTGGTCGCTGACGGTAAGTCGCCACCCATCATGCGTGTTGGCCGTTCTATCCGCTTCCCTGAAGACCTGGCAGACGCTTGGGCGCGTGATCACATTGTCAGCGCCGAAAGCAAGGACGCTGCCTAGTGGGCGACGTTATCCCGTTTTCGGTGCGTTGGACATCATCCACGCCTGAATTATTGACGCGTGGAGTGTGGGCGTTTCTCTGGCCGTGTGGACCGCGCAAATATCTATTGCAGCCATGCCACCCAGCCTTGGCGGTTGATCATGCGCGTTGGCGCAATAGGGTGGCTGCCTTCGCGACCGAGTTCCATCGCGTGCATCCGAACTACGAGTGTAAGTCTGCAGCCATGCAGTCCGGTCCGACTGACCGTGAAGATGCAAAAAGTCTCGCCCGACATCTGAAATCGGTTTACGAGGCCCATGACGTGTTCGAGGTTAAGCGGCTGACTGTTGCCGCAACCGAGCGTTGGCTTGCCCGATCGAGCGGCCATAGTCTTCGCACGGTGCGGGGCTAGCATCATGCAGCTTCGCGCGACTGCCGAAACGGCCTACTCAACCGAGGCGCAGCCATCGTCTCCCGCTGTCATGGTCTACTTGGAGCGCGAGGCGGCCGTTCTGCTCGGTTTGTCGGCTCGCACGCTGCAACGGATGCGGCTGGAGGGCGGTGGCCCGGCCTACGTGCAACTGACGCCGCAGCGCATCGGCTACACGCCTGAGGCGCTGCGGATATGGCTGGACGCAAGGATTGTGCGTTCCACAGCCCATAGCAAAAACACGCGCGCCGCCCGTGAGGTGGGCTGTGCATGACGCGCAAATCCGGTGGCGTGTCTGCGGCGCGGTCTGCGTTGTTGGATGCGGCGCCGGCCGGGTCTGGGGGTGCTCCGGCGTCCTTTCTGGCGCGCTTCCAGAAGGACAGCCAAGGCGTGTTTCTGGCGGCCAGGGACGACAAGCCGCGCATGTGGCTGTCGGCTCCGCTCGATGTGCTGGCAGAGGTCAGGGATCCGGACGGGCGCGGCTGGGGCTTGCTGCTGAGCTGGCACGACCGGGACGGCCGGCGCCACGAAGAGGTGTTCGCGCGGCAGATGTTTGCTGGCGAGTGCGGCGAGCTGCGCGGCCGGCTGGCGGATGGCGGGCTTTCGATGAACGGCTCCAGGACCGCGCGGGAGGCGTTCGCGGACTACCTCAACGCCCTCTCCAGCCCGGTGCGGGCGCAGAGCGTGACCCGGATCGGCTGGCACCAGCTCGGCACGGATGGCGGCTCGATCTTCGTGCTGCGGCCGGACAAGGTGTTCGGCGCGACCCCCGAGCGTGTGGTGCTGCAGCTTCCCGACCGGGAGCCGAGCCAGTTCAACGAATCCGGCACGCTGGCCGAATGGCAGGGCCACGTGGCCGGGCAGTGCGTCGGCAACTCCAGGCTGGTCTTCGCTCTGTGCTGCGCCTTTGCCGCGCCGGTGCTGGGGATGGTGCTGGACGAGGGCGGCGGGTTCAACCTGCTGGGCGGCTCGCGCATCGGCAAATCAACCGCGCTGCGCGTCGCGGCGAGCGTGTGGGGTGGCGCCGGCCGGGCGGGTGCCGGTGCCTACATCGTGCAATGGCGCGCCACCTCGAACGGGCTGGAAGCCGTCGCGGTGCGGTATTGCAACGTGCTTCTGGTCATCGACGAGATGAGCCAGGTCGATGCGCACCAAGCTGGCGAGATCGCCTACATGTTGGCCAACGGCCAGGGCAAAAGTCGCGGTGCGCGCGCGGGCTCGGGACGTGCTGTGGTGCGGTTCCCGGCAGCGATGTTCCTCTCCAGCGGGGAGGTCGGCCTGGCCGACAAAAACGCGGAGGCCGGCCGCACCACGCGCGCCGGACAGGAGGTGCGCCTGGCGGACGTGCCGGCCGATGCCGGGGCAGGCTTCGGCCTGTTCGAGGAGCTGCACGGGGCGCGGGATGCCTCGGCCTTCGTGGACGATCTGCACGGCACCACGGCGCGCCTCTATGGCACGGCGGGAACAGCCTTCCTGGAGGCTCTGACGGCACTGATCGCGCGCGATGCCGAGACGGCCGCTTTGATCCGAGAGCGGGCGCAGGCGCTGCGCACGGCCTGGCTGGCGGCGCTGGAGGATGTCGGCGGCCAGGTGCTGAGCGTGGCGTTCCGCTTCGCGCTGGTGGCGATCGCCGGCGAGATGGCGACCGAGCTCAAGCTGACAGGCTGGCCGGCCGGCACGGCCGCGCGCGGGGTGGAGCGGTGCTTTCGTGCATGGCTGGCGCAGCGCGGCACGCTGGGCGCGCGGGAAGACGAACAGGCCGTCATCCAGCTTCGCGACTTCATCCACACGCACGGCAGCGCCCGGTTCGAGGTGTGGCAGGAGCCGGACGAGGCGACGCAGGCGCCGTCACTGCCGGCGGAGCGGTTCCGCACGGTCAGCCGCGCGGGTTGGCGGCGCGCCACGCTGGACGAAGCGGACGGCCGCCTGCGCTGGACCTACTACCTGACGCCTGCCGCCATGAAAGAGGCGACAACCGGCCTCAGCATGCGCGACGCGCTGAAAGTGCTCGCCGCGCGCGGATACATCACCCCCGACCACGAAGGCCGAAACTCACACTCCGTCGAGCCGCCAGGCCTCACACGGACACGCCTCTACATCGTCGCGCCTTCGCTGCTTACTGGCGTGGATGACGACTGACTGAGGCGCATGTCAGTTCGACGCGCGGGCGGTGCAGTGTTCTTTTGGAGTTTTATGATTACTTAACGGGTTCTTTGAGCATGTTGAATTGCTTTGAGCATTGTCTCGGTATCGGTATCCTTAAACGCGGGATCGCTAGGAACACAAACTCAACTCGTGTTCCAGGTCAGACCGGTCTGGTGTTCAAAGAATTCCTTCAGAAATCAACAAGATGGAACTTCCTGAACACGAACAACACGAAAACACGACGGAAAAGATATACCCTGGGAGATCGCTTTGACATCCCTCTCATCTCACCAACTCGAAAGGCTGGTAACTTGTTGGAATATCCCGGGTTCTCCGCAGGATAACGATCCGCAAGGTGAGCGCTGTCGGGTGCAAATAGGGAACAGGGGTCACAACGCACGCAGCCGTGCGGTTGTGCCGGACGCATGGGCCTGCGTTGGACGAAGATGCTTCCGCAGACAAGTAGGGAGGTTCATTTGTTCGCTAAAAGGAAGCTCCCCGCAGGCAAAGCGGGTCCCTCCTGGCACTAGAGGTGCCCCACGGGTTGTTCGCACCCTGGACAAAACCAATTAATGTGATGTATAAAACGGCTTCTTGTTCTTGTTCCTTTTGCCGTGCACATAAATAAGCGAGAGCTGGCGCGCATTCTTGGTTGGTCACTTCCGACGCTCGATCGTTGGATGGGGATCTATGGCGATCGCTTCCCCACATTGGGAAAAGGGATCAACGGTCGCGAATATCGATTCGATCTGGCGGCGGTGAAAGCCTTCGTGGCGACTGTCCGAGCCGACCAGGATCAGGAGCGCCAGGCCCGCGCAAAGCTGGTTGCGCAGCTCGAGTTGCCGAGCCTTGGAGAAGAGCCATCCGATCGACTGGCGAGAGACCATGAGCTTCTTGAGTGGCTGAGCGATGCGATGGAAGCCGTTCGAGATCAGACTATGGCTGCGGTGCGCGAGAAGTGCTCGAAGCACGGGCTTAGTCAGGAGATGGTCCGCGAGATAGAAGCCGACTGCGAGGGGACGTGGGATCGCTGTCTGCATGACTTGGTGGCCAGGATAGGGCCATCGGATGGCGGCCGAGCTGGGTAGAACCAGTCCTATACAAGTTCCGCGAGTTGCGTTATCGCAACATCCGGACAGATCACCACCTCAACTCGC
Organism: uncultured Acetobacteraceae bacterium; assembly: GCA_964252425.1. Lineage (GTDB taxonomy): Bacteria > Pseudomonadota > Alphaproteobacteria > Acetobacterales > Acetobacteraceae > BOG-908. The sequence continues at coordinate 9,519 of CAXUNK010000073.1, forward strand.
CTACAGAAACCTGGCGCACCCGGAAGGACTCGAACCTCCAACCCCCAGATTCGTAGTCTGGTGCTCTATCCAATTGAGCTACGGGTGCCGCGCGGAGGCGGCGGTTTAGCCCAGGGCGGTTTGGGCTGCAAGGGCGGCGGGGGCGCTGCCTTTCTCCAACTCGCGCAGCACCGCCTCGCCCATGACGCCGGTGCCGACGCGTGCGGCACCCTGCACCATGATGTCCGGCGTGCGCAGGCCGTTGCCCAGAACGCGTATGACGGCACCCTCCAGCTCGGCCGCCAAGGCCTCCTGATCCAGCGAGTAGCGCAGCAGCAGGGCGAAGCTGAGGATCTGGGCGAGCGGGTTGGCCACGCCGCGGCCGGCGATGTCGGGGGCGCTGCCGTGGATCGGCTCGTAGAGCGCGGGGCGGCGCCCATCCGGGCCGATGGCGCCGAGCGTCGCCGAAGGCAGCATGCCCAGGCTGCCGGTCAGCATGGCGGCCAGATCGGATAGCAGATCGCCGAACAGGTTGGTGGTGACGATGACGTCGAATTGCAGCGGCTGACGCACCAGCTGCATCGCGCAGTTGTCGGCCAGCATGTGGCCGAGCGCCACGTCCGGGTATTCGCGCGCGTGCAGCGCGGCCATCGTCTGGCGCCAGAGCAGGCCGCTTTCCATCACGTTGGATTTCTCCACGCTGGTCACGCGGTATTGCCGGCGGCGCGCCAGATCGAACGCGACGCGGCCGACACGCTCGATCTCGAGCGTGGTGTAGACCTCCGTGTTGACGCCACGCCTGCTGCCGTCCGGCAAGGTCTCGATCCCGCGCGGCTCGCCGAAATACACGCCGCCCGTGCTCTCGCGCACGATCATCAGGTCGAGCCCGCGCACGACCTCCGGTTTCAGCGTGCTCGCGTTGACCAGCGGATCGTACACGATAGCCGGACGCAAATTGGCGAACAGGCCCAGTTCGCTGCGCAAGCCCAGGATGGCGGCTTCCGGACGCTTGTCGAACGTCTGATCGTCCCAGGCCGGGCCGCCGACCGCACCGAACAGCACCGCGTCCGCCGCGCGCGCGAGATCGAGCGTTGCTGGCGACAGCGGGATGCCGCGCGCGTCGATGCTGGCGCCGCCCACCAGATCCTCCTCGATGTCGAAGACGATACCGCGCCGGCGTTGCAGCCAATCGATGATGCGCTTGACCTCCCGCATCACTTCCGGCCCGATCCCGTCGCCGGCGAGAAGCAGCAGTTTCTTGTGCGCAGTCATCGCAGGTCCCCTGTTCACCTCGCGACGATTGACGGTACCCAGGGTTGCGCCCGTCGTTGCCGTGCCTCGAACGCGTCGATTGCAGGTCCGCGCTGCATGGTTTGTCCGATTTCGTCAAGACCTTCCAACAGCATCTGCCGCTGCAGCGGATCGATCGTGAACGGGATCTCTGCGCCGTTTGGCCGTATCACTACCTGACGTTGCAAATCGACAGTGATACGAGCGTTTTCGCCCATGCGTGCGTCCTCGATCAGCACGTCGCACAGCTCGCGCGGCAAGGCGATCGGCAGGATGCCGTTCTTGAAGCAGTTGTTGCGGAAGATGTCGGCAAAATCAGGAGCGATCACGCAGCGTATGCCGAAATCGAGCAGCGCCCAGGGCGCATGCTCGCGCGAGGAGCCGCAGCCGAAATTCTCGTGCGCGATCAGGATTTCCGCCTGGCGATAGGCCGGCTTGTTGAGCACGAACTCCGCGCGTGGCGCGCCGTCCGCATCGTAGCGCAGCGTGTCGAACAGATGCACGCCGAGGCCGCTGCGCTTGATCGTCTTGAGGAAACGCGCGGGGATGATCTTGTCGGTATCGACGTTCGCCATCGGCAGCGGCGCCGCCACTCCGGTCAGCGTGGTGAAGGCGCGCATGTCAGAGAAACTCCCGCACGTCGGCGAGCGCACCCCTGACGGCAGCGGCTGCCGCCATGGCGGGCGAGAGCAGATGCGTGCGGCCGCCCGGACCCTGGCGCCCTTCGAAATTGCGGTTCGACGTGCTGGCGCAGCGCTGGCCCGATGTGAGCTTGTCGGGATTCATGCCGAGACACATGGAACACCCTGCCTCCCGCCATTCGAAACCGGCCTCCACGAACACGCGATCGAGGCCCTCCGCTTCGGCGGCGAGTTTGACCACGCCGGACCCTGGCACCACCATCGCGCGCACGCCGGGCGCCACCTGCCGGCCGCGAACGATGCTGGCGGCCGCACGCAGATCCTCGATACGCGCATTCGTGCAACTGCCGATGAACACCACGTCGATCGGCACGCCGGCGATCTTCTGGCCAGGCTGCAACGCCATGTAGTCGAGCATGCGCTGCATGTCGGCGCGCTTGGCCTGGTCCCCGACCGAGGCCGGATCGGGCACGGTACCGCCGATGGGGATGACGGCTTCGGGGCTGGTGCCCCAGCTCACCATCGGCGCGATCTCGGCCGCGTCCATCTCCACGATCTTGTCGTATGACGCGCCCTCGTCGCTGGCCAGCGTGCGCCAATAGGCCACCGCATGGTCGAACGCGTCGCCTGTCGGCGCATAGGGACGGCCGCGCACGTAGTCGAACGTGACATCATCGGGCGCGATCATCCCGGCGCGCGCACCCGCTTCGATCGACATGTTGCAGACGGTGAGGCGCCCGGCCATGTCCAGGCCGCGTATCGCGCTGCCAGCATATTCGATCACATGTCCGGTGCCGCCCGCGGTGCCGATGCGGCCGATGATGGCCAGTACGACGTCCTTGGCGGTGACGCCGCGGGCAAGCGCACCCTCGACGCGGACGAGCATGTTCTTCGCGGGCCGTTGCAGCAGGGTTTGCGTCGCCAGCACATGCTCGACCTCCGATGTGCCGATGCCGAAGGCCAGCGCGCCCAACGCGCCATGCGTGGAGGTGTGCGAATCGCCGCAGACGATGGTCATGCCCGGCAGTGAGAGACCCTGCTCGGGGCCCACAATGTGCACGATCCCCTGGCGCGTATCGAGCAGCGGAAAATACGGCACGCCGAACTCGGCGACGTTGCGCTCCAGCGTTTCCACCTGCAACCGGCTCTCCGGCTCGGCAATGCCGGCGCGCCTGTCCGATGTGGGCACGTTGTGGTCGGTGACGGCGATTGTCGCTTCGGGCCTGCGCACGCGCCGGCCGGCCATGCGCAAGCCTTCGAAGGCCTGCGGAGAGGTTACTTCGTGGACGAGATGGCGGTCGATGTAGAGAACGCAGGTGCCGTCCGGCAGGCGCTCGACGATGTGGGCGTCCCAGACTTTGTCGAACAACGTACGAGGCATGCGGCGGGCTCCGGAGTGGGAGGAAGGGGGGGGGGGGGGGGGGGGGGGGGGGGGGGGGGGGGGCGGGGGGCGCGGGGGGGGGGGGGGCGGCGGCGGACGCAGCGCGAAGC
>CAXUNK010000073.1:12929-13180 GCA_964252425.1 uncultured Acetobacteraceae bacterium
TTCGTGGTTGGGGGGGGGGGTGGGTGGGGTTGTCCGCCCGGGGGGGGCGCCCCCGTGGACCCCCGCTAAGGACAGTCGTCCTTAGAACCTGTTTAGGGCAGTAGGGAGAGGGCCGCACGGGTCGTTGAAAGGCCTCGATGGCCCTCTCCATACTGCCCTAAGTAAGAGGGGTCGGGGGCCGCCAGGCCCCCCCGGGGGGCCCGGGGCGGGGCCCCGGGCGGGCCGCCCCCACCCGCGCCCCCCCCGCCGGC
>CAXUNK010000074.1:0-12980 GCA_964252425.1 uncultured Acetobacteraceae bacterium
CGGCCATGCGCATCGCCGGCGCGCGCGGCCGCGCCCCGGACGCCGAAGTCTTGCGCCGTTCCATGATCGAGAGCGTGCGCGCCTTCGAAAAACGCGCGCTGGCGACCGGCCTGGACACACGCTGCCTGCGCGCGGCCCGCTACGCGCTATGCGCCACCGTCGACGATCTGGTGCTCAGCACACCCTGGGGTGCGGCCAGCGGCTGGGCGCAGCAGAGCCTGACCAGCGTGTTCCACAACGAGGTCTCGGGCGGCGAACGTTTCTTCGACATCCTCGAACAGATGCAAGCCGATCTCGGCCACAACCTGCCGGCCGTCGAGCTGATGTATCTCTGCATGCGGCTCGGTTTCGAGGGCCGCTACCGCGTGCTGCCGCGCGGCACCGCGGCGCTGACCGAGCTGACCGACGGCACCTACCGAACGATCGCCAACCGCCGCGGCGAGTTCGAGCGCGAGCTTTCGCCCCGTTGGCGCGGGATCGCCGCCGGTCTGACCCGACTTCACCGCACGGTCCCGCTCTGGGCCGTGGGCGTCGGCACGCTGGCGCTGGCCTGCGTCATCTATGCGGGGTTCGATTTCGCGCTGGCCGGCACGTCCGATACGTCCTACGCCGAACTGCTCAGCCTGCCGCCGCATGGCCGTATCGCAGTCGCGCGCGCCGTGGCCGTTCCGCCGCCGCCCCCGCCAGCGGAGGCAGCCGCCTCCCCGATCACGGACAAGCTGCACACCTTCCTGGCGCCCGAGATCAGGGAGGGCCTGGTGACCGTCTTCGGCGACGCGCAGACCGTCACCGTCCGTCTGACCAACCGCAACATGTTCGGCTCGGGCCAGGCCACGGTGAACGCCTCCGCCCTGCCGTTGCTGGCGCGCGTGGGTGACGCGCTGCGCGCCGAGCCAGGGCAGATCACGGTGCAGGGGTTCACCGACAACCAGCCGATCCACAGCCTGCGCTTCCCGTCCAATTTCGAGCTGTCCCAGGCGCGCGCGGACGCGGTGGGGCGCCTGGTGGCGGCGCGGCTGGACAGCCCCAACCGGCTGCATGCCGAGGGGCGCGCGGACGCGGACCCGGTCGCACCCAACACCACGCCGGAAGGACGGCAGGCCAACCGCCGCACCGACATCGTGCTGGTGCGCGGGGGAGCGCCATCGTGAACGCCGTGGGTCGTGTGCTGCGGTCGCGCTGGTTCACCTCCGCACTCGGTGCGCTCGTCATCTGCGTGCTCATCTGGTTCGCGGGCCCAGCACTTGGGTTCGGCGAGGCGCACCCGCTGGATACCGAAACTGCGCGTTTCATCGCCATCGCGGTGGTGCTGGTGGCGTGGCTGGTGCTCAATCTTCTCCGCGAGATGCGCGCGACCAAGCGCGACCGCGCGCTGGTCGATGGCGTCACCGCCGCGCCGCCCGATCCTGACAAGACGGCCACGGCCGAAGAACTGGCGCTGCTGAGCCAGCGCCTGCGGGACGCGCTGGGCCAATTGAAACGCACGGGCCTGTCCGGACGGTTCGGCCGGCACCTCTATCAGCTGCCCTGGTACATGTTCATCGGCCCGCCTGGGGCGGGCAAAACCACGGCGCTCATCAATAGCGGGCTGCGCTTTCCGCTGGCCGATGCGACCGCCGGCAAAGGCGGGCGCGCACCCGTCGGCGGCGTGGGCGGCACCCGCAACTGCGATTGGTGGTTCACCGACCAGGCCGTGCTGATCGACACGGCCGGCCGCTATACCACCCAGGACAGCCATCGGGCAGTGGACGCCGCCGCCTGGCTCGGCTTTCTGAAGCTGCTGAAACGCACGCGCGCGCGCCAGCCGCTGAACGGCGTGCTGGTCGCCATCAGCCTGTCCGACCTGGCCGAATTGAGCGAGGCCGAGCGCCACGACCACGCCCAGGCAATCCGCCGCCGGCTTCGTGAGCTGCACGACGAGTTGGGACTGCGGATCCCGGTCTACGTGCTGTTCACCAAAGCCGATCTTCTGGCTGGCTTCTCCGAGTTTTTCGACAATCTCGGCCGCGAGGAACGCGAGCAGGTCTGGGGCATGACCTTCGCCCTCGATGACGGACGCGGCGAGGACGGTGCGGTGGCCGCCTTCGGCACCGAGTTCGACGCGCTGCTCGCGCGGCTGAACGACCGGGTGCTGGAGCGCGTGCAGCAGGAAGCCGACATACAGCGGCGCCGGCTGATCGACGGGTTTCCCCAGCAGGTCGCCTCGTTGCGCGACGTCGCCGCCGAGTTCCTGGGCGAGATCTTTCGCCCCAGCCGGCTGGAGGCGCGGCCGCTCTTGCGCGGCGCCTACCTGACCAGCGGCACGCAGGACGGCACGCCGATCGACCGGCTGCTGGGCAGCATGGCCAGCCAGTTCGGATTGCAGCGCGCCGCGGTGACCGCGTTCAGCGGCGCCGGCCGCAGCTATTTTCTCGGCCGGCTGATCCGCGAGGTGGTGTTCGGCGAGGCCGGGCTGGTGTCGCTCGATCCACGCGTCGAGCGGCGGCGCACCTGGGTCGGGCGCGGTGTCTGGGCCGGCTGCGCGCTGCTTCTGGCATTCCTGACCGGCGCCTGGGCGCTCAGCTACATCAACAACGTCGCCCTGATCGGCCGTGTTCATGCCGACGTCTTGCATTACGACGAGGCATACGATGCGCTCGCCAAGCGCGGCCCGGACGACGCCGATTTGCAGGCCGCACTCCCCGCGCTGGACGCCGCGCGGAACCTGAGCCTCGGCTATGGCCAGCGGGCGCATGCCGTCCCCGTCTCGCTGGCCCTCGGCCTCTACCAGGGCCACAAGCTCAGCGCCGCTGCCATCGACGCCTATTACCGCGCGCTGGACTCCCTGCTGCTGCCACGGCTGCTGGCCAGGCTGGAACAGCAGATGCAGCAGAACTTGTCGAAACCCGATTTCCTGTATCAGGCGCTCAAGGTCTATCTGATCCTAGGCCGACAAGGGCCGGCCGACCCGGAACTGGTCGGCCAATGGCTGAGCGCCGATTTCGAGGCCAGCTTTCCCGGCGACGACGGCCAGCCTGTACGTGACGCGCTGCTGGGCCATGTGGCGGCGCTGATGGAGCGGCCGCCCGCCGCCATCCCGCTGAACGGACCGCTGGTCGAACAGGTGCGCGGCATCCTCACGCGCCAGCCGCTCTCCGAGTACAGCTACAACCGCCTGATGCGCAGTGCATCGGTTCGTGAGCTGCCGCCGTGGATCATTGCCGACAATGCCGGGCCGGGTGCGGATCGCGTATTCGTGCTGCGCTCCGGCCGGCCGCTGACCACGTCGGTCCCCGGCATTTTCACGCATGACGGCTATCACGGCACCTTCCTGCGCCGCCTGCCGCTGGTGACGCAGGATGTCAGCGAGGATGGCTGGGTGCTGGGCCGCCCCGATCGCGGTGTGAAGGGCACGCTGGCCGAAGTGGCGCGGCTCAGGCGGGAGGTGCTGGGCCTCTATCTGGACGACTATGTGCGCGTGTGGGACGCGATCCTGGCCGATCTCGCGATCAAATCCTTCGGCAACACCAGCGACGCGCTGGACAAGCTGAATCTGCTGAGCGCGCCCGACTCGCCGCTCCGCGATCTGCTGACCGCCATCGACGTGCAAACGCAGCTGAGCCGCACCGATGCCACGGACAAGGCACTCGGAAAGATCGAGGGCAAGGGGACCAAGATCGCTCAGAAGGCGGCTGGCTTCGGGCTGTTCGCGACACACCAAAGTCTGTCGATGGAGCAGAACGAGCTGGCCAACATCGTGGGCGAGGCGTTCGGCGGCGCAAGCTCGGCCGGCGGCAAGCCCGTCGATCCGGCGACACGCGTGGACGCCCATTTCCGCGGGCTGCACGATTTTGTGGCCGGCAGCCCCGACCACCCGGCCGGGCTGGAGCCGGCGATTGCCAAGATTCAGGCGATGTACCAGGGCCTGAATGCGGCGGCAGGGTCGGCCAATCCCGGCCAGGTCCAGCTTGCGGCACTGGCCGGTGGTGGTGGTGGTGGGGGAAGTGCCGCGGCCCAGCTGAAGGATCTCGCGAAAGGCATGCCGCCCACGGTCGCGGCCATGCTCACCACCGTGTCGCAAAACACCAAGACGCTGGAAAGCAACGGCGCCAGCAGCGCCTTGCAGGAGGCCTGGAAATCGAAGGTCTTGCCGCTGTGCAACGCGGCGTTCGGCCGCTACCCGTTTGTGGCCGGTAGCGCCAGCGACGTGCCGCTTGACGATTTCACCCACCTGCTGGGGCCGGGCGGTCTGGTCGATACGTTCTTCACCGAAAACCTGAAGCCTTTCGTCGATACGTCCACGACGCCCTGGCACTGGCAGGCGGCCGACCATGCCAATCTTGGTCTGTCGCCAGGATCGCTGGCGCAGTTCGAGCGCGCGGCCCTGATACGCGACTCCCTGTTTGGCAGCGGTTCGGCCATGCAGGTGCATTTTTCCCTGCTGCCGATCTCGCTCGATCCAAAGCTTGCCAAGGTGACCGTGGAAATCGGTGGCGTATCGGCCACCTACGATAACGGCCCCGCGGAATCCACGGCGTTTCAATGGCCCGGCGCCGGCGGCAAGACGTTGGTGCGGGTGACCATGACACCGGCGGGCGGCGGCAGCGGCGGGCTCGTGGTGGAACGCGACGGAGCCTGGGCGTTGCTGCGCCTGCTCGATGCGGCGCGTGTGCTGCCATCGGGCCAGCCAGACCGATTCCGCCTGGTGTTCAACAGCCCCGCGGGGCCGGCCGAATACGAGCTGACCGCCAGCAGCGTGCGCAACCCGTTCACCATGTCCGCGCTGCGCACCTTTCGCTGCCCGAGCCGGCTGTGAGCGGGTCGCCTCCCTCCTACCTGACCGTCACCGTCAAGCCGGATCCGGGCTTCACGCTCAACCTCGACCACTTCACCGCCGAAGAGGAGTTGGGCCGCCCCTTCCTGATCACGCTCGATCTGTCCAGCCCAAAATCGAAGGGCGACCTGCTCTCGATGCTGGGCAGTTCGGTGACCGTGACGGCCAGCCAGAAGACGGGAAGCCCACGCTACTATAACGGCATCGTGGCACGGATGTCCTACACGGGCCTGTCCGGCGGCACCTACCGGTACCGGATGGAGCTTCGGCCGTGGATCTGGCTGCTCTCGCACACGCGCGATTGCGCCATCTTTCAGAACCAATCGGTATGGACGACGATTACCGGCGTTTTTTCCAAGCTGGGATTTTCCGACTTCCACGATTATCGCGTCAACAATGCCGGCAGCACGGTGCTGGAATATTGCGTGCAGTATCGCGAGACGGCGCTGGATTTCGTGACCCGGCTGATGGAGCAGTACGGCATCTACTATTTTTTCCTGCACAGCGACGGCCAGCACGTGCTGGCCCTGGCCGACGATCCCACATCGCACCAGGCCATGAAATCGCCTTTGCCGTACGCGCTACGCCAGACCGACCAGCGCGCCGTGCAGGATCACGTCTGGGACGTGTCGGCGGAACTGGCTTTGCAAAGCGGCGCTTTCACCCATCGCGACTACAACTTCACCACGCCCAGCGCCGATCTGTCCGGCAAGCGCGTGCAGCCGGGCCAGCATGCGCATGGCGCGCTGGAAGTCTTCGACTACCCGGCCGCCTTCACCACGCCCGCCGATGGCGCAACGCTTGCCGCCATACGCATGCAGGACCTGGCCGCGCGTCGCAAAGTCATCAACGCCACCACCAACGCGCGCGGCCTGTATGCGGGCTGCAAGGTCACGTTCAAGGGGCTGACGGACACATCGCTGAACATCGAGTACCTGGTCATCTCGACATCGTCGTCGTTCAGCATCGCCGAAGGCCTGGCCGATACCGGCGGCGACATGTCCGACACGTATCGCTGCACGTTCCACGCCATTCCCGGCGACACGCCGTTCCGCCTGCCGTTGCACACGCCGCGGCCGGTCGTGCAAGGGCCGCAAAGTGCCAAGGTGGTGGGCAACGCCGGCGAGGAGATCACGACCGATCAGTATGGCCGTATCAAGGTGCAGTTCTACTGGGACCGGGCCGGTCAAAACGACCAGAATAGCTCCTGCTGGATACGCGTGTCGCAGGCCTGGGCCGGCAGCGGTTGGGGATCGATGGTCATCCCGCGCATCGGCCAGGAGGTCATCGTCGATTTCCTGGAGGGCAATCCGGACCGCCCTATCGTCACCGGCCGCGTCTACAACGCCAGCCAGATGCCGCCCTACGCCCTGCCCGACAAGATGAACACCTCCACCATGATGAGCAATTCCACGAAAGGTGGCGGCGGCAGCAACGAATTCCGCATGGACGACACCAAGGGCAGCGAGGAGATTTTCCTGCACGCCCAATACAACTACACGAAGAAAGTCGAGAACAACGAGACGGTCACCATCGTCAAGGACACGTCGACCACCGTCACTCAGGGCAAGCGCACGATCGAGGTGCAGCAGGGTGACAACACGCTGACCGTCAGCCAGGGCAAGAACGCCGCCACCATCTCAATGGGTGACGACACGCTCACCGTCAGCCAGGGCAACCACTCGATCACGGTGAGCGCCGGCAAGAGCTCGATCACCGCGGCGCAGTCCATCACGCTGACCGTGGGACCGAACAGCATCACCATCGACACGAGCGGGGTCACCATCAGCGCCGCCAAGTTTTCGGTGTCGGCGGAGGGCCAGGCGTCCGTGCAGTCCGGTGGCGCCATGTCGATCCAGAGCGGGGCGCCGATGACGATTGCCGGCCCCATGATCGCGATCAACTGACATGGCGGCGCAGGATGGCGACACGCTGGACGACGACCGCACGCTGGTCATAAGACGGCCGGACCCGCTGCGCGCGTTGCGCTCGGCGCTCGACGTGCTCTGCGCGCGGCTGGGCCTGCCATCCGCCAGCCCCCATCTTGCCCCTCGCATGCAGCTCGAGGAGATCTGCGCGGAGATCGATCGCAAGCTGTCCGAGCAGATCAATCTGATCCTGCATCACCCGGACTTCCAGGCGTTGGAAGCCAGTTGGCGCGGCCTGTCGCATCTGGTGCACGGCACACAGACCGATGAGACGCTCAAGATACGGGCGTTCGACATCTCCAAGCGCGAACTGGGCCGGAGCCTGCGCAAGTTTCGGGGAACCGCCTGGGACCAGAGCCCGATCTTCAAAAAAATCTACGAGGAAGAATACGGACAATTGGGCGGCGAGCCATTCGGAGTGCTGGTCGGCGACTATAGCTTCGACCATCGCGGCGGCGACGTCGAGGTACTGGCCGACATGGCCTGTATTGCCGCGGCGGCCCACTGCCCATTCATCGCCGCCGCCTCGCCCGCGGTGATGCAGATGGAGTCCTGGGCGGAACTTGCCAATCCGCGCGACCTGACGCGCATCTTCCTGACACCGGAATACGCATCCTGGCGTTCGTTGCGGCAGGCCGAGGATGCGCGTTACGTGGGGCTATGCCTGCCACGCTTTCTCGGGCGCCTGCCCTACGGCGCCCGCACCGACCCGGTCGACGCGTTCGCCTTCGAGGAAGTGGTGGACGGGCCCGACGCTTCGGCCACGCTATGGGCCAACCCCGCCTTCGCCTTCGCCGCCAACGTGGCGCGGGCGTTCCAGCTCTACGGTTGGTGCACGCGCATCCGCGGCGTCGATAGCGGAGGCACGGTGGAGAACCTGCCCGTGCAGCGTTTCGACACCGCCGATGGCGAGGTCGACTGCAAGAGCGTGACCGAGGTGGCGCTGAGTGAACGCCGCGAAGCCGAGTTGGCCCGCGCCGGTTTCATCCCCCTCATGCACCGCAAGAACACCGGCACGGCCGCTTTCATCAGCGCGCAATCCCTGCAAAAGCCGTTCGAATACGACGACCCCGCCGCGTCGGCCAATGCCGTCACCTCGGCGCGGCTGCCATACCTGTTCGCGTCGTGCCGCTTCGCGCATTTCCTCAAATGCATGGTTCGCGACAAGATCGGCTCGACCCTGTCGCGCGCGGCACTTCAGGGGTGGCTGTCGGAGTGGCTGATCGGCTACGTGGACGGCTCGCCCGCCACCTCCTCGGAGGAGTGGAAGGCGGCCCATCCGCTTGAGGCAGCCGAGGTGGTGCTGGAGGACAGCGCAACGCGGCCCGGCCAATACGACGCGAAGTTCTTCCTGCGCCCGCATTATCAGTTGGAGGGGCTGACGGTGGCGCTCCGCCTGGTGTCGCGACTGCCGGCGGCGCAGACATAGGAGGCGAGATTGGGTGAGAGCAGCAGCGATCTGCTGATGAAATTGGTCGGCCCCAAGGGCGATCTGCCCGCCGGAGGACAGGCCTTCATCGATCCCAAGGACACGATGTCGAACGACTTCAAAACCGGCAAGTATTTTGAACTCGAGTCGTTCGATCTCGGCTTCGAGGTCAATGATTTCGAGACGGATGACAAGGCGCCCGCGTCACCCCGCAATGCGTGGGTGGTGGGTGGCAAGTTCGCCAATTGGCGCACGCCGCGCGATGACAACAAGCCGCCGCAAATATCGTTTCCGGTGGAGGCGGACGAGTTCTCCTTCTCGCGTTTGATCGATCAGGCCTCGCCTCAGATTTTCCAAAGCTGTGCTAACTCGGAAAGCTTCATCCAGGCCGTCATCGTGAAGCGCCGACCCGCTTTTGCAGGAGCTTTGCCGGTTGGCATAGGCAAGACCGAGGCGGTGTCCGACCTGCGCGGCTTTCTGCGGATCGAATTCAACGAGGTCTTGATCACCGGCCTCAGCTGGGACGATGGCGAAATGGTCAAGGAAAAATGCAAGTTCATCTGCCGCAGCGTCCTTGTGCGCTATCGTCCGCAGGCATCCTCGGGCAGCCTGGCGGACGCTGCGGAAAAAACCGCGCAATGGAGCCAGCAGATGGAACTGCGCACACCGACGCCCTCGAGATGAGAAGCGCAGTATCGCACGCCTATCCCGAAAATACTCTGTTCAGGTAGTGATGATGGCCGACAAGAAAGAGATCCTGATGCGCATCGGCGATGGCGGCGCGGGCGACGTGACGGCGGAGTGCCAAGCCGCCTTGCGCAGCGAGCCGGCCGATCCGCTGATGCGCGACTTCCGGCCCGGGCAATTCTTCGAGATCAAGGATTTCTCTCTCAGCATCGGTCTGCACGACAAAGACGCGCCGACCTCTAACTCGGAGGCTGCCAAGGCCGAAGCAGGAGAACGCGTCAAAGCCGACGCAAAACACCCCGGCAAGCCGCATCAGGCGCCGAAAGCGGCCAAGCCGCCACGCAAATTCGCCGAATGGCGCGACGGAAGGCGTAACGCCCCCTATCCCCTGGAAGTCCAGCCGATTTCGTTCTCGCGCATCATGGACCGTGCTTCGACCACCCTACTGCAGGACTTGTGTCAGTCGAAATCATATGCGTCAGCAACCATCGTTCGCCGTATGGGCACTGGAAGCGACGGCCCGCCACGCGCGTTTCTGCGCCTGGATTTCACCTGCGTCCTGATGACCAGCGTCGACTGGAATGACGAGGATCTTATCAAGGAGCAGTACAAGTTCATCTGCCAAAAAGTCGAAGTCCAGTATAAGCCACAACAGGCAGATGGTTTTCTGGGCCCGCTCATACGGGGCAAGTGGCCCAAGGCGCCATAGGTCACAACCAGCCCGACCAGCCAGCGGGGCGCCAGGCTTCAGATGAGTCCATCTGAACCGACCATGCTCTATCGCTTGGCAACGGGCTCGAACCGGTATGGGCTGTCGCTCTCCAAATTCGGGTCCAGCGCCAGCCGGTGCTCCAGCGGCGGGAACGCCCGGCTGCGGCAATGCGGCCGGTCGCACAGCCGGCAGGACAGGCCGATGCCCACCGCCGCGTGCTCCAAATTCAACCCGTCCGCGTACACCACGTCCGGCGCGTGGCCGATGTCGCACCCCATGGCGATCACATGGGTGGGCGGCGGCTCGCCCCAGGCAGCGGCAGGCCCTTCGATACAGCGTGCGAAACACAGGAAAGTGGCGCCGTCGGTCAGCTGGGCCACCTGCACGCGCAACGTGCCAGGCGTGGCGAAGGCCGCATGCACCACCCAGCGCGGGCAACTGCCGCCATAACGCGCGAACGGGAAGCCGCCGGCGGAAAACCGCTTACTGACGTTGCCCGCCGGGTCGAGCCGCAGGAAGAAGAACGGGATGCCGCGCGCGCCGGGCCGCTGCAGCGTGGACAGCCGGTGACACGCCTGTTCGAAGCTCACGCAAAAACGCGCGGCCACCGCATCCATGTCGTGGCGCAGCACGCGCGCCGCCTCCAGGAACGCGGGGTACGGCATCAGCAGGGCGGCTGCGGCGTAGTTCAACAGGCCGATGCGTATCAGGCTGGCCGCTTCCGGCGTGGTGGGCGCGATGCGCACCAGCAGCGACTCCACCATGTCGCGCGCCTCCAGCAGGATCAGCTGGAACGCCATCTGGAAGCCGCGGCTCTCGCGCGGCAATTGCTCCGACAAGGTCAGCGTGCGCGTCTCCGGCTCGTAGCGGCGCAACGCGTCCTCCATCGGGCCCACGCGCACGCTCACCTGGTGCTCCCGCCGCAGCCGCTCGGCGATGGCGTGGTTGGTCTCGGCCGGCGTCGCGTTCAGCCCGCGCGCCACGCTGTCGGCGGCACTCTCCAACTCGGCGAAGTAGTTGCCGCGCTCGTGGAAAACGTCGCGCGCCTCCTCGTTGGGCAGCAGGATACGGCGGCCGGAGGGCAGGGCCAGGCCGCTCGCATCCTCGCGCGCCACCCGCCAAGCGCGGTAGAGCGACAGGATGGCGCGCGCCGCACCCGGGTTGCTGGCCACCGCCTCCAACTCGCCCTCGGGTATCTGCTCGGCGCCGAACAGCGGGTCGGAGAACGCCTCCCTGAGCCCCACCTCCAGCTCCCGCTCCTGCGCGCCCGACAGCGTGGCCAGATCCACACGCAGGATCTCGGCCAGCTTGATCACCAGGCTCGCGGTCACGTTGCGCTGGTCGTGCTCGATCAGGTTGAGGTAGCTGGGCGAGATGCCCAGCCGGGTGGCGAGCGCCTGTTGCGAGTAATTCTGTTCGGTACGCAGCCGGCGGACCGTCCGGCCAATCAGGGGGCGAGCCATCACGAGAAGATACGCGATCTTTACAGAATTTACAACTTTACAGCGGCTTATGTGTCGGTCGCTACAGGATAATGGCCAATGCTGCACCCGCGAGCTATCTTCCGCGTGGCGGCCGGCCGATATCGGCGCCCAGTGTTGCAGTTCGAGGATACCAGCCCATGACCACCCCCACCCGCCACTATGCTCCCGAAGGTTCGGCCGGCGGCCTGACCTCGCTCCGGCCGCAGAAAGGCGGGTTCGAGGCCCGGATGGGCGAGGCCGCCGAGCTGATCGAGGCGCGCGGGCCGAGCTGGCGCGGCATCAGCGCCGAGTCGGTGGCGCGCATGCGCACGCAGAACCGGTTCCGCACCGGCCTCGATATCGCCCGCTACACAGCCTCTATCATGCGCGAGGACATGGCCGCCTACGACGCGGATTCGTCGCTGTACACCCAGTCGCTCGGCGCTTGGCACGGGTTCATCGCGCAGCAGCAGATGATCGCGGTCAAGAAGCATTTCGGCACCACCAAGCGCCGCTACATCTATTTGTCCGGCTGGATGGTCGCCGCCCTGCGCAGCGAGTTCGGACCGCTGCCGGACCAGTCGATGCACGAGAAGACCTCGGTCCCCAAGCTGATCGAGGAGATCTACACCTTCCTGCGCCAGGCCGATGCGCGCGAGCTGGGCATGCTGTTCCGTGAGATCGACGCGGCGCGCAAGGCGGGCAACGCGGCGCGCGAGGCGGAGCTTCTGGAGCGGGTCGAGAACCACCAGACCCATGTGGTACCGATCATCGCCGATATCGACGCGGGCTTCGGCAACGCGGAAGCGACGTACCTGCTGGCCCGCAAGATGATCGAGGCGGGCGCCTGCGCGCTGCAGATCGAAAACCAGGTGTCCGACGAAAAGCAATGCGGTCACCAGGACGGCAAGGTGACGGTTCCGCACGAGGATTTCCTCGCCAAGGTGCGCGCCTGCCGCTACGCCTTCCTCGAACTGGGCGTCGATGACGGCATCATCGTCACCCGCACCGACTCGCTCGGCGCGGGTCTCACCAAGCAGATCGCCGTCAGCCACACGCCAGGCGACCTCGGCGACCAGTACAACAGCTTCCTCGATTGCGAGGAGGTCGCACCCGGCGATGCGCGCAACGGCGACGTCATCCTGAACCGCGACGGCAAATTACTTCGTCCACGCCGTCTGCCCAGCAACCTCTACCAGTTCCGCCCCGGCACCGGCGAGGATCGCTGCGTGCTCGACAGCATCACCAGCCTGCAGAACGGCGCCGACCTGATCTGGATCGAGACGGAGAAGCCGCATATCTCGCAGATCGCCGGCATGATGGACCGCATCCGAGCCGTGGTGCCGAACGCCAAGCTCGCCTACAACAACTCGCCCAGCTTCAACTGGACGCTCAATTTCCGGCAACAGGTGTACGACGCGTGGAAGGCGGACGGACGCGACGTCGCCTCCTACGACCGCGCGAAACTGATGGGCGTGGAGTACGACACCACTGCGCTGGCCGCCGAGGCCGACGAGCGCATCCGCACGTTCCAGGCCGATGCCGCCCGCCGCGCCGGCATCTTCCACCACCTCATCACGCTGCCGACCTATCACACGGCCGCACTCTCGACCGACAATTTGTCGCGCGAGTATTTCGGCGGCGCCGGCATGCTGGGCTACGTGCTGGGCGTGCAGCGTCAGGAGCTTCGCCAGGGCATCGCCTGCGTGAAGCACCAGAACATGGCCGGCTCCGACATCGGCGACGACCACAAGGAGTATTTCGCAGGAGAAGCCGCGCTGAAGGCCGGCGGCGCCCACAACACGATGAACCAGTTCGGCTGAGCGCGTATCAGCCGGGCTTGAGAGTTACACTGAAGCAAGCAGTCCTTTTTTGAAAAAAAGGACCAAAAAACTGGGCACCTCTATCAAACCTGTTTTCGGCGCTGAGCGAGGTGAAAAGCGCCTAC
>CAXUNK010000075.1:0-12967 GCA_964252425.1 uncultured Acetobacteraceae bacterium
GCGTCCGCCCGCCCCAGCCACCACGATGCGAGCGTTGGCAGGAACGCGGCCTCGGGCGGCATGGTGGCCAGCGAGGGACGCCGCCTCAGCGCGGTCACGGTGCGGCCGAGGGGTTGAACACAGGGAGCGGGCGGTCGGGCCAGCCGGCGGCGTCCAGGGTCCGCCGCTCCGGCCCCGCCAGCGACAGCTCCAGTCGCAGCGCGTCCGCGGGCGTGAGCCGGCCGAGACGGTCCGGCCATTCGACGATCACCACACCTTGGCACGCCTCCTCCCAGCCGAGCTCGATCAGATCGTCGGCGCCGGCCAGCCGCCACAGATCGAAATGATGGATGGTGAAGCGCGGCGCGGTAAAGCTCTGGACCAGGGTGAAGCTGGGGCTGGGCACGTCGAGCGAGGGCTCGCCGCAGGCCGCCCGGATGAGCGCACGGGCCAGCGTCGATTTGCCGGCGCCGAGCGGCCCGGACAGCAGCACCGAGTCGCCGGAACGCAGCCGGGCGGCCACCCATCGGCCCACCGCCTCGATGCCTGCCTGATCGTATGGGCCGTGCTGCACGCTCCTCCCCGGACTACCCGCCTGCCGATCACGTGTTACATCGATCGTATGACCGAAACCGACGTCGCCATCATAGGGGCTGGCCCAGCCGGCCTGTTTGCCGCCTTCGAGCTGGGCATGTTGAAGATGTCGAGCGTGCTGATCGATGCGCTGGACGAGGTGGGCGGGCAATGCGCGGCGCTGTATCCCGAAAAGCCGATCTTCGACATCCCCGCCCATCCGTCGATCGAGGCGGGCGGGTTGGTGTCTGCCTTGGAAGCGCAGATCGCACCCTTCGCACCGGGGCGGCTGCTTGGCCGACGGGTGGACGGCCTGTCCGGCCAGCCGGGCGCCTTCGAGCTGCGCACCGACCGTGGCGAGACGGTGCACGCCCGCGCCGTGCTGATCGCCGCCGGCGCCGGCGCCTTCGGCCCGAACCGGCCGCCGCTTGACGGGCTGCCCGGCTACGAGGCATCCGGGGCGGTGCAGTATTACGTCCGACGTCGCGAGGATTTTCGCGGACGGCGGGTGGTGATCGCGGGCGGCGGCGACTCGGCGGTGGACTGGGCGCTGCAACTGAAGGATGTGGCGGCCAAGGTGTATGTCGTCCATCGCCGGGCGAAATTCCGCGCGGCGCCGGAGTCCGCTGCCCGGCTCGAGGCCGCACAGGCCCAGGGCGAGGTGGAGCTGGTCATCCCCTACCAGCTCGCCCGCCTGCATGGCGACGGCGCGTCGCTCGACGGGGTGGAAGTGGACACGCTGGAGGGCGAGACTCGCCGGCTGGAGGCCGACCGCCTGCTCGCGTTCTTCGGCCTGTCGATGGATCTGGGCCCGATCGCCGGCTGGGGCCTGGAGCTGGACCGCCACCACGTCTCGGTGACGCCCGCCACCTGCGAGACGTCGGTGCCCGGCATCTTCGCCATCGGCGACGTGGCGACCTATCCCGGCAAGCTCAAGCTGATCCTGCAGGGGTTTTCCGAGGCGGCCATGGCTGCCCACGCCATCCACCCGATCGCCCGCCCGGGAGAGGCGCTGCACTTCGAATATTCGACCAGCAAGGGGGTGCCGTGATGCATCACCTCGGATTTCGACGAGCGGTTCGCTTCGTCGCGTTGTTGCTTTGCCTGTCCCCGCTCTCAGCCCTCGCCCAAGCCTCCGAGCCGACACACGCTGCCGTCCTGTCTGACGACGACGCGTCGGATGTCTCTGCCGTCGGCCGCTACCTCAACAGCTTGCGCACGCTGAAAGCGCGGTTTTTGCAGATTGGGCCGGACGGGGCTGTGACGCAGGGGACGGTGTGGCTGGATCGGCCGGGGCGGATGCGGTTCGAGTACGACAAGCCTAGTCCGCTGCTGCTGGTGGCGGGCGGCGGCACGGTCATTTTCCACGATGCCAAACTGGACCAGACCACGCGCATCCCGGTGGGCCAGACGCCGCTCGGCCTGTTGCTGGCCAACACCATCGCCCTGTCGGGCGACGTCACGCTGACCGACTTCGAACGGCCGCCCGGCCAGCTTCAGCTCACCCTGGTGCGGACCAAGGCGCCGGGCGAAGGCAGCCTGACGCTGATGCTGAACGCGCGGCCCCTGGCGCTAACCGGCTGGTCGGTGGTCGATGCGCAGGGGCGCGAGACCAGGTTGCGTCTGTCATCGGTCCAGTTGGGCGGCAGCTACGACCAGGCGCTGTTCAGCTTCACCGACCCCGATGAGGACAAATAGCCGCGTTCACAATTTCTCAAACAGCGGAAACGCTTGGGTCACATTTCGCCTTCAGGGTTGCATCATGAGCAACGCATCGTCCCGTCTGGTCCGCGCCGCAGCCTCTGCCGTCCTGGCCAGCTCCATCCTTGTTCCCGCAGCCGCTCAAGCCTGGTGGGGTGGCGGCGTCGTGATCGGCGTGCCACCCGTCGTGGTGGCGCCGCCTCCGGTCTATGCCTACCCGCCAGCGTACTACCCGCCCCCGGCATACTACCCACCGGCCTATTATCCGCCGCCGGCCTCCTACGCACCGCCGCCTGAGGCACAGCAGACGCCCGCCCCGCAATTGTCGCAGGATCAGCGGCCTTTCGGCAGCACGTGCTATGCGGGCGTCTATACCTGCGCCGCCTATCCGGACACGCGCGTGGGTGACGGGTGCTCCTGCCCGGGTCTGGGCGCGCCGTCGTACGGATCGGTTCGCTGATCCGTATGACTAGCTGCCAAGCCTGGTCAGCCAGTCTCGGTGACGGCCAGGGAGAGTGGATCGACCGTTTTGCGATCGCGCTTGGCGTGCCACGCCTCCATGAATTGGAGGACCGTGGCGGCCGTCTCCTCTATGGAGCGGCGGGTCACGTCGATCACCGGCCAGCCGCGTCGGGTGCATAGCCGGCGCGCCCATTGCAGCTCGGCGCGAACCGCCTCCAGATCGACGTAATCGCCGCGATCCTGTTTGACATGCGCCATTCCCGGACCTTGCGCGATCAGTTTCAGCCGGTGCCGCCTGATTTCGATGAGGGATTGCGCGTCCAGCGTCAATCCCACGACCGGGCAGCGCACCTCCTCCAGCCCAGGCGGGTCCGGCAGGCCGGGCACCAGCGGCACGTTGGCCGCCTTCACCCCGCGATTGGCCAGGTAGAAACTGGTGGGTGTCTTGGAACTGCGCGAGACGCCCACCAGGATCACGTCCGCTTCCGCAATTCCTCCTTGTGCCTGGCCGTCATCATGCGCCAGCACGAAATGGATCGCGTCGATGCGCCGGAAGTAGTCGGCGTCTAGCACGTATTGCCGTCCCGGCCGCGCCGTGGCTTGGGCGCCGATCTGGTCGGCCAGCACCGCCAGCACCGGCTCCAGCACGTTGACCACCGGCAGGCCAAGCCGGGCGCAGGTGTTTTCCAAATCGTTGCGCAGTGCCAAGTCCACCACCGTCGACAACACCGGCCCGGGCTCGGCCTCGATCCCCTCCAGCACGCGGTGCAACTGGAAGCGGGTCCGGATCAGGCTCCAGCGGTGATAGACGATCTGCACCGCCTCGAACTGCGAAACCGTCGCGCGCGCGATCGAGTTCAGCGTCTCCCCGGTCGCGTCCGAGACGAGGTGGAGGTTGATTCGGTCCTGACGCTCGGGGCTCATGAAAACGAGGATAGCGGGGATAACCCCGCCCTGCACGACGTTGTGGCCGACGATGAAAGAAACCTGGGGATCAGGCGCACGTACTCACGGACCCGTGAACTCTCGCCGGGGCGCATCGTGGTCGCCGGGATAACGCCGGAAAACGCCGCAGCCAGAGCCGTTTGACCGTCGTCCCGCATGTGGATAGAGGGCGCTTGCCGTGTGGATGGCGGGGTACCCCGTTGTCCACACCCCCATCTTCACCCCCAAAAGTCTAAGATTCTTTTAAGGCTTGAAGGCAGGACAGGACCGCCATGCCCGACAAACCCATTCTGCGTGTGCTGTCGGGTGACGATGTCTGGCCGCCGCCGGTCTGGCTGATGCGCCAGGCGGGCCGCTACCTGCCGGAATACCGCGCCATCAAGGACAGTTCCGGCGGCTTCATCGCCCGATGCACCAATCCTGACCTGGCCACCGAGATTACGCTGCAGCCGGTCCGCCGCTTCGGCATGGATGCGGCGATACTGTTTTCCGACATCCTGATCCTGCCCTGGGCGCTGGGTCAGGACGTGGCGTTCCATGATGGGGTGGGCCCGGTGCTGGCGCCGGTGCGCGACACTGCCGCGCTGGACCGGCTGGCGCCCGCGCGCGTCGCCGAGGCCACCGCCCCGGTGCTGGAGACGATCGCCCGGTTGCGCGTAACCTTGCCCGCGGCCTGCACTCTGATCGGGTTTTGCGGCAGCCCTTTCACCGTCGCCTGCTACATGGTCGAGGGCGGCGGTTCCCGGGACTTCCCCGAGACGCGCGGCATGGCCTACGCCAATCCGACCCTGTTCGGCCGGCTGATGGACCTGCTGGTCGCCTCGACCACCGACTACCTGGCCGCGCAGATCGAGGCGGGCGCCGAGGTGGTGATGCTGTTCGACACCTGGGCCGGCATGCTCTCCCCAAGTCAGTTCCTGCGCCATGTGGTGGGACCCACCGCCCGCATCGTGGACGCGTTGAACGCGCGCCATCCCGGCGTGCCGGTGATCGGGTTCCCACGCCTGGCCGGGCTCTACGCGGGCATGTATGCCGAGCGCACCGGCGTCGATGGCGTGGCGCTGGACACCGGAACGGACCCGGCGCGGGCGGCCGCCAGCGTGCCGGACAGCGTCGCCATACAGGGCAACCTCGACCCGATCGCGCTGATCGCCGGCGGTGCGGCGATGCGCACGGAAACTTCAGCCATCCTGGGTGCACTTCGCGGCCGGCCACATATCTTCAACCTGGGTCACGGCATCCTGCCGCAGACGGACCCGGAACATGTGGCGGAGTTGGTCGGATTCTTGCGCAGCCACTGATCGCCGAACGTCCGGCGGAGCGATCGCCGGCCAGGCCCGAGGCGCCCGCCGTCTCCGCGCGCCGGCGCGTAGCTGTCGTGCTGTTCAACCTCGGCGGTCCGGACTGCCCCGAGGCGATACGCCCGTTCCTGCTCAACCTGTTCCGCGACCCGGCCATCCTGCGCGTGCCGTTCTTCATCCGCCCGCTGCTGGCCCGCATCATCGCGCGCGCCCGCGTCAAGCCGGCGACCGAGAACTACGCCATACTGGGCGGCAAATCGCCGCTGCTCGAGCTGACGCAGGAGCAGGCGGGCGCGCTGGAGGCCGCCCTGTCCGGTCGCGATATCGAGGCGCGGTGCTTCATCGCCATGCGTTACTGGCACCCGTTCAGCACGCAGACCGCGTCCGAGGTGCGGGATTGGGGCGCCGATGAAATCTTCCTCTTGCCGCTTTACCCGCATTTTTCCACCACCACGACGGGCAGCTCCCTGGCCGATTGGCGCGACGCAGCCGCCCGGGTCGGTCTGGCGCGCCCGGTGACGACGCTGTGCTGCTGGTTCAACGACAGCTCCTATGTCGAGGCCACTACGAGCATCGTGCGGCGCAGCCTTGTCCAGGCCCGCGCTGCCTCGGACGTGCCGGTGCGGGTGCTGTTCTCCGCACACGGCCTGCCTGAGACGATCGTGGCGCGCGGCGACCCCTACCAGTTCCAGATCGAGGTCACCGCACACTCGGTGGCCGAACGGCTGGAGCGCGAAGGGCCGCTGGATTGGCAGGTCTGCTACCAATCCCGTGCCACGCCGCAGAAATGGCTCGATCCGTCCACCGAGCAGGCGATCGAGGAGGCGGCGCGCGACGGCGTGGCCGTGCTGGTCGTGCCGATCGCCTTCGTGTCGGAACATTCCGAGACGCTGGTCGAGCTGGATGTCGAATATCGCGAGCTGGCCGACAAGATGGGCGTGCCAGGGTATTTTCGCGCGCCGGCGCAGAACAGCGACCCGGGCTTCATCCATGCCCTGGCCGACGCCATTCGCACGGCGCGCGGCCGTGGGCCCGGGACCTGCAGTTTCAGCGGGCCGCGCGCCTGTCCGGCGCGTCACAAGGACTGCCCGATGCGGCTGGCCTGACCGCGTGCTGCCCGGGCTGGTCATCTTCGATTGCGATGGCGTGCTTGTGGACAGCGAGCCGGTCTCGCGCGCGCTATTGGCCGAGGAGGCGTGCGCGCTCGGCTGGCCGATTACGCCGGACGATTGCAGGCGGTTCACCGGCCTGACCTGGTCGGCGCTGCGCCCGATCTTTGAGGCGTCGGCCGGTTGCAGGCTGCCCTCTGCCTGGCCCGACATGCTTCAGGCGCGGCTGGTGGCGCGGTTGCGCGCCGGCGTGCAGGCGATGCCGGGCGCGTCCGAGGCTTTGCGCGCGGTGACCGGGCTGGGGCTGCCGTATCGCGTGGCGTCCAACTCCTCGCATGAGGAGATGGCGGAAAAATTCGCCCGCACCGGCCTGGCCGAGCTGGTGGCGGGCCGCGTGCACAGCGCACGCGACGTGCAACGCGGCAAGCCGGCACCCGACCTGTTTTTGGCCGCCGCCCATGCCGAAGAGGTGGCGCCGCAACGTTGCCTGGTGATCGAGGACAGTGCGCCTGGACTGCAGGCGGCTCGCGCGGCCGGCATGCGCGTGGTGTGCTTCGCCCCGGACGGGCTGCCTCCCAGCCAGGACGTGGCGCCGCACTACACGCTGGACCGGCTCGAGGATCTGGGCCGTCTGCTGGCAGGGATGCGTCTGGACCGGGCGGCCTGAGCGGAATGCCGTTCCTGCTGCATTTCTATCCCTGGACCAAGGCGCTGCACATCATCGCCCTGATCGCCTGGATGGCCGGCATGCTCTACCTGCCGCGCCTGTTCGTCTATCACTGCGCGGTGGCCCCGGGCAGCGAAGCGAGCGAGCTGTTCAAGGTGATGGAGCGGCGGCTCTACAAGCTGATCATGACGCCGGCGATGCTGGCCACCTTCGCCTTCGGCGCCCTGCTGGCGCTGACGCCCGGGCTGGTCGATTGGCACGCCGGCTGGTTCTACGTGAAGATCGCGGCCGTATTGGCGCTGGGCGGCGTGCACGGGGCGATGAACAAATGGCGGCGCGGCTTTCTGAACGACGCCAACGCACGGCCGCAAAAGTTCTATCGGATCGCCAACGAGGTGCCGACAGTATTGATGCTGGTGGCCGTGATCATGGTTGTCATGCAGCCATTCTGACCTGCGCCATTCAAGCGGGTCACCGGCAGCACGCCGAAAACGTACACGATGCTGTCCTTACTCCAACTCACCCGGCAATCACATGTTGGGTGCTGCGAAAACAACCACTTGAAGCCCTTTCATAATTATGCCAATTGGGTTGCGTCCGGCGGCCCGTCCTCGTCCGCAGCGCGACCCCACCCGTATCAGACGCCTCTCCGGCCAATGCACGCGCCGGGCACGGCCTCAGAACCACCCAAGGCACCCCCATGCACCTTGCCGAACTCAAGGCAAAATCCCCGCCCGACCTGCTGAGCTTCGCCGAATCCCTCTCCATCGAGAACGCGTCCAGCCTGCGCAAGCAGGACATGATGTTCGCGATTCTGAAAAACCTGGCCGATTCCGACCAGGCGATCCACGGCGACGGCACGCTGGAAATCCTGCCGGACGGGTTCGGCTTCCTGCGCAGCCCTGAATCGAACTATCTGCCCGGCCCGGACGACATCTACGTCTCGCCCAACCAGGTTCGCCGCTACGGTCTGCGCAATGGCGACACGGTGGACGGCCAGATACGCAGCCCACGCGACGGCGAGCGGTATTTCGCGCTGCTGAAACCCGACAACGTGAATTTCGAGGCGCCCGACGCGGTCCGCCACCGGATCAATTTTGACAATCTGACCCCGCTCTATCCGGATCGCCGGCTGCGCATGGAAATGGAACTGCCGGTCAGCACGGTGAAAGGTGCGCAGCGCGATTACACGCCGCGGGTGATCGACCTGGTGGCGCCGATCGGCATGGGCCAGCGCGCGCTGATCGTGGCCCCGCCGCGCACCGGCAAGACGGTGATGCTGCAAAGTATCGCCACCGCCATCTCGCAGAACCACCCGGACGTCTTCCTGATCGTGCTGCTGATCGATGAGCGGCCCGAGGAAGTGACCGACATGGCCCGCACCGTCAAAGGCGAGGTGGTCGCCAGCACCTTCGACGAGATGGCCACACGCCACGTGCAGGTGACCGAGATGGTGCTGGAGAAAGCCAAGCGCCTGGTCGAGCACAAGCGCGACGTGGTGATCCTGCTCGACAGCATCACCCGGCTCGCGCGCGCCTACAACACGGTGGTGCCGTCATCGGGCAAGGTGCTGACGGGCGGCGTGGACGCCAATGCCCTGCAGCGTCCGAAGCGCTTCTTCGGCGCCGCGCGCAACATCGAAGAGGGCGGGTCGCTCACCATCATCGCGACCGCGCTGATCGACACCGGCAGCCGGATGGACGAGGTGATCTTCGAGGAGTTCAAAGGCACCGGCAATTCCGAGATCATTCTGGACCGGAAACTGTCCGACAAACGCACCTTCCCGGCTATCGACATCACCAAGAGCGGCACCCGCAAGGAGGAGCTGCTGGTCGACAAGGGCACGCTGTCGAAGATGTGGGTGCTGCGGCGTATCCTGAACCCGATGGGTGCCAGCGACGGCATGGATTTCCTGCTCGACAAGCTGAAATACAGCAAATCCAACCAGGATTTCTTCGACGCGATGAATACGTAAGCGTAAAGGTGTCTTCCGGGCGCTGATCGGGCGGCCATACGGACGGAGGTTCGCTATGCGGACGGCGCTGATGCTGGTGATGTGTGCGCTGCCCGGCGTGGCCGTGGCGCAGAAACCGGCGCCCATGCCGATCATGCCCTGGGCCTCGCTGGCGCCGGCGCCCGGATCGGCGGAGGCTCGCCTGGGCATGCGCGCACAGCCGACGCGCACGGACGTGTTCGGATCCGACGGGACGGAGACCATCACCGTCATCGGCCGCAAACGTGCGCCGGTGGAGGCCGAGGAGCTGCGGCGGGAGGCGCCCGGGGCGGAATCCTGGGCCTCGGACGCGGCGCAGCCGGTGGTGCCTGGGTTCGGCGACAGTTGCAGCTATAAATCCGGCTGCTTCGACAAGCAGCAGAAGGGGCTGTTCGACACCATACCCTCGCTGCTCGGCGACAACTGAGTTCGCGCGTATGGACCAGCACTCTGAGTCTGCCCTGCAGATCAGGTTGGCTTCGCCGCAAGATGCCGGCGCGTTGGCGTTGCTGGGCTCGGCCACCATGCTCGAGACGTACGCCGAACATATAAGCGGGGCGGATCTGGTCGCCCATTGCGCCCGCCGTCATTCGGCCCCGTTCTACGCCGCTTGGCTGGCCGACCCGGAGATCACGATCTGGCTGGCCGAAGCGCGCACAGGCGCCCCTGTGGGCTATCTGGTGCTGATGCCAACCGGGCTCGATTACCCGGATCGCCGGCCTGGCGATCTCGAGGTGCAGCGCATCTACGTGCTGAGCCGGTATCACGGCTCAGGCACGGGCAGCCGGCTGATGCGGCTGGCTCTGCAGGCGGCTGACATGCGAGGTGCCGAGCGCGTGGTCCTGGGCGTGATGAAACGGAACGAGACGGCGATCGCCTTCTATCACCGCCAGGGGTTCAGCCCGATCGGCCGGCGGTCCTTCCAGGTGGGCGACGCCGTCTTCGACGATCACATCATGGGACGGGCGTGCACTTGAAGCAAGCAGTCCTTTTTTGAAAAAAAGGACCAAAAAACTTCTGTCTTCCTCGCCTGCGGTGGTGCTCGCACAGGTTCTGCCAGAACCGCTCTGGCAGAACTGTTGCAAGCAGTGATGCAGGCGAACAGAGCAAAAGCTTTTTGCTTCTTTTTCTCGAAAAAGAAGGCCTTTCTTCCTCCTACAATATATCACCCGAGATGCCGATTTATATCACCCCGCGCTCAGATTCGGTTCCGGCACGCCGTCCACCTGCACGCGCAAACCGTCGCGCGACACGGGCCTCTCGGTGCGGAGCGCCTCCAGCATCCCGGGCAAGGCAGCGTCCAGGCGCGCGATCGAGGCTTCCTTGACGACGTCGTAGCCGCGCACGGCATCATGTGCGCGCAGCACCTTCTCCGCCTCGCCCACATTATCCGGCCGCAGATCGCGCAGCACACCGTCCACCAGGCGCTCATACTCGCCGATCAGCGCGCGCTCACGCCTGCGATGCGTGCCGTAGCCGAACGGGTCGAGCGGGGTGCCGCGCAGCGGGCGCAGGCGGCGCAGCAGCGCAAAGCCGCGTCCCATCGAGGCGCCGAACCGCCGCTTCGCAGGGCGGCCGGTGCGGGCGTCGCGCTTCGACCAGAGCGGCGGCGCCAGATTATAGGCGATCGTGAAATCACCTTCGAAATTCTCGCGCAGACGCTGTGCGAAGGAAGGCGAGGTCATCAGCCGTGCGACTTCGTACTCGTCCTTGTACGTCATCAGCTTGGCGGCCACATGCGCCACGGCGCGCGACAACCTGCCGTCGCTGCCTGGCAATCTTGCTTCCGCTTCCTCCACGCGCGCCACCAGTTTGCGATATTTCCGCGCCCAGCGATCGCCGCCCCAGTCACGCAGGCGCGGCATGCGGTCGGCGAGCAGGTCGCCCAGCGTGTCGGGGATGTGCACGTCCTCGTGGCCGCGCAGCCAAAGTGCGGCCAGGTCCGGACGCGCGGCCGCGATGCGGCCCAGGCCGAAGGCGCGTCGATTCATCGCGATCTCGGTGCCGTTCAGCTCGATGGCGCGGTCGATATGCTCGGCACGCAGCGGGATCAGGCCTTTTTGCCAGGCGTAACCGACAAGAAACAGGTTCGCGCCGACCGCATTGCCAAGCATCACCTGCGCGATACGCGTGGCGTCGATGCTCATCACCCGCTCCTGGTCGGCGCGCGGCATCACCTTCGCCAATAGGGGATCGAAGCTGAGATCGAGGTCGGCATCGCGTGCGAACACCGCGTTGGGCGAGACGAACCGGTTCAGCAGCACCGCGCTGCGTCCATGACCCAATTTGGCGAGCGTCTCGGGTATCGCCACCACCATCGGATCGGCGCCGATCACCAGATCGACGTCACCGTTGGGGATCCGCGGTGAATGGCGTTCGGCGCCGTCGCCAAGGCGCAAATGGCTGGTGACCGAGCCGTTGCGCTGCGCCAGACCGGAATTGTCGAGCACCGTCAACAAAAGTCCCTGCACGTGCGCGGCCATGCCGAGCACGGCGGCGACCGTCACCACACCCTGTCCGCCGATCCCTGCGAGCAGGATGTTGTACACTTCCCCGATCACCGGCAGGGACGGCGCAGGGAGCGAGGCGATCAGCGCCTGTTCGCCGGCCAGCGGATCGGCCGCATCCGGATCGGCCTCGGCGCGCGCACGCACCTCGCCGCCGAGCACGGTGATGAAGCTGGGGCACAGGCCTTTCGCACAGGAAAAATCCTTGTTGCACACCGTCTGGTTGATGCGACGCTTGCGGCCCAGCGGGGTCTCAAGCGGCTCGATCGCGATGCAGTTGGATTGCACGCCGCAATCTCCACAGCCCTCGCAAACCTCGGGATGGATGAACAGCCGCTCCGCCGGCTCGGGCAGCTTGCCGCGCTTGCGCATGCGCCGGCGCTCCGTGGCGCAGGCCTGCTCGTAGATGATCGCGCTGACGCCGGCATAGTCTCGCAACTCGCGCTGCACCGCGTCCAGCTCGTCACGCCCATGAAACGACACGATTGGCGGATAGTCGCTGCGATCGTGACGCGACACGTCGTCGGTCACCAGGGCCACACGTCGGCAGCCCTCGGCCACCAACTGATGGGCCACGTGCGGGCCGGTGATCTGGCCGGCGAAATCCTCGCCCTCCACCGTCTGGCCGCCGGTCATGGCGATCGCGCCGTTGAGCAGGATTTTATACGTGATGTTGACGCGGGCCGCGATCGCCGCGCGCACCGCCAGCAAGCCGGAATGGAAGTAGGTGCCGTCACCAAGATTCTGGAACATGTGCGGCGTCGCGGTGAACGGCGCCTGGCCGATCCACTGCGCGCCCTCGCCGCCCATATGGGTGGCGGGCAGCGTGTTCCGCTCCGGCATGGCGGCCGCCATGATGTGGCAGCCGATGCCGGCGCCGGCGATGGAGCCGTCGGGGATGACGGTCGATGTGTTGTGCGGGCAGCCGGCGCAGAAACTCGGCGGCCGAAGCAGGTCCTTCACTCCGAAGGAGATGGTGGGGATGCCCGTCTCCAGCGGCTTGATCCCGCCCAGGCGCTCACGCAACGGGCCATCCTCGATGCGTCCGCGCAGGCGCCCCGCAATCACGTGCAGCAGCAGGTCAGGGTCCAGCTCGCCCACCTCGCGCAGCAGCGGACGCGCGTGTTCATCGAGCTTGCCGGTCAGCACCGGCCGCAGATGCGAGGGCTGGTTGTAGAGGATGGTCGAGATCTGATCCTCGATGATCGGATGCTTTTCCTCGACGACGAAGATCTCGTCGCAGGTCTCGGCAAAGCTGCGCAGCCGTTCCGGCTCAAGCGGCCACACCATCGCGACCTTGTAGGCGGCGATGCCCAGCGCGGTGCAGCGGTGCTCGTCCAGCCCCAACCCGCGCAGGGCCTCGATCACGTCGAGATACGCCTTCCCCGTGCTGACGATGCCCAGCCGGTTGCGGCGTGCGCGTCCCCAGGCCAGGCGGTCCAGCCCGTTCGCCCGCACCCAGGCCTGCGCCGCCGGGTGGCGCTGCTCGAAATGCCGTGCTTCTATTTCCAGCGCCGAGCCGTTACGCGTCCGTATGTTCAAGCCGCCCGACGGTATCTCGAAATCGCCGGGTGTCGCGAAGGAGACCAGGTCCATGTCGGCGGGGATGGAGGCGCCACCCTCCACCGTGTCGGTCAGCGCCTTCATGCCGATCCAGCAGCCGCTGTAGCGGGGGGCCCCCCCCCCGGCCCCCCCCGATTAGAACCACACCACCCCCGTGGGGGGGTTGT
>CAXUNK010000076.1:0-12875 GCA_964252425.1 uncultured Acetobacteraceae bacterium
AAGCAGTCCTTTTTTGAAAAAAAGGACCAAAAAACTTCTGTCTTCTACGCCTGCACTGGTGCTCGCGTAAGTTCTGCCAGAACCGCTTTGGCAGAATAGTTGCGAACCGTGGTGCAGGCGAACAGAGCAAAAGCTTTTTGCTTCTTTTTCTCGAAAAAGAAGACCTTTCTTTCCCTCCAACCCGCACGTCATATTAGGCACGGAGGCGATTGGGGTCTGGTGGCCCCCACGGTCTTCAAAACCGATGGCCCGCCAAAAGCGGGCGGTGGGTTCGATTCCCATCCGCTTCCGCCAACCGGCCACGACGCGGTTGCCGCGCGGCAGGCGCCACGTCAGACTTCCGCGCCGATGACCGACTCCGTCACTCAAGAAGGCCTGCGGGCCGGCATCGGCCTGCGCAGTGCGGTCATGCTCGTCATGGGCGGCGTCATCGGCGTCGGCATCTTCGTCAACCCGGCCGTGGTGGCCCGTTCGCTTCATGCGCCGGGACTGGCGCTCGCCGCGTGGTGCCTCGGCGGGCTGGTGGCACTGGCGGGTGCGTTCATCTACGCCGAGCTGGCCGGCCGCCTGCCGGCAACCGGTGGCGAATACGTCTATCTGCGCGACACCTACGGCCCGCTCGCCGGCTTCCTGTTCGGCTGGTCCACGCTGCTGGTCGTGCATGCCGGCGGCATGGCAGCCGTCGCGATCGTGTTCGCCGACAACCTGCTGCGTCTGCTGCCTGGCCTGGCGTCGGAGCGGTTGGTGGTCATCGCCGTGCTGGCATCGCTGACACTGGTCAACTGCCTCGGCGTGCGCGCCGGCAACGGTGTTCAGGCAGGGTTGGGCCTGATCAAGCTCGCCTGCATCGCCTGCCTGATCGCGGCTGGCCTGCTCGTTGCCCCGGCGGCCCCGCCGATGGTCGCCTCGCCCGAACAGGACACCATCCCGGCCTTCGGCGCCGCCATGATCCCGGTGGTTTTCACCTATGGCGGCTGGCAGACGGCGAACTACGTGGCCGGCGAGATGACAAACCCGTCCCGCACCCTGGCCCGCGCCCTGCTGATCGGCATGGTGCTCGTCTGCGCCACCTACCTTCTGCTCAACGTCGCCTGCCTGCGCGCGCTTGGCCCCGCGGGCCTGGCGGCCTCGTCCACCCCGGCCGCCGACGTGCTCCAGCGCGCCACCGGCCCGGTCGGCGCCAGCCTTGCCGCCGCGTCCATCGCAATCTCGGCACTCGCTTATCTCGGCCAGGGGATGCTCACCGGGCCTCGCGTGCTGTTCGCCATGGCCCGCGACGGGCTTTTCTTCCGCAGCATGGCGCAGCTCGGCCAGACCAGCCGCGTGCCGGCGGCCGCCATCCTGCTGCAGGGCATCTGGACCATCATCCTGGCGCTCAGCGGAAGCTACGAGCAGATACTGAGCTACAACGTGGCGACAAATTTCCTGTTCTTCGGCCTGAGCGCCTCCTGCCTGTTCGTGCTTCGCCGGCGCGATCCACAGGCGGGCACGTACCGCGTGCCGCTGCATCCCTGGAGCACCGGCGCGTTCGTCATCGCGTGCTTCGCCATCGTTGCAGCCTCGATATGGAGCTTTCCGGTCAACAGCCTGGTCGGCTACGCCATCATGGCGCTCGGCATCCCGCCCTATCTCTACTGGCGACGCACGGCACGCTCATTGGCCAGAGACGGGAAACACGGGTGATGCAGTCCGACTACATGCATTTCGCCAAGACCCGCACGGCGGCAGGCTACAACCTCGCCTCCAGCGGCGTCGCCGATTGCACGCTGGAGGATCTGGCGCTCACGCCGGGCGCGCTCGCGCTGCACGGCGCCAATCCGTATGGCTACCCGCCGCTCGTCGCTCGCGTGGCCGAGCGGTTCGGCATCGACCCCGTCTGCGTCGTCACCGCCGGCGGCGGGACCTCGTTCGCCAACCATTTGGCGTTCGCGACCATCGTCTCGCCGGGCGACGAGGTGCTGGTCGAGCACCCGACCTATCCGCTGATCACCGACACGCTGCGCTATCTGCGCGCCACGATACGCACCTTCCCGCGCCGGCCGGAGACCGGGTGGGCGCTCGAACCCGAGCTGGTGGCAGCCAGCCTGGGCCCGCGCACCCGATTGATCGTGCTTACCAATTTGCACAACCCGAGCGGCGCTTACGCGGATCGTGAGACGATCGATAGGGTCGCGGATGCGGCGGCCAGGATCGGCGCCATCGTCTGTGTCGATGAGGTCTATCGCGAGCTGCTGTTCACGAGCGGCGAAGCCCACACCTCGTTCGATCCGAACCGCAACGTCGTCGTCACCAGCAGCCTGACCAAAGCCTACGGCCTGAGCGGGCTGCGTTGCGGATGGTGCCTCGCCCCCGCGCCGCTCGCCGAACGCATGCGCCGACTCAACGATCTGTTCGGCTCCTTGCCGGCCCACCCCGCGGAATGCATGGCCGTCGCTGCGTTCGACCGCCTGGACGTGTTTCGCGCCCGTGCCGACGCGCTGCTCCGCGCAAATCGCGCCGCCTATGCGGAGATCCTGGGCCACCACCCTGCGCTGACGCAGTTCGCCTGCGCGCAAGGCACCACGATGTTTCCGCGGCTGAACGGTTCCGATGGCGACACGCTCTACGCGCTGCTGATGAGCCGCTTCGACACCAGCCTGGTGCCGGGACGCTATTTCGGCTGCCCAAACCACGTTCGTATCGGCCTGGCGGGCGACCCGGTGCGGAGCCGCGAGGGGCTGCAACGAGTGGCCGAGGCGCTGACGAGCATCTCCTGAGCGGCGAAATCCATTCGGGTCGCGTGATGCTGCCGGCAAGCCCCGGGGCGGGCATGGGCAATCATTTCTTGCCGGCTTGCGTTCCCGTCTGCACCCGGGCGCCGTCGGCCAGTTCCGCCGGCGGGTTGACGACAAGCTCCTCGCCGCCCGACAACCCCTCGCGCAGCTCCGCGGTGGTGCCGAAATCGCGATAGATGTTGATCGGCTTGGCGTGCACCTGGCCGTCCCGGACGACAAGCACGTGCAGCCCCGTCTCGTCGAACACCATCGCCTCATCCGGTATCACCACGCCGGGATGCTCGCGCGGCACGTGGAAGGTCACGTCGGCGTAGAGGCCCGAGCGTAGCGCGCCGTCGGTGTTGACCACATCCACCTCGGTCAGCATCGTGCGGGCGTTCTGCGTCAGCGACACCGAACTGCGCGCCACCTGCCCATGAAACGCGCGGCCCGGCATCTCGGGCACGTGCATGTCGGCGTCCAGCCCGTCGTGCAGGCCGATCGCGGCACTTTGCGGCACATAGACCTGCACGCGAAGCACGTCGGTGCGATCGATGCCGAACAGGGCGGTGCCGCCATTCTGGTCGGCGCTGACCAGATCGCCCGTATCGACGCTGCGCGCGGTGATCACGCCGTCGAACGGTGCGGTCACGCGTTCGAAGCCCACCAGCGCCTGCAACCGCTTCACGGTGGCCGCCTGTGCCGCGATGTTGGCTTGCGCCACGCTGATGCCGGCCTGGGCGCTCGCAACGCTGGCGGTCTGCACGGAGAAGTTCGCGACGGAGTTGTCGGCGTTCTGCCGCGTCTCATCGCCGGTTCGGGCCAGCGTGGTCTCCCGCAGCTTCGTCACGTTGGCCAGCCGGGTGTTGGCGACCGCTGTCCGCAACGTCGCCTGCGCCTGCAGCAGGGCCGCCTGGTTCTGCACCAGCTGCGCCTGCGCCTGGGCCAACTGCTCGTCGGTGTCCGGCGCCGCGATCCGCACCAGCAGGTCGCCGGCGTGCACCCGGCTGCCGATATCGACGTGCCGCTCGGCGATGTAGCCGGTCGCGCGCGCGTAAAGCGTGGCGGTCTCGAAGGCTTCCGTCTGGCCGGGCAGCGTCGTCTCCACCGGCTGGTCCACCCGCTTGGCGCGCGCGGTCTGCACAGTGGGCACGTCGTCCACCGTCTCCCGATGAGTGGCCTCCGCACGGTTGGCCCGCATCCAATGTCCGACGGCGCCGAACGCCAGAAGTGCCGCGACCGCGAGACCTGCGAGGATGAAGACGCCTCGGCGTGGCGCCTTGGGCGGCTCGCGATCGTCCGTCCGGTGCGATCGCTCGTCGTGCCGCTCGTCCCTGGCGTGGGTGTCGGGCTCGGGCGTTTCGATGTCGGCCATCAGACGTAATCCTCCGGCGCGCGAGCCTCGCCGCGGCGCAGCACGGTATAGAGAAACGGCACGAAAATCAGCGTCGAGCAGGTGCCGACCGCGACGCCGCCCAGCACCGCGCGGGCCAGCGCGGCATTCTGCTCGCTGCCCTCGCCGATGCCGATCGCCATCGGGATCAGCCCCACGAACATGGCGCCCGCCGTCATCAGGACCGGACGCAGGCGGGTCTCGCCCGCCATCATCGCGGCCTGGACGGCGTCCGCGCCGGTCTCCTCGCGATGCTCGCGCGCGAAGGTGACCAGCAGGATCGAGTTGGCGCTGGCGACGCCGATGCTCATGATGGCACCCATCAGCGAGGGGATGGAGAACGTCGTCTGGGTGATGAAGAGGCTGGCGACGATGCCGCAGAATGCCAGCGGCAGGGCGGAGATGACGACGAACGGGTCGCCCCAGCTCTGGTAGTTGACCACCATCAGCAGATAGACCGCGATCAGCGCCACGCCCAAGCCGATGCCGATGTGCAGGAACGCCTGGTTCATGCTCTCGATCTGGCCGCGTACCACGATCTTGTCTGGCGCGGTCAGCTTCTTCTGCTCGTCGGCCACGATGCGCTGGATGTCGTGCGACAGGCCGCCGAGGTCGCGGTCCTGGGCGGCGGCATAGATGTCGAAAGTGGGCTGGGTGTTTGTGTGGCTGATCACCGCCTGCTCGGTGCCGCGCTTCAGCGTGGCGACGTTGGACAGCAATTGCGTGGTCGAAGTGGTGGGCGAGCCTGCGGTGCTGGCCGAGGTCAGCAGCAGCGGCGTGTTCTGAAGGTCGGAGAGCGAGTTGGTGCGGTATTCCGGCGTCTGCACCCAGAGCTGGTAGGGTACGCCGGTTTTCGGATCGGCCCAGAAGTTCGGCGCAAGCTGGAAGCTGCCGCTGAGGGACGAGTTGAGGTTGCTGGCGATCTGCTGCTCGGTCAGGTTCAGCTCGGATGCGCGGTCGCGGTCCACCTGCACGAAGAACTCAGGCGCGTTCAGGATCTGCTGGATATGCACGTCCACCGCGCCGCGCACATCGCGCAGCCGACGGTTGATGTCGAGCGCCACCTCGCGGTCCTTGTCGGTGTGCCGTCCGGTCACCTGCACGTCGATCTGCGCCGGCACGCCAAAATCGAGGATCTGGGTGATGATGTCGGCGGGCTGAAAGTAGAAGATCGTGTCCGGGAACTGCCGGCTCAGCACGTGCCGCAGCACGCGTTCGTAATACTGCGTACTCCTGGCCCCGCCTTTCAGCGTGACCAATATCTGCCCGTCATTATAGGCGACGAAAGTTCCATCGTTGTAGGCCAGGTTATAGTTCAGCGAGGGCAGGCCGATATTGTCGAGCATGACGCCGGTGTGGTCGGCGCCGACCGTGTCGCGCACGGTGTGTTCGATGCGCGAGAACAGACGCTGCGCCTCCTCGATGCGCAGGCCGGGGCGCGCCCGCACGTGCAGCGTCATCTGGCCCGCGTCCACCTGCGGGAAATAGTCTTGGCCGACGAATTGCAGCAGCACCGCGGCCAGCACGATCGTGCCGCCGGCCAGGCCGAAGGTGATCAGGCGATGGCCGATGGCGGCATGGAGGAGCCCGAGATAGCCACGCTGGAAGCGACCGAAGCCGCGTTCGAACCGGCCATGGAACCTGCCGAAAAAGCCTTTGGGATTCTCGTCCGCGTGCGCCTTCTTGTCGCCGTGGCGCTGGTCGTACTCGCGGTGCACCAGCACATCCATCAGGATCGGCACCAGCGTGCGTGACAGCAGGTAGGAGGCGAGCATGGCGAACACCACGGCCAGCGCCTGCGGCGTGAACAGGTATTTCGGCGCGTCCGTCAGGAACGCGACCGAGACGAAGGCGCAGCAGATCGACAGAGTGGAGATCAGAGCAGGCTTGGCGATCCCGGCCGCCCCTTCGGCCACGGCGTTCCGGAACGGCTTGCCCTCTTCCATCAGGCGGTAGCTGTTCTCGATGGCGACGGTCGCGTCGTCCACCAATATGCCCACCGCCAGGGCCATGCCGCCCAATGTCATCACGTTGATCGTCTCGCCCAGCGCGGCCAGCACGGCGAGCGAGGACAGGATCGATAGCGGGATCGAGCACAGCACGATCAGGGTCGATCGCCACGACCCCAGGAACAGCAGGATCATCAACCCTGTCAGCCCAGCGGCGATCGCGCCTTCGCGTATGACGTCGGTGATGGCGCCCGAGACGAACACCGACTGGTCGAAGAGCGGCGTGATGCTCATGTCCTTGGGCGCCGCCGCCTTGATCGTCGGCAGCAGCGACTTGACGTTGTTGGTCACGTCCAGCGTCGAGGAGTTGCCGTTCTTCAGCACCGTCAGCAGCACGCCCTGGCGGCCGTTCTGGTCCACCACGTTCTGCTGCGGCGGGCTGCCGTCCCGCACGTAGCCCACATCCTGGATCAGGATCGGGGCGCCGTTGACCAGTTTGATCGGCACCTTGTTCAGCGCATCGACCATCACCGGCGAGGAGTTCAGCCGCACCACGTATTGCGTGGCGCCGATCTTCGACAGGCCCGATGGCACGGTCAGGTTCTGCGCGCTGATCGCGTTGGTCACGTCGAGCGGCGTCAATCCGCGCGCCTGCAAGGCATGCAGGTCGAGGTCCACCATGATCTGCCGCGGCGCGCCGCCGTAGGGCGGTGGGATGGTGGCACCGGGCGCGGTGAACAGGGTCTGCCGAATGCGGTATTGCGCATAGTCGTAGAGCTGCTTGACCGATTCCTCGGCCGAGGACATCGCCAGCTGGATCACCGGCACGGAGGAGGCGGTAAAGCGCAGGATCACCGGGGGCTGGATGCCGGGCGGCAGCACGGCGCGGATCGAGTCGGTGGCCGAGACCACCTGGGAAATCGCCAGGTCGATGGTGACGCCGGGCTGGAAGTAGATGCGCTCGATCGTCGTGCCAAGGAAAGTGGTGCTGTCGAGCCGTCTGATGTTGTTGACGTTGTTGCTGATGCCGATTTCCGTATAGTTGGTGATCTTCTGCTCCATGTCCGGCGCGTCCTGGCCGGAATAGGTCCAGACGACGACCACGACCGGTATGTTGACTTCCGGCAGCACGTCTTTCGGCATGATGATCGCGGCGCCGGCGCCGGCCAGCCCGATCAGCGCGGCAAGCACGTAGAAGGTGATACGGAACTTCAGCGCGAACTTCACGAGACCCAAGGATGCGGCACTCCGGCTGGCGGACCCAGAACGCCGTGACGCACGCCATCTATCTCGGTTGCAGCACGCGGCTTTCACTTACAATTCGTGCAGCACACCCGGCCGCGAGCCAGAGACCGCGCCTTCCCTCAAGAATGTGATCGCCTGCATCGACAGAAGCGCCGGGGCGGTGGATGAGGCGGCATGAACATCCTGTCGATCCAGTCCGCCGTGGCGTACGGCCATGTCGGCAACAGCAGCGCCGTCTTCCCGCTTCAATATCTCGGCGCCGAGGTCTGGCCCATCGACACTGTCCAGTTCTCCAATCATCCGGGCTACGGCTCGCATACCGGCGAGGCGACACCGCCCGAAATGATCGCGTCGCTGGTGGACGGCATCGCGGCGCGCGGCGCGCTCGCCCGCTGCGACGCGCTGCTGTCCGGCTATATCGGCCAGCCCGGCACCGGGAGCGCCCTGCTGCATGCCGCCAGGCTGCTGCGTGCCGCCAACCCTGGCGCGCTGTGGTGCTGCGATCCGGTGATCGGCGATGACGGCCCGGGTATCTACGTGCGGCCGGGCATCCGCACCTTCTTCCACGATCAGGCGGTGCCGGAGGCCGACATCCTCACCCCCAACATGTTCGAACTGGGCCTGCTCGCCGGCCAGGATTGCCCGACCCTGGCCGAGACGATGCACGCCGTGGGCACGCTGCAGGGCCGGATGCGGCGGGCCGGTCCGAAAGTCGTGCTGGTCACCAGCCTGCGCACCGAGGAGACACCCCGGGACGCGCTGGATATGGTGGGGGCGGGGCCGGGCGGCGCGTGGCGCGTCCGCACGGCGCTGTTGAAGCTGGCCGTCAACGGCGCTGGGGACGCCGTGGCGGCTCTGTTCCTGTTCCACTTTCTGCGCAGCGGCACGGTCCGCACCGCGCTCGAATGCGCCGCCAGCGCCATACACGGCGTGCTTGCCCGCACCCAGGCGGCCGGCAGCCGCGAGCTGCTGCTGGTGGCGGCCCGGGACCAGTTCGCCCAACCCGACCAAAACCTTGCCGCCGAGCCCTGCTGAGCGCCGATCACGCATTGCTGTTCGGCACACGCGCAGCTGTCATAGTCTGGCAATCGTCTTGCCCCATTCTTGCCGCGTTGCAGCGCCACACAGAGGGCGCCGGATCGCACGGGTTCGGTCACGCAAGGTTTGAGACGATGTCGCTGTTCAAACTCTATGGCCGGGTCCTCGGGCTGGTTGCCAACAACCGACGCACGATCGCGCTGCTTGCCGCCGGCAATCTGGGCGTGGCGGCGCTGCAATTCCTCGATCCGCTGCTGTTCGGCCGGGTGATCGGCCTGCTCGCCCATACCGACACGATGCCGCACGACGCGCTGTTCAGCGCCGGTCTGCGGCTCGTGGCCATGTGGGTCGCGATCGGCGCCTGCGGCATCGGCGTCAACATCGCGGTCGCCATGGGCGCCGAGCGCCTGGCGCATCGCACGCGGCTCTCGGCCACCAGCCGCTGCTTCAATCATGTGCTCGCCTTGCCGAATTCCTTCCATGCCGGCGCACAATCGGGCGGCGTGCTGAAAACCATGGTCTCGGGGTCGGACGCGCTGTTCACGCTGACGCTGACCTTCTTCAAGGAGAACATGGCGACCTATGTCGCCGTCGTGGTCCTGCTGCCGCTCTCGGCCTGCCTGAACTGGCGCCTGTCGCTCATTCTGGTGGCCCTGGTCTGCGTCTTCGCCAGTGTCACTGCGGCCGTCATCCGGCACACGCAGGCCGGCCAGCGCCAGGCCGAAGCGGCACACTCCGCACTGGCCGGCCGCGCGCAGGACGCGCTGGCCAACGTGGTCGCCGTGCAGTCCTTCGGCCGCTTGCAGATCGAGGCGCGGGCCTTTGCCGAGATGGTGGAGAACGTCATTCGCCATCAATTCCCGGTGCTGAACTGGTGGGCGCTCGTGACCGTCATGACGCGCGCCTCCAGCACGCTGGCCGTCATCACCATCGTGGTCGCCGGCGCGCTGCTGCACCTGCATGGCCGCGCGACCATCTCCGACGTCGTCTCGTTCATGGGATTTGCCACGCTGCTGATCGGGCGGCTGGAGGCGGCGGTCAACTTCGCCAGCAACCTGTTCATGCGCGCGCCCGTGATCGGCGACTACTTCAAGCTGATCGACACCCGCAGCTCGGTGCCGGAGCGGGCCGACGCGCAGGCGCTGGAGGTGACGCATGGCGAGGTCGCCTTCGAGCAGGTGAGCTTCGCCTATCCGGGCGGCCCCTCCATCCTGGCCGATGTCAGCTTCATCGCCCGTCCCGGCACGGTCACCGCGCTGGTGGGGGCCACGGGTGCCGGCAAGAGCACGGCGATGCACATGCTGCAGCGCCTGTGGGACCCGCAGGCGGGCGGCATCCTGATCGACGGCCAGGATCTGCGCGACGTGTCGCTCCATTCGCTGCGCCAGAACATCGGCGTGGTGTTCCAGGAGAGCCTGCTGTTCAACCGCACGATACGTGAGAACCTGCTGGTCGGCCGTCCGGACGCGACTCAGGCGCAGATCGAGCATGCCTGCCGCCTGGCCGAGGCGCATGATTTCATCATCCGCCAGCCGCAGGGTTACGACACGGTCGTGGGTGAGCGCGGGTCCATGCTGTCCGGCGGCCAGCGCCAGCGTCTGGCGATCGCCAGGGCGCTGCTGAAGGACGCGCCGATCCTGATCCTGGACGAGGCGACCAGCGCGCTCGATGCGGCGACCGAGGCGCGGGTGTCGCGCGCGATGGCCAACCTGATGGCCGGCCGCACGACCTTCGTGATCGCGCATCGTCTGTGCACCGTGCGCGAGGCCGACGAGATCCTGGTGTTCGACGGCGGCCAGATTGCCGAGCGCGGGACGTTCGACACGCTCGTCCGCTCCAACGGCCGCTTTGCCGACCTGGTGGCGAGCCAACTGGCGGGGGTCGCCTGAATGAGCGAGGGCATCTCGCCCATCCAGGCGCGCTCGCGGTGAAGATCGCGACTTGGAACGTCAACGGAAGCCGGGCGCGCGAACAAAACATCCTCCGCTGGCTGGAGGCGCATGCGCCCGATCTTCTGCTGATGCAGGAGATCAAATGCGAGGCGCAGACTTTTCCGGCCGTCTTCGCCGAGCGCGGCTGGCACAGCGCCATCGTCGGCCAGAAAGGATTCAACGGGGTGGCGGCACTCGCCCGAGCGCCGCTCGACATACGGCTGACGGCGCTGCCTGGCCTGGCCGAAGATGACGCGCAGGCCCGCTATCTGGAGATAGAGTTCGAGGGTTTGCGTGTCGGCAACCTCTATCTGCCGAACGGCAACTCCAACGGCGACGCAGGCTACGCCTACAAGCTCGCCTGGATGGACGCGCTGGCGGCACGCGCGTCCGACCTGCTCGCGCAGGACGTCCCGCTGATGCTTGCCGGCGACTACAACGTCTGCCCCGAAGACATCGATTTCGCGCCCGGCGTGCTCGGCCCGGAAGACGCGCTGGTCCGTCCCGAAACCCGGCAGCGCTACTGGGCGATGATCTGGAACGGGCTGACCGACGCGCTGCGGGCGCAAAAACCCGAAGGCGCCTGCTACACGTTCTGGGATTACCAGGCCGGCTGCTGGCAGCGCAATCGCGGCCTGCGCATCGACCACGCCCTGCTCTCCCCGACCGTCGCGGAACGCCTGGTCGACGCCGTGCCAGACCGCGCCGCACGCGGCGAGGACACGCCCTCCGACCACGTGCCGCTGGTTGTGACACTTGCCCTGAGGTGAGGGCGATTGCCTTAGCTATGCACCTTAGCTAATAGTTTGATCATGGACGCTGTGACCATCCACAAGGCGAAGTCGACGCTTTCCCAACTCCTCGTCCGGGTGGAGTTGGGGGAGGAGGTGGTGCTCGCGCGTGGCAGTCAGCCGGTGGCCAGGATCGTCCCGTATCGTGCGGCGGATCGCGAGCGGCAGCCGGGTGCGCTGCGTGGGCTGATCACCGTAGGTCCCGAATTGTCCGACCCGCTGCCGGAGGGTGAGCTGGCGGAGTGGGAGTAGCCAGTGCGGCTGCTGTTGGACACGCACGCGTTCTTCTGGTGGCGCACCGCTGACCAGACCCTCACGCCAGCGGCCATGACGGCAAATGCGGGGTGCCAGCACACGCACGATCACGGCCGCAATCCCGGCATTGACGCGTTGCGCGGCGTCAGCATCCTGCTGGTCGTCAGCCATCACACGTCGCTGCGCATCCCGATCGAGAAGACCGGGTTGGCCCCGATCATCCCCAAGCACGTACTGCTGGCGCTCGGCTATTTCGGTTACGAAGCGGTGTTCGTCTTCTTCGTCGTCTCCGGCTTCCTGATCACCACCAACGCGCGGCGCCGCTGGCCTTCGCTGGGCCGGATCCGTCTCGTGGATTTCTATGGGCGGCGTGCCGCGCGCATCCTGCCGTGCCTGCTGCTGCTGGTCGCCACACTCGCCGTGCTGCATTTGGCCGGCGTGGCGAACTACGTCATCTCGAAACCAAACCAGTCGCTCGCCGGCGCGGTCTGGGCCGCGCTCGGCCTGCATCTGAACCTGTATGAAGGCGTGCGCGGCTACCTGCCGGCCGGTTGGGACGTGCTGTGGTCGCTCTCCATCGAGGAAGTCTTCTACCTCGCCTTCCCGATCATCTGCCTGCTCGCCCGCAGGCACATGGCCTTTCTGATAGTACCCCTCTGCCTGCTTTGCCTCTCACTTCCGGTCAGCCTCGCCGCCCTGGCCGGCAACGAAATCTGGCAGGAGAAGGCCTATCTGCCCGGCATGGCAGCAATCGCGGCCGGCGTATTGGCTGCGACCTGGCGTTTTGGCCGGCCGCCTCCGCCCGCCTGGCAGGTCCGGCTCGCGGGTTGGGTCGGGATAGCCTGCCTGGCGGGGGTGTTCCTCGCCGAGGACGTGATCTGGCCCTGGCTCGGTCAGGGCACGATGCTGCTGCTGACGCTGGGCACATCGCTGCTGATCGTGGCGCTCTCCTTCGGTTTCGGCGCGCGCTGGTCGCGGGCCGCGCGCCCGCTGCGCTCGTTCGGACGCCTCAGCTACGAAATCTATCTGACCCACATGTTCGTCGTCTGGCCGGCCGTGTTCCTTTATCACGCGACCGGCAGCGATCTGCGCCACGGCTGGCTGTGGTTCGTGCCGGTTGTCGCGTTCGCATGGTGTCTGGGCTGGAGCATCGACCGCCTGGTGTCCACGCCGGCCGACCGCATGCTCCGCCATTGGCTGTCCGGGCAGGGATCGGCACCGGCGCTTGCCACGTCCGCACTGCCCTAACCGAGCACGTCCATCACGCCGCCCTCGCAGGACCGACCCTCGACATGGGCGCAGTGCCAGAGCGCGTAGAACAGCAGCATCCAGGCGGCCATGCCCTCCCGCTTGCCGGACGCCGCTTCGAACAGCCGGATCACCCGCTCCGGTGCGGCCAGTTCCGCCACGCCCGGTTGCGCCGCCACGGCCCGGCCCAGCCTTCGCCCGTCGGCCGCGATCCAGGCGCCGACCGGCACCGAGAACCCCTGCTTGGGCGCGCCGGACGCCGCCTGCGGCAG
>CAXUNK010000077.1:0-12614 GCA_964252425.1 uncultured Acetobacteraceae bacterium
CGGCCGCGGGCCCCGGCCAGGGCTGCGACCGTGCCGGTGCGGGCGCCGGCCAGCAGCCCGTGCGCGCCCAGCACCGCTGGCACGCCCAGCGCGCGCAGCATGATCGCCGTGTGGCCGTCCGCCCCGCCTTCCTCGGTGGCCAGGCCGGCGATGCGCGCGGGGTCGATCAGCGCCGCGTCCGCCGGCCGAAGCGCCTCGGCCACCAGGATCGCGCCCTGCGGCACGTTGGCGAAGCTGCGGAAGCCGGATTCGGTCAGGTTGCGCAGCAGCCGCCGCCCGGTCTCGCGTATCTCATCGGCCCGGCGCTGACGCGCCTCCGCGTCGTCGCGCGAGCGGGCGCCGCCATCGGCGGGCACGGCCAGCATGGCTTCGGCCAGCGACTCGATTTCGTCCAGCACGGCCGTTTCCGCCGTGACATGCCCGTCGCTGATGCGCCGGCGCGCCTGGCGCAACAGGCGGGACGGGCCCAGCATCTGCAGGTAGGCGTCGATCAGCGGCGCGATCTCGTGCTGGCTGTCTTCGGGCAGCACGCTTAGCCGCGCCCGCAGCTTGCCCAGCTGCCTGCGGGATTTCTGCACCGCCGCGTCGAGCCGGCCCAGTTCGGCCTCGGTCGCGTCTCCCTTGATGCGGCCGCGCTTGATTTCGACCTTGGGCTCGCTGGCCGCGAACACCGGGCCGATGGCGATGCCTGGGCTGACCGGGATGCCGGTCAGGACTGTCTCGGCACTCGTCCGAGTGCGCTTGCGGGGCGGTGCGCCGTCAGTCCTGCTCATGGAAGCCGGCCTCGATCAGGGCCGCGATCGCGTCCAGCGCCTCATGCGCGTCGAAGCCCTCGGCGCGCAGCTCGACGGTGCTGCCCATGCCCGCGCCCAGCATCATCAGCCCCATGATCGAGCGGGCGGACACGGTCTGGCCGTCGCGCAGCACGTCCACATTGGCGCTGAACCGCTCGGCCAGCGTGACCAGCTTGGCGGCCGCGCGCGCATGCAGCCCGCGCCGGTTGACGATCGGGACAGTGCGCGAGACGACGGCCTCGCCACCCGCCTCGCTCAACGGGGCGCCGCCCGGCTAATGCGCCTTGACCGGAATGGGGCAGCGCGCAGCCGCCTCGGCCGGAACGGCGGCGTACACGCCGTTCGGCTGACGCGGATCGAGCGACATGCAGAAATTCGGCGACTTGCAGGTCTCCAGCACGTGGCTGGCTGCGGCGATGTATTTCCTGCCCGCCATCTCGGCGATGCTGGTGCACTCCCCCAGCGTCTGGCGCGAGCGCACCTTGGCCAGCTTGACCAGCATCGGCAGGTTCATGCCGGCGATGACCTCCACCCCGCCGCGGGCCATCATGCTGATGGCCAGGTTGCTGGGCGTGCCGCCGAACATGTCGGTCAGCAATATCACGCCGTCGCCGGCATCGACCTCCTCGATGCGGTTCTGGATGTCGAGCCGGCGCTGCTCCACGTCGTCGTCCACGCCGATGCACACGGTCGCCACCCGACGCTGCGGACCGACGACGTGCTCCATGGCCGCGCGCATTTCCTCGGCCAAGCGGCCGTGGGTGACCAGGATCAATCCGATCATGGGATGTCTGTCAGGCCTCCTGCGCCTGGATCGCATGGGCCGCCTGGCTGGCCGCCCGTCTCGAATGGATCGTCGATAGATGTAGCGGCGCCACGCTCTGTGAAACCGCCGTTCGGCACGGCACGCAACAACTCCCGGTGTGTCACCCCCACACGCCACACAGCCTCTTGTGGGCCCTGCGTGCCACTCGCCCCTACGCTGCGCAACCTGTCGGCCAGGATCTCGACGATCCGGACCGAACGGTGGCGCCCGCCGGTGCAGCCGACGGCGACGCTCGCGTATTTTTTGCCCTCCTGAACGAAGCGGGGCAAGAGAAGCGATAACAAATCCGTTACCTTGTCAACAAAGGGCCAGAAATCCGGGTCGGCCTCGACATAGGCCGCCACCGGAGCGTCGAGGCCCGTACCGTCACGCAATGTGGGAACGTAGTGCGGGTTCCGCAGGAAGCGTGCGTCGAAGACCAGCTCCGCCTCCCGCGGCAGTCCCGCCGGGTAGGCGAACGAGATCAGCGAGACGCTCATGCCGGCCTGGTGGGCGGCGGCAC
This sequence comes from uncultured Acetobacteraceae bacterium, assembly GCA_964252425.1. Lineage (GTDB taxonomy): Bacteria > Pseudomonadota > Alphaproteobacteria > Acetobacterales > Acetobacteraceae > BOG-908. Next base: position 2,123 of record CAXUNK010000077.1, read on the forward strand.
CGCTGAAGCGAGCCTCCACGATCCCGCGCAGCATCGGCAGTTTCAGGTCGGTGGTGTCGAGCAGCATGTCGGCGGCTTCCCGCAACGGGGCGGTCAGCGCGGTCTCGGCCGCGATGCCGTCGGCGACCCGGCTTGTCGGCGCCAGCGGATGGCGGCGCCGGGTTTCGATGAAGCGGCGCAGCAGCACGCCCTCGTCGGCATGCATGAATACCAGCTCGGCATGCAAGGCTGGGTTGCGCCGCACGCGGGCGAGAATGGCCAGCAGATCGGACGGGTCGAAGCCCTGGCTACGCGTGTCCACCCCGATGGCGATCGGCCGCTCGCCGCGCCCGATCAGGTCTTCCATCAGCCGCAGCGGCGGGTTGTCCACCGCCTCGTAGCCCAGATCCTCGAGCACCCGCAGGATGGACGCCTTTCCGCCGCCGGACAGGCCGGTCACCAGCACCACGCGGCGTGGCGGTGGCGCAGGCCCGGCCGCAGCATGGGAATGCGGCGTGCTCAATCGAAAGCTCCCGCGACGAAGACCCGCCTGCCCTGCACGGCGTCCAACGCCAGTTCGACGCGCTGGGCAGCCGAGGCGGGCCACGGGTCGAGGCTTATCATGGGCAGGTCAAGGTCCGGATCGTGGGCAGGGTGCGGCAGACGGTCCGCCCGTTCCAGCCGGACCACCAGCGCGAGTCTGGTCCACTCGATATACGGCATGCGCACAAGCCCCAGCCCGCGTATCTCGAGCAGCCCGGCGAGCGGGGCCGGCGCTTGCGCCCGGCTGCCCTCGACATCGACCTGGTCGTCGGCGACCAGGCCGAAACCACGGTCCAGCAAGCGCAGCAGCAGGTCGGATTTGCCGCTGCCCGGCGCGCCCACAAGCAGCACGCCGGCGCCGTCGCGCGCGGCACAGCTCGCGTGCAGGCGTGTCGCAGGGCGTGGTGCGTCCCGGCTCACGCCCTGGGCAGCCGTACGACGAAGCGCGCGCCGAGCACGTGGCCCTGGCTGTCGCGGCGGTTCTCCGCACTGATGCGGCCGTGCAGCGCTTCGACGATCTGGCGGCTGATCGACAGGCCCAGGCCGGAATGCTTGCCGAACGTCTCGCCGGTCGGGCGCTCGGAATAGAACCGGTCGAACACCTGCTCGAGGTTGCCGTCCGGGATGCCGGGACCCTCATCTTCCACCGAGACCTCGACGACACCGCCGGTCTCCCGGCCGCGCAACACGATCGTGCCGTTTTGCGGCGAGAAGCTCTGCGCGTTGCCGAGCAGGTTGCGCAGGACCTGCACCAGCCGCCCCTCCACCGCCTGCACCGGCAGTTCGCCCGGCGGCACGTCCACCTGCACGTGCGGCTGGCCGTCCTGCCGGGTCGCGTCGGCAATCTCGCCCAGCGCCGCGATCATCGGCACCACGTCCACCCGCTCGGTCGCCGTGCGCGACAGTTCGGCGTCCACGCGGCTTGCATCGCTGATGTCGCTGATCAGCCGGTCCAGCCGCACCACGTCGTCCTGGATGATGGCCAGCAACCGCCCCTGCTGCGAGGGTTCGCGCACGCGCCGCAACGTGTCGATGGCGCTGCGTATCGAGCTCAGCGGGTTCTTGATCTCGTGCGCGACATCGGCGGCAAAGCGTTCGATCGCGTCCATCCGGCCCCACAGCGCGGTGGCCGAGTCCGATAGCGCCAGCCCCAGCTCGCCGATCTCGTCGCGCCGGCGCAGCAGCCGCCTCGGCACGCCGCCGGTGCGTCCATGCCCCTCCCGCATGTCGCGCGCCGCGTCGGCCAGCAGCAGGATCGGGCGCGCGAGCGTGAGCGACAGGTACCACGACAGCAGCACCGTCAGGATGAGCGCGCCGAAGAACAGCCCGAGGATGGAGATGCGGACCGCGAACAGGCTGCTATCCACCTCCACCGCATCACGCGTCAGCAGGACGATGCCCACCGTGTGACGGTCGCGCTCCACCGGTTCGGTTACGGTGACCAGCAGCTGGTTGTCCTGGGTTCGGCGGATGAAGGGCGGCATTTCGTGGCTGTCGTTGCTGCTGGTCAGGCGCAGCTCCTCGCGCACGTCGGGCTGCCAGTCGGGGCCGGGCGCGTTTGGGCTGAGCTCCACGCGGGTGCCGCGGACATGCGGCAGCAGCGCCAGCACGTCGTCGTAGATGCGGCTGACCAGGCCCATCACCTCGCCGCGCGGGGCGGCCTGCGCCAGCGGCGCGGCCCGCACCGCGCCGCCCGCCCCCATGCGCACGCGGCTATCGGCGATCAGCGTGCCGTCCGGCGCGTAGATCTTCGCCGCCGCGTTGGGGGTGGGGTCGGTCAGGCGCCGCAGCAGCGGGCGGGCGATGTCGGGCACCAGCACGGGGTTGTTGGGGTCGGTCACCCGCACGGCACTCTCGCCCAGCGCGCCGGCATAGATGCGCGCCTGTTCGCGCAGGGCGGCGACCTCGGCTTCCAGCAGCCCGTCCTGATACTGGTCGAGGTAGAGCACGGCGCCCAGCAGCAGGGCCAGCGGCACGAAATTGACCAGCAGCACGCGCCACACCAGCGGCGAGACCCAGCGGGCGCGATGTCGGGCGGGCACGGACATGGCACCAGACTTGCCGAAACGTCCCGCGAAAGGCCAGCTTGCGGCATGGATGACATTGTGGCGCTGCGGCCGTTCGTGCCGGCCAAGGATTTTGCCGTCTCCCACGCCTTCTACGAGGCGCTCGGGTTCACGACGCTGCACCGCGACGACGATGTCGCGATCATGCATAGGGGCCAATTCGGCTTCATCCTGCAGAACTTCTACGCCGAGGCGTTTGCGGCCAATTGCATGGTGCAGCTGATGGTGCGCGATCTGGACGCCGTCTGGGCCGCGCTCGACCCGCCGTCGCGTCTTGCCGGCTTCGACGTGAAAGCCGCCATCCCGCCCGCGATGCAGCCCTGGGGACTGCGTGTGGGCTACATCTTCGATCCGTCCGGCGTGCTGTGGCACGTGTCCGAACAGCCGATGTTTTTCGGTTAGGTCGCCGGTCGCAGCAGCTCATTCGCAGTCGCGGGTCGAAGCGCGGTCTCGCCGGGCTCGCGGACCATCAAAGTCAGGTCGCCGGTCCCCAGCACCCGGTCGCCACGCCAGCATCCGACCGCTACGCCGACCTTGAACAATCCGCGCTCAAGCCGGAACCGCGTCTCTGGATAGCTCAGCACCGCCCTGCTTTGCGTGTTGAGGGTGATGTTGCGCAACATACGATGCCGGGGGGAACTGAGGCGCGCGAGGCAATCGGCCGATTGGGTTCCCGACAGGGCGAGCCTGAGGGAGAACGCGTAGAGGCCCGGCGTCTCGACGACGAAGAAGCTTTGCGCGCTGGCGACGAAAAGCCCTGTCGGCGGCCCGGCATCCACGACGCGCTGCAAGGGTACGTCCGGCTGATCGAGGTTGAAGCTCGTCAGCACCGACCCGCTTACGTCGGCGTCTAGCGTCGCATCGACCGACATGGGGTGCACATCGCTGCGCCAGCCGGTCTGCAAACCCCGGTAGTGGCCGCTCGCATCCTGCTGGGGCAGCTTCAGGGTAGGCTCGGCGAAGGGCTGTCCCTCCTGGGCAACCGGCCTCGTCCAATGCGCCCAGGGAGCGCGGCCGGTCTGCGTCGATGCGGCCGGCCATATCGCCGGCAACGCGGCCAGGACGAGGGCGGCCATGGCGACACCGAAGACAGGCGGCGGACCCAGAAGCACGGCCCAGCGATAGGCATGATCCCGCTGCCACAACGTGCGGTGCACGAAGGCGATCTTGGCAAGCCAGCGCATCAATCGCTGGCCGGGTTCGCGGGCGGGCAGCCGCCGGCCGGAGTCCAGCTCACCTCGCGCGACTGGACCCCTTGATTGGCCGCGACCTGCCAAGACGGGGTGAGCGCCACAACGGCGTCCGAGGTCGTGCCGACGATCGAGATCGTTCCATGTCCGGTCGGATAGGGCGCGGGGTAAGGCAACGCCACACGTACCGGCACATCCGTGAGATCAAAGGCCGGTGAGAGGTATTTGCCCGATTGCAGCCTGATCCGGCCGGCCGGCCGGTTCGGCAGGCCGGCGATGGTGACCCAGGCGAGCTTGCGCCTGCACGCCTCCTGACCACGGAAGCGAGCCACCTGCTCGGGCGGCGCGGCCACCGTCTCCAGCGCGGCCCCGACCTCGTCCTGTTCGACTTCCGCGAGCCGGCTGGCACCTGGCGGAGCGGCGCCGTCCGCGGTTTCGGCCTTGGGCCGTGCCAGGCTGCCGGCGATCAGCGCGGCAAGGATCGCGATCAGCGCCGCTGCCCAGGCGCCCGGCAGGCTGGCCTGGTCGCGCGCGGTTCGCGGCCGGGTCGCGTGCGCCTGTTCATCTCGCGACATTCGGAAGACCCCAACCAGCCGCGTTGCGATAGAAGACTATGACGGATCGCGGCCACGCTCCATACCGTGCTTGCGGAAGCGGCGTCATTTCTCGCACATGATCAGTACCGAGATCGCCCGCACCTTGTCGGCGAGATCGACGTTTCGAAGCTGCTCCTCGCTCGTCTGAGTATCGTAGGCGACACCGTGCGCGTCCAGGAATGCCATGAGGGTATTCATGTTGATCGCAAATCCGACGTTCTGCGCCGCACCTTTCTCGTGTGCTCCCAGACCCGAGACGGCGACACCGATGAGGTTGCCCGCGCGATCGACGACCGGACCACCGCTATTGCCGGGTTGTATCGGTGCGGTGATCTGGATGTGCCTGCTGTCGTTTTGCATTCCCGTCAAAGCCGAGACGTTGCCGAGCGTGAAGTTGCCGCCGGCGGACAACCTGCCGAATAGCGGGAACCCGAAGGCTGCGAGGTCCTCGCCGACCTTCACGCCACGGCGCAGGATCGCGGCATGGTCGGCGGTGACGCCGACTTTCAGCAAGGCGAGATCGTTCTTGGCATCGCGCGCCACGACGACCGCTTCGGCCGGCTCTGCACGACCGCTGATGACCTTCGGCGCGTCGTAGCCGTCCACGACATGGGCATTCGTCACCACGTAGCCGTCTGAGCCGACGAAGAAGCCGCTGCCGCTGGCAGCCTGTTTCTGTCCTTCCGGCGCCTGCCTGCTCCTGTCGGTTGCCGCTTCCATATCGGCAAGGGTCAGCTCGTCGAGATCGACGTCACCGGTTGCCATCAGCGGCGCGACCCGCGCCGCCTGCGCCTCGCGCGCACGTTCGAGAACCGTGCGCGCGGTGCGGGCATTGGCAAAATCGGGCGCCGTGCGGGCCCGCTCGAAGAACGTCCTCAAGGCCAGGTCGGCCTCCGCCGACACGCGCAAACTATCACGCCGCGCGATCGCGTGTGTGATGGCAACAAGGTCGTCAACCTCATAGCTGTCGAAAGGCACGGTTTTGGTGAAACGCGAGGGCAGACCGGGATTGCTGGCCAGGAACTTGCGCATCGGGTCCGGATAGCCGGCGACGATGACGACAAGCCGGTCTCTTTTATCCTCCATCTCCTTCAGCAGCGTATCGACGACTTCCCGGCCGAAATCGTGGCCCGCGCCCCCCTGTTCGGTGAGCGTGTAGGCTTCGTCTATGAACAGGACGCCGTCCGACGCATCGGCGATCTTCTGTTGCGTCTTCAGCGCCGTCTGCCCGACATATCCGGCAACAAGCCCCGCCCGGTCCGTCTCGATCAGATGGCCTTTCTCGAGCACGCCGAGATCGCGCAGAATGGCGCCGTACAGTCGCGCCACCACGGTCTTGCCGGTGCCAGGCGGACCGGCGAACACCATGTGCAGCGAGACGGGCGCCACCGGAAGTCCGCGTTCACGACGCGCCGCTTCGACCGTCAAACGTGAGACCAGCATCTCGATCTCGGCCTTGACCGCGTCCAGGCCGGTCATCGCGCGCAGCTCCTCGAGCGCGCTGGCGCCTTGGGCGGCGGACGCGGTCTTCCAGCTGGTGGCGGCCTGGATGTCGGAGATGGTCAGCTCGTCGAGGTCGATGCCATGCGTTGCCATCGACGGCGCCAGACGCGCGGCCTGCGCCTCCCGGGCCCGCTCGACGAGCGTTCGCGCCGTGCGGGCATTGGCGAAACTTGCCGATGTCCGCGCCCTCTCGAAATAGTTGAGAAGGATCGGATCGGACTCCTCGGACAGCCGAAAACCGTCTTTCCGCGCCATCGACCGGGTGATCGCCACCAGCTCGGCGGCCTTGTAGCTGTCGAACGGCAGCATCTTGGTGAAGCGCGAGGGCAGGCCGGGATTGCTTGCCAGGAACTGACGCATCGGGTCCGGATAGCCGGCGACGATGACGACCAGTCGGTCCCGCCTGTCCTCCATTTCCTTCAGCAGCGTGTCGATGGCCTCGCGGCCGAAATCCTGCCCAGCGCTCGTCTTGTCGACGAGCGCGTAGGCCTCGTCGATGAACAGGACGCCGTCGAGCGCATCGTCGATCTTCTGCTTCGTCTTCAAAGCCGTCTGGCCGACATAGCCGGCCACGAGCCCGGCGCGGTCCGTCTCGATCAGGTGGCCTTTTTCCAGCACGCCGAGATCGCGCAGCACCGCCCCGTACAGCCTGGCGACCGCCGTCTTGCCGGTGCCAGGCGGTCCCGTGAAAACCATGTGCAGGGATATCGGAGTGGACGGCGCGCCCTTCTCGCGCCGTGCCAACTCGATCTGCAATCGCTGGATCAACACGGTCATTTCGGCCTTGACCGTTTCCAGCCCGGTCAGCCGGTTCAGCTCCTCAAGTGCCGGGATGCCGGCCATCGCGCCGTTCACGAGGCGCAGTTTGGAACGCGGCCGCAATTGCCAGCTGCCGCCCACGCCGCCGACGACGCGCGGCCAGAGTCGAACGACGCTGATACCCCAATACAGATTGGCCGTGGCGACGAGCAGGCCGAGTATGACATAACCCACGGCAGGCGGGATCGACGGCGTGATTTTGAGTGTGGTGAGTATCGCGAGAAGAGTCGTGACCACCATGCACGCGCTCAACAAAGGGCTGGGCCCGAGCAAGCTGCGCAGTATCCGGACGATGCTGTTCATCGGCCGAAAGGATCTTCCCCCAAAACGTACCTGTCAATCACGGCCGCGCGTCATAGTCTGTATGTGTGTGAGCAGGTTTGGCGGCGGATCGCAGGAGTATCCAGGCCAGGGGGTAGCCCAGAGCGGCGGCGCAGAAGCTCGGCTGCAATCCGTAGATCGGCAGCAGCTTTCCCGCCGCGAACAGGCTGAGCGCGCCACCGCAATTGCCTGCGAACGCACCGAGGCCGATGGCCGAGCCGACGCGCGAGGCCGGAAACACCGCGGCCGCGATGCCGAAGATGTTGGTGGCGAATCCCTGGTGCCCAGCCAGGGCCAAGCCGACCAGGAAGACGCTCCACCACAACCCGCCGACATGCAGGATGGCCACGACCGGCGAGACGCAGGCGGCGAAGATCGCCATCGCGGCCCAGAGTGCCGCCGCGCGCGACAGGCCGGCACGCGCCAACGCTGCCGGCAGGGCGCCGCCGCAGAGCGAGCCCAGCGCCGCCATCGCATAGACGGACGCCACCGGCAGCCCGATCTCGCGCATGTCGAGATGGAACCGGCGGTGGAAGAAATCCGGCAGCCAGAACAGCATGAACCACCAGGCCTGGTCGGTCAGGAACTTGGCACCGGCCAGGGTCCAGGCCATGCGGTCGCGCAAGACGGGACGTGCGACGGCGGCGGGCAGCATCGCGGCCTCCGCGCTCACATCGGCCATGCGGCCGAGCGGCAGTGCCAGCCAGAAGCCGAGACACACGAGCCCGGCCCCGCCCAGCGTCAGGATCGTGCCCTGCCAGCCGATCCGGTCGTAGAGGGCGGAGACGATCAGCGGCGTCAGCATCGCGGCGATGTTGGGCGCCATGTTGCCCACGCCGATGACGAGCGTGCGTTCGCCCGGGCGGAAGAAGGTGGCCACCGCCTTCATGCCGGCCGGCGTGCCCACCGCCTCGAAGGCGCCCAGCGCTATGCGGGCGGCGACGAATTGCGGCACGGTGCGGGCGGCTGCATGCAGCATGGAGGCGAGGCTCCAGCCGCCCAGGCCGGTGGCGAAGCCCCAGCGCAGTCCCGCACGGTCCATGAACCACCCCGCACCCAGGAGTGAAGCCGCGATCGAGATCTGGAATGCGGTGGTCATGGCGCCGTAATCCGCGCCGCTCCAGCCGAAGCGTTGGTCCAGCACCGGTTTGAGCAGGCCCAGAACCTGGCGGTCGGCATAGCCGACCATCGTCACCGCGAAGGTGAGAACCAGGAAAACCCAGCGCAGCCAGGCAACACGGCCCTGCACGCCCGAGACGGGACCGTCTGGCGCGTCCGTGTCAGAAATCCTTGTGCAGCTCGATGCCGAAATATCGCCGGTAGTCGCGGGGCACGTAACGCACCGTGCCGCCGAGCGCGCCGTTCAGGTTGCCGTCCACCAGATAGGATGCGTAATTCGTATCCAGTATGTTGCGCACCAGACCGGTCACACGCCAATTGCTGTCCAAGTCGGTGAGCACCAGGCTCGCGTTCCAGATGCCATAGGCTTTCTGCACCGTGTTCGGCGTCTCCGTAAGCTGATACTGGGTGGAGCTCTGCCAGTTGAAGTCGGTGTTCAGACCGAGATCGTAGCGCTCGGTGATCGGGATGGAGTAGTGGGCGCGGGCGTCCAGCTTCCATTTCGGCGCGAACGGGAGCGGTTCGCCGTTGATGTTGCAGCTTGTCGCGGCGTTCGGCGGACAGGCGAACTGATCGACCGTCGCCTCCGTGTAGGCGAACAGCCCGGTCAGATCGAGGTTGCCGATCGGCCGTGCAGTCAGATCGCCCTCCACGCCCTTGGTCGAAACGCTGCCGGCGTTGATCAGCCGGGTGACCAGCGCGCCTGCGACTTGCGAGGTGAAATTGGCCTGGTAGTCGGTGAAATCCTGGATGAAGCCGGCGAAGTTCGCCTGCACGCGATCGTGCAGGAAGCGTGATTTGAGGCCGATCTCGTAGGCGTTGGACGTCTCGGGCTTCAGCACGTTGGTCTGCAGCGCCGTCTCGTTGAAGAAGACGTTGAAGGCCGGGCCCTTGTAGCCGCGCGAGTAGGTGAAATACGCCATGCTCTCCGGCGTCAGATCGTATTGCAGGCCGAGCCGGTCGGAATAGGCGGGGATTTTCGTCCCACCCTCGCTGTGGAACGAGGGTGCGATGCCGGTGATCGCGATGGGCGAGTTCGAGATACGTCCGATCTGGTAGTCAAGCGTGTCGAGCACGCCGCGCACGCCGACCACGCCCCTGAACCTGTCGGTGAAATGCAGGTTGGCTTCGCCGAAGAGTGCGGCGTCGTTGCCGTTGGTGCCGTACTGCGCGACACCCTGGTTGGCCACCTGCGTGGGGCCGATCAGGCGAAGGATGTCGCGGTCATATTGCTCGCTATCGACCGCCAGCGCGTAGAAAAAGCCCAACTGGTAGTCGATGAAGCCGGTTTTCGGCGAGGCGAAGCGAAGCTCCTGGGTGAACTGGTTGAACAGCAGGTAGCCGGTATCGGCAAGCTGCGGGTATTTCGGCGCGAGGATGGAGGTCTGATCATAATCCTGATGCTGCGTGTTATGCCACAGCCTGTACGCGGTGATCGAGGTCAGCGTGTAGTCGTTGAATTTCTTGTCCACGCGCAGCGATATGCCGCCATTGTCGTCATTGGCCGTGCTCGTCGTGTTGTTGCTGATCGTGGTGTTGCCGTCGCCCGCCACCACGCCGGAGGCCGCAAGATCCTGCCCCAGCAACGCGCTCTGCGTGACCAGGCCGGAGGGATAGGCGGTCTGGGACGTGCTTGAGAACACGCCGTTCGGCACCGTGTCGTGCGATTTCAGGTAGTCGAATTCGAGCCGGACCTTGAGGTCGTCCGATGGCTGGTACTCCAGCTTCGTGCGGAAGCCGTCATGCGTGTAGCCGTTTACTTCCTTGCCGTTGTAGAGGTTCTTCACGTTGCCGTCGAAGCCGCCGGCCAGGATGGACGTGATGGCCGTCAGGTTCGGCGCCAGCGTGCCTGACACGCCGCCCTCCAGCCTGTACTCGCCGCCGCCGGAGAAGCCCGCGGCATCGACGTAGGCGTGCAGATCGGTCGTCGGCTCACGCGTGGTGATGTTGACCACGCCGGCCGACGCGTTCTTGCCGAACAGCGTGCCCTGCGGGCCGCGCAGCACTTCCACCTGGTCCAGAGCGGCGAGATCGAGCGTGGACTGCCCGGCGCGCAACAGCACGACATCGTCCAGCACGGTCGAGACCGAAGGCTCGACGCCCGGCGAGGTGGAGATGGTGCCGATGCCGCGGATGAAGATGGTGCGGTCCTTGTTGGACGAGCTGGTGCGGAAATCCGCGCTGGGCACCTGCGCCAGGATATCCTGGACGTTGTTGAGGTTGTCGCGCTTGAGCTGTGCGGCGCCCAGGACCGTGACCGCAACAGGCACCTTCTGCAGCGGCTCGGACCGCCGGCGCGCGGTGACGACGATGTTTTCCAGCCCCTGATCCGGCGCGGCCGCACGCGCACCGGACG
>CAXUNK010000078.1:0-248 GCA_964252425.1 uncultured Acetobacteraceae bacterium
GTCTTCCGCCGGCGCCGGCGGGGCCAGCGCGGCGCAGCTCGCCAAGGCGCGCGCCGATGGGATCGAGGAGGGGCGGCGCCTTGAGCGCACGGCGGCCGCCGATCGCATCGCGGAGCTCGAGCGGGCCGTTCAGGCGGCGATGGGCCACCTGGCGCCGTTCGTTCGCCGGGAAGAAGGCCTCGGTGTGATCGACGTGGGGCGCGGGGCCGGGGCCCCCCGGCGTGTGGGCGCGGCCCGGGGGGCGGCGG
>CAXUNK010000078.1:258-12501 GCA_964252425.1 uncultured Acetobacteraceae bacterium
ATTGAGCACGAGCCGGGGCGCGCGAAGTCTCGTCCAACGCCGGTGGCGAGCCAGAAGTCCGGCCTCGGCGCCGAAGCGAGGATCTTGGCGGTTCTGGCGGCGCGGCACCCGGCGCGACTGACCGAGGCGCAGTGGGCCACGCTGGCCGGCATGAAGCGGTCCGGCGGGACGTGGCAGACCTACAAGAGCCGGCTGCGCACGAGGGACATGATCCAGTTCGTCGACGGTAAAATCGGATGCACGAAGGAAGGTCTGGCCGCGGCCGGCGTGCACCTCGAAGCCAGCGCCGAGCGTGCCTACGCGACATGGCGCAAGGCCGTCGGAGGCGCTGGGCGCATGCTCGACGCCGTCGCGAACTCGCCGGCGGGGCTGACCCGCGCCGAGCTGGCGGCGAGGCTCGACATGGCGGCGAGCGGCGGCACGTTTCAGACCTACCTGTCGCGCCTACGTAGCAACGAGCTGATCGTCCAGGACGGGCAGCGCTTCCGGCTGGCGGAAATCTTGCGATGACCGCGCGGTCGCTGATCACTCTGTTCACCGACGCGGGTTTCTGCCCTGACCGCCGTATTGGCGTGTGGGCAGCCTGGGCGAAGTGCGACGGCCGGACAATGCGCGTCTCCGGCGTGCTGCGCGGGCCGGTCCCGAACAGCACGATTGCCGAGTTGCGAGCGCTGGTGAATGGCGTGCATTGCGTGCTGGGCCAGATTGGCCCTGTCCCGGGCGCCAAGATTATCGCGCAGTCTGACAGCCAGATCGCGATCACCGTCTTTCAGGGCACCGGATACACGCGCGCGTCAAAGCGCGTGCTGGTGGATGCCGAGCGCGAGCGAATGAGAGCGATGACGGCCGGCCGCGTGGTGATCGAATACCGGCACGTCAGCGCACACAAGGGCACAGCCACGCCGCGCAACGCGGTGAACACCTGGTGCGATCTCGAGTGCCGCCGACACCTGAAGGCCGCCCGCGCGCTCGCGGTGGCCGGCCGGTGAGCGACGCGCTGCCTTCTCTGGCTCGCGTGTCAGACGTGATCGAACACGCCTTCGCCAAGCCGCGAAGCCGCGAGCGAGGCGCCAATGAAGCCGTGCTGCGTGCCATGGTTGAAGATTGGGGCCGCGCTAAGTGGCCCGGCGCCCGAGTGTGCCACGAGCTGGTCATTGATCGCGGAAGTTGCCGGCTGGACGTGGCCTTCGTCGAACCGGACCGGCTGAACATTGTCGAGCTCAAATCGGGATACGACACGATGGAGCGCGTCATCCATCAGTGCGCCATGGCGCGCGCCGCCGGTCACGAGGCATGGCTCGTCGTCGATCGGTCGCACTCGCGCGACATGCGACTGCTGCATTTTCTACTGCCAACGGTCGGTCTGATCGAAGTGTATCAACCGGCCGAGTATCGCGCCTCCGAGCGAGCCGGTGCCGAGATGAAAGTCATCGCAGAGGCCGTTCCGGCCCAGCCCTATCCAGAGGTCATGGCATCTCTGCTTTGGGTCGCCGAATGCCTGTCCGCACTTGGATACGGCCCGATGTCCAGACCGCCGACACACGCCAGCTTGGTCGCGAGTCTCGCAAAGCAACCAGACCTGGCTCGTCTTGTGTGTCGCGAGCTTCGACGCCGCAACGCGCAATGGCGCGCCGATCCACCGATGACGCACGACGATGCCTAGTCACCGAAGCACGCTGCGCTTCTGCGCCCCCGCCGCGCAAGGCGCTCCGATGCCGGGGCACATCATCATGGGCCATGGCGCGCGCGTGCGGCGGGGCTACCGCGTGCTCGGCGCCGTCGCGTCGCGAACCGGCGTTGCGGCGCTCGGCATCACGGCATGGAAGGTGTCGGTCGAGCCGCTGAGCAAGGCAGCGGCGCAGGCCGAGGTCGAGGCCGGCTGCCCGCGCTGGGGCCTGACATGGGATCCTCGGCGGAAGGGGCCGCAGCATGTCTAGCCGCACGGTCGATCTTTTCGCCGGCAGCACGCGCGTCTCGATGCACGAGGCGATGGAGCTGACCGCGGCCAGCTTGAACGCGCACGCCGTGGCCCACGACCACTGGGTCATCGCCTGGTCCGGTGGAAAAGACAGCACGGCCACGCTGGTCACCGTGCTGCTGCTGATCACGACCGGCATGGTGCAGCAGCCCAAAAGCCTGACCGTGCTCTACGCCGACACGCGCCAGGAATTGCCGCCGCTGGCCGCCTCAGCCGAGGCGCTGATGGTCTACGTGCGGCGCAGGTTCGGCAACTGGGTTCGCGTGGAGCGCGCCACGGCGCCGCTCGACAAGCGCTTCCTCGTCTACATCCTCGGCCGAGGCGTGCCACCGCCGAACAACAATACGCTCCGCTGGTGCACGCGGCAGATCAAGGTGGATCCGATGGCCGCCTCGATCGAACGCATCATCGAAGGCCTGCCGGGCACCGTGCTTACCATCACCGGCGTGCGCCAGGGCGAGAGCGCCATGCGCGACCGGCGCATCGAGATGTCATGCGGCAAGGACGGGGCCGAATGCGGACAGGGCTGGTATCAGCAGGTGCTGCCCAACAGTCCCGGTATTCGCGGCCGGATCGCGACCCTTGCGCCGCTGCTGCACTGGCGCGTGTGTCAGGTCTGGGATGCGCTGGCCGAGGCCGCTTGCGATGGCTGGCCGACCGCCGCGATTGCTGAGGCCTATGGTGCCGATGAGGAGCACGAGCAGCACGCACGCACCGGCTGCACGGGCTGCCCGCTTGCCAGCAAGGATCTCGCGCTCGAGCGGATCATCGCACGGCCCAAATGGGCATACCTCGCGCCACTTGCCGGCCTCAAGCCGATCTACCGTCGCCTGCGGCGCCCGGAGAACCGCCTGCGCAAAGCCGGGGCCGAGTATCTCGCCGACGGCAGCATGGCCAGCAATCCGCAGCGCATGGGCCCGATCACCCTAGCCGCCAGGCTGGAAGCGCTCGAGGACGTGCTGGCGATCCAGGCTGCATGCAACGCAGCTCGCGGCGATGCCGCGCTGGTGGACCTGCTGAATGCGGAGGAGGAGGCACGCATCCGCGAGCTGATTGCAGGTAGGCAATGGCCGGATGGTTGGACAGGCGGTGAGCCGCGCGGGGACACGCCGCTCGACCTCGTGTTCCGGGACGGTTCCGTGCAGCCGCTGCTGATCGCATGACCCGCGCCGCGCTGTCCGCCCTGCCCTTTTGGCCGCGCCATCTCTCCCGCGAGGAGGCGGCGCGCTACGTCGGTGTCAGTGTGGACGTGTTCGATGACGAGGTGGCGGCCGGCATGTGGCCACCGCCCCGGCCGCGCGGTGCACGTGGTGGTCGCTTGACCTGGGACCGTGCAGCGCTTGACCTTGCCTCCGATCAAGGTCTGACGACCATGGCTGCGACGCCAAGCGCGCCGGCGGCGCCGGTCGTGGCCGTGTCTGCCGACGATCTATGGAGGAAGGGACTCGATGCCGAGGCCAAGGGGGGACGGGATCAAGGTCGTGCGGCGCAAGCTGGCCGACGGCACATACCGCGAGCATCGCTACCCACGACGGCGGCCTGACACCCCGCCCGCACGGCCCGAGACGTTGGATCAGCTGATCACCGAGTATCTGGCCACCCCGGAATATCAGAAGCAGCTCAAGCCGCGCACCCAGAAGCTCTATCGAGGTTACCTTGATCAGATCCGCGGACGCATCGGCACGATCGCTATTCGCGCCATCAAGCCCGCCATGATCCAGCGGGTTCGGATCGACCTTCAGGACACGCCCAGCAAGGCGAACATGTGGCTGGCCATGCTGTCGATCGTTCTGACCTACGCGCACCGGATGGAATACATTCCGACGAACCCGGCGGTGCGGCCCGGCCGGCTGCCCCAGGCCAAGCGCGACCAGATTTGGACCGTCGAAGACGAAGATCGCGCAATGCAGGCTTTTCGGCCGAGCCTTCAGCTGGCGCTGATGCTGCTGCTCTACACCGTGCAGCGCCCGTCCGACATGTTGGCGATGACGACGGCGCAGGTGAGCGAGCGTGCCGGACGGCTCTACATTCGGCTTCGTCAGCAGAAGACCAGCACCCTGATCGATGTGCCGGTGCACATCAGGTTGGAGCCGCTATTGCGTGCGCGCCTGGCCACACGCGTGCCGCTGCGCACTCGTGACAAGGATGGCAAGGTCCAGGAAGGCGAGAGCCTGCTGCTGGTGCCGAGCCCAACCGGCCGCACTTGGCTGCGCCGAAATTTCAGCCGCGCGTGGGATCACGACTTGCGCCGGGGCAACCTACGCCTGGCGCGCGCTCTGCTGGCTGGCGGCATGACGAAGGACGAGGCGCGTGCGGAGTTGGCTGCTCGCCATCGCCAGCGTCGCGATTTCCGCCGCACCGGGATCGTGCGCCTGGCGGAGGCCGGCGCTACCACGCCGCAGATCGCCGCCATCAGCGGGCACTCGATCGATTACTGCCAGAAGATCATCGATACCTATCTACCGCGTCGCACCGAAGTCGCTTTGGTCGGCATCGAGGCATGGGAACGAGCAGAGGCCGCGCCGCAGAAGGTGGTGAGGCTGAACAGCCGCAGAACGTGAACCGGAAACCGTTTTGGCAACCGGAAACGGGCAACCCGCTAAGTCATTGAAACACTGGCGCACCCGGAAGGACTCGAACCTCCAACCCCCAGATTCGTAGGTGCGAGGTTTCGCAGCATGATCAAAGCCCTATTGCCGATTGAAGGTGGCGCTGAGCGCGCGTAGCGGATACCGAATGGGCGACTGGAAACCGGTGGACCTGCCGGTCGAAGGCGACTCGCGTTCTCGTGCCGTTCACGTCTACCCTGGGGCGTGGCCCACAACGTCTCCGCCCAGAAACGCGCGGCCTGGGTCCGCGCCAACTCGCTCAGCCTGTATGCGGGGCACACGCTGCACGTGACGTGCGCGAGTTGCCGGCGCGTGGCGGTGTTGCGGGTGGACACGCTGCTGCCCGAACTGCATGGCGAGCGCACCGTCGGCAACGTGGTGCTGCGCTTGCGTTGCCGCGCGTGCCCCGAGGCCGGGCTGCCCCGCGCCGTCTCCATGGTCGGGTGGGGATTGAACGAGATCATCTGGGGTCCAGGCATCGCGTAACGCCGGAATAGTCTACGACAAAACGTCGTTTTCTGTTGCGCGATACGACATTTTGTCGTAAACAGAATGTGCCTTCGGCAATGGGGTCGAAGGCCAACGGGAGACCAGAGATGCGGGTTCGCATTCGATGGGACTTCCGGTGGGGCAAGAAGCGGATCGCGGGCTCAATCGAGGTCCGCTTCTAGCCAAGCCGGAGGGTGGGGGTCGCAAGGCCCTCACCTTCTGGACCCCTACCACGATGAGCATGGAGGTGGAAGGTGGACGGCGAGGGATACAGCGAGATGCGGGCCAGGATTGCGGCACTGGGGCTGACGCAGACCGGCTTGGCCCGGCGTATGAAAGAGCTTGGCGACGATCGGCCGGAGAAAAACATCCTGCGGACGATCCAGCGCATGGTCGCCGGCGACGCGCGCGTATCGGGCGAGATGCGCGCGCTGCTGGGGCTGATGGAGGAGATGCGCGGTGCCGACTGAACCCGCAACGCCGAACGTCATCGATCAGGCGCAACTCATCGCCGAGGGTCTGGATATCGACACTTCCACCTATACCGGCCGTGAGCGGGACGCGATCGTCGCCATGACGCTGGTCTCCGGGTATCGGCGCATGGAGCCGGACGACCAGGCGGAACTGCTCTACCGGATCGACGGTATGCATATGGGCGGAGCGTTCGTGGCGCAGTGCCGGGGAGCGCTTGCGATGATGATTGCCAATCCCGTGTGGGTGCCGGGCAGCCTGACGAATGCCGAGGTGGAGGACGAGATCGACCTGTGGCGAGGCGTGAGCAAGGTGCTCGCCACCATGGGTTTCAGCGGTGGTCTAGGCACGTTCGCGGCTGGCAAAGGCAAGTCCATCTTCAGGGCAATCACGTCCGGCAAGCCGGCGCTGAAGGGCGCCCTATCACCTGGCAACCTCGCGATCGTCAGTGCCTCGGTCATGGGATATGCAGCCCAGTCGATCGCGCAGCAGGCAATCGCGGACCTGTCCGCCGAGGCGACGCGACGCGGCCAGTTGGGAACAATGACGCCGCTTACCGCGGCGCGATATGGGCAGGCGAAATGAAAAACGTCCTTGTTGCTGCAATCAGCGCCACTGTTCTCATCGGCGGTGTCGTGACGATCGTGGTCGTGCACCACAACGATATGCAGGCCGAGATGACGCGCCGCGCGAAGCTTGCGCACCTGCAACAGCAATGAAACGAGCAGTCATGGATGAAATTCCAACCCCGAAGGAAGTTGTGCCGGGTCAGCACTACCAGAGCGTAGATGGGACGGTGTGGGAGGTTGTGGACTGCTCCGCTGATGGCGGGACGCTGACGTATCGATTCATTAGCGGGCCGCGCGGACGCTACCCCTATGTGAGGAACGGCGGCCCTTTCACTATAGGAACAACGAGTTTTCTTGCTTCGACGAAGCTCCAGATGACCGTCGATACCACCGACCACCCGCTTTTGACCGAGCGCGAAAAAGCAGAGCGGGATGCTGTCCTATTTGGGACGGGCTTTTTGATGATGACGCGAGACGGTGAAAAATACATTCCAGCAGGGGCTGTTTCCATTGACCGCAGGAAGCTGATGGAGGCGCAGCGCGATGCAGGCGGACAATAGCCCCAGGTGGGTGGAAGTGCTCGGCGTGACGGGCGAGCGGCTGGGGTCGTATTGCGTCAGCGGTCAATGGCTGCGGGTCGTGCGCGCCGACGGAAAGGAAAAGCTCATCAGGGCCAGCCACGGTGAAGGTGATGAGGGCCTGGCGAGAATTGCCCTGTCTGAGCACTTCCTGTGACCCGCCGTTTGCCTGCCCTCGACGGGTTGCGCGGCTGTCTGGCGCTGTTGGTGGTGGTCTATCACGCGACGGACCCGTGCCCGATCACGCATCAGCTTATGCTGGCCTCGCGCGCGGCGGTGGCGGCGTTCTTCGTGCTGTCGGGCTGGGTGCTCGTGCGCGGGTGGGATGAGCGCTACGGCGAAAAGCGGGTGTTCTCTAGAACAGCCCAGTCGACGGCGTTTTCACAAACCGAACTGTCGTGGTTGATGCCGTTGCCGCCGTTCGCGCCGAAAGCGGTCCCGAAGCAGAGAGTTGCGCCTACTGTTGGCGTGTAGAGCCGGTTCGAACCCGAACTGTAGTAGTTGATCGTGATCGCCGGACTTGCGGGCGGGTTGATGAGCGAGATGCTCGGAGTGAAGGGTCCAGAATAGCGCGCCTGCAACTTGTCCATGATCAGCTGGCCGTTGCACGTAGCATAGATGCGCTCCCCGCGCGCCACGATCTCCACCGTATTGCTGCCCGCGTTCCAATCGTTGGCGAGAGCGAAGGCATACCCGGCTTGACCGCTGCTGTCTGACGCAAAGACGTAACAGGTCGTGGAGTTTGAGCCGATGTAGAACATGCTGCCCGCCGACGATCCCGGTGCGCCTGTGGCAATACCGATATAGTTTGATCCACCGCCAAACCCCGACCCATTCGGGATGCTTATATTGAGATCGAAGTCGCCGGCCGTGGCAGGGAGGCTGTAAGGGAAGGAGCTCACACTGACGGCGGACGTGATGACGGTGGTCAGATACTGTTCAACCGGATCAAAGCCGTTGAAAGCCTCTGTAAAATATCGACCGATATCGATGAGACCAATGGGCGGAAGGCCTGTAATGGCGAAGCCCGGCGCGCGGCTGAGCGCAATGTTGCGCTGGAAAGAAGCGGCGTTGAGCGTGCCATTCTGGTTGAGCACGGTATTATAGGGCGCACCTGCTGCCGCGTTGGTGTTCTTGTTCGTTATTAGAATGATGTCCGGCACCGCTGCTACATAGGCGGACGCGGACAGAAGCTGCCACGTCACTGTGCCGTCGGTGGTGGACGCACCTTGTGTGGTCGCCCACGTCGGGTGCGAACCGCTTCCGCTTGTGCCTGCGGTGGCCGCAATTTCCAGCTTGGCGTTGCTGTCCTGGATGACGGCGCCCTTCGCGTAGGCCGTAGACGTTGACCAAGCTGGCTGCGTGTTGCCCCAAGCAACAATTTTGTTCAGGACGGACCGAACCGAAGTTCCGATGATGCCGTCCGCGTCATTTACGCCAAAATTGATGAAGAGCGACGTGCAATTTGCAGCCTGGATATAAGGAAGCCACGGTAGGCTAGAGTTGAAGTAGAAAGCTGGGAGATTGCTGGTCGCGACATTATCCTGACTTGTCCAGGTCTGCGACCCAATTGCGAAATTCTGGAAGCTGATCGTCTTGTTCGGGTTATCCTCCAGGATGCGTTGCTGGAGCATGTTGTAAAGCCGGTCGATGGGCGTCACCCCCGGCAGGTTAGCGACCGGACCTTGGACAATGCCGGCTGTCGCCATGGTGCTGTCGCCGGTGGCGCACACTGTCGGCGTGCTGCTCGCGTTGAGTTTGGCCAGGTGAATGGCTGGGATCAGCGTGCTTCGCATGCTGCGAGGAAAGAGCAGGCCATTCGGCCGAACGGGTGACGGCGGTGCGACCTGCTGTGCGTGCGCAAGCTGGAAAAGGCCGAGTGCAAACGCCGAGGCAATTAGGTGCGCACGCATCAATACGTTTCCAGCCGGATGTAGTGTGTGCCGCTGGGCTGTATGCAGTTCAGCGGCCCCTGGTTGACGCCCGTGGTCTTGTCATCGAACCCGGCGTTCAGCGGGAAGCCGTTCGCTCCCACCACTGCAGGGTTTGCGGCGGCCGTGCCCCAGGCGCACCAGGTCGTCACCGTCAGGTCGGTGTAGCCGGCGATGGCCGTGTCGATTGCCACGATGCGCACCCGCTGCCCGGACGGGTGCGCCGGAATGACAGTGGTGGCCGTGCTCGGCACGACCTGCGAGAAGTTCGTGAAGCTCCCGGGCGCCAGCGAGATCGCTTGCGCAGCAGCAGGCGCGCGGGCCCCAAGCTGCATCCCCAGCAGCGTGCCCAATACGACGGCGAGATGTCTCATCGCACGCTCCTACAGCAGTGGGATGAGCTGGGCGGCGATCGGCGCCAGCGTCGTCATCAGCGAGAGCGCGGCGCTCACGTCGAGCTGGGTCTGCGGCTTCACCCAGCCTGCTGGCAGCGGCGCCGTCTCGATCACGTGGATGTTCGAGAAGATCGCGGTGAGCGTGGTGGGGGCCGTGGTCGCGCTGAGCGCCGCCACAAGCGGATCGGTAGCACCCTCGGTCGTAGAGATGTTCTTGCAAGCCGTTGGATCGGCCGCAGGGTTGCTGCAATAGCTATCCGCGTTGCCCTTGATCTCTTTGTAATCCGTCTGTGCCAGGCCGATCAGCGCCGCATAGTTGGGCTGCACCACTGGCGTGCTCGCGCGCGGCGCGCAGGCAGAAAGCGCGAGCAGCGGCACAAGCATCAGAGCGATCGCCTTCGCAGCCGGCGGAACGCCGAACTGCAGCGGGTTGGCGGCGGCAAGGCGATGCAGGTAGCCAGTGTTGTCCGGGATCCCGATCAGCAGCGCGGCGCCGGCGAGGCCGGACACGAAAGTGGCGCCTGCGATCACGTGCGCGAAGTAGAGGCCGAGCACGCCGATCAAGAGAGCTATGCCCTGGATCGTGGTTGGCTGCTGCAACCACGAGATGGCGCGGCTGCGCGGCATGATGACGACGGAAGATGCAGACGTGGGCGTAGCAACCGGGCTGTCAGCCATGACCGATGGTTCCTCTGCTAAGACTACGGGCCGGGCGGTTGCGCGGGCCTCGATGCGCGCGATGTAGGCGGCGCAACCGATGCGCAGCGCCTCTGTGTCGAGTGGCATGGCCCCCTGAAGCACGATCTCGCCGGTGCCCGACACGAGTTGCCACGACCGATAAGGGCCGCCCACGTGCGGGAAACAGCGAAATTCGAGATCATCGGGATCGGCCTGCACCCCGGCGGCGAACGATCAGGCGTAGCCGCTGGGTGTCGCCGATTGCGACAATATCCACGCGCCCATGGCCTCAGCACTGTCCGGGTGCGACTCCCACCATAGCGGGCTCCACGGCGCGCCCGTCTCTGCGGCTTTCGCTACCTGGTCGGGCCGCAATCCTGTGCCGAGCTGCAGCGCCACGCGTTTGCCCTTGGCCACGGCCGTGCGAACCGCCCACGGCTCTGGGAGACCCGGCACGAGGCAAAGGTTTTGGAACACAAACTCCGCGCCAGCCGCTGCCACACCGGCAAGGATCGCGTCCGACACCGGATCGTAGAGCGCCGCATCCGCGCTGGGCGAGACGATCGGGCAGCATACAAAACGGCCTTCCGCGAAGCCGGCCGCTGCGCCCACGATCGTCTGGCACGACGCGGCAAACACCTCGGGCGTGAACCCGCCCGCATCCCAGGCGGGCGTCAGGTCGGACGAGTAGGGGGCCGGGTTCTTGAGCTGCACCTGCAGCTCGGCGTCCTTCGGATCGGTCGAGATCGGGCATTCGCCGAAACTGTGCAGCCTTGGCAGCAGCTCCATGTTGGCCAGGCGTGTCCAGGCGCGCGCCTGCGCCTGCGCCTTGAACGCCTGAACCTTTGGCCCCCACGGACAACCGTAGAGACGCGGCTGCGGCGCGGTGCGTCGAATGGACGTGTCCACCGTCACCATTTCCAGATCGAGGTCCGGCGTGACCTGACCGGTGCCCAGCACGATGCGAAACTTCTGTCCGGGCTGCATAATGCTGATCGCATCGTGCAATACGGAGAAGTCGCCGTCGCCGCGGTTCAGATCGACGGCGTCGAGTCGAAAGAGCGGGCCAGTCACGCCAGGCTTGGCCAATGCGGCCGCCGCCGCTTGCAGGCGCGCCTGACTGGCGTTGAGGCTGTCGGCGATGAGCACGAAGTGGTCGGTCGCGATCGGCATGACGTCTCCTGTGCGCGCGCGGCGCGTTAGCAGCTGCCGATGGTCATCGGCGCCGATACTGGGGTGGTGAAATCGGACCGTCCTCGCCGCGCTCGACAAGCATCTTGAGACGCTCGTTGATGCCGGCCAGCTGAGCGTTGACAGAGTTAATGATGTCCGTGGCGCGACGCTGTTCGGCGCGGATCTCGCTCTGATTGCTTTCCAGCACTGAAAGTCTTGGGCCGGCCGCGACGCCCTCAAGCGCCACTACGCGGGCGTGCGCGTCGTGCGCATCATTGGCGATCGGCGCGGCCGCCCAGATGATGCCGGCAAGCGTCACGACGAGACCAATACCGGCAGGACTGATATTGCGACCGAGCATCATCGGCCTTTCTTCGTCGCTCCGCACCGTCTCTGCCTCACTCTCATCGGGCTGGGTGGCTGCGGGCACGAGCGCGCCCGTCCCGTGATCAAGGATTACGGTGTTCTCACCAAAACGTGAAGCCATTTTTTGCAGTCCTCGCGCCAGTCATCTCGCGTGGCACAAATAGCAGGAAAGCAGCCAACGTTTCATGGCGTCAACCGGAATTGACTGCGGATTGAAGAGGCGAATACATGCAATGAAAAGACGGCCTCATGCATTCTTATCTAATATAGGACCGCCGCTCAGACTTTCTTGTCTGCGTTGACTCGGATGGTTTTGTCTGTGCTCGGGTTCGGCTTTAGACTGCCGGCTTTCTATGGCGAGGTGACTGTCCAGCCGTAGAGGTTGATGCTCGCAGTAGAGGGCGCTGCCGTATTCGCTCCTACGCAGATAGTGTCAACATTTCCAATGTAGGAAGCTAATGTTTCGGCATACAAGCCGCTCCAAGCCGCGTCATCTATAGGATCGTCTGCAATGTAGAACTTCAAATTCGTGCCGTCATTCACGATTTTGAAGTGAAGCTCTGCCGGGTTCGCAAAAATCTGCAAGTTGTATTGGTTTGAGGTAAAACCCTGTCCCGTGGCAAAGCCTCCCCAATGCTGAACATAAACGTTGCCGTTACCCCAGTATATGCAGAACGTTATGAAGCTGCCTGTAGAGCTGTTGACGAGTAGCAGTCCCGTGCTTTCTCCAAGCCCTTTCAGCGCTCCATCTGCGCAGATGAATGCTTCGATCGTCCAAGTCGATCCCGGCGT
This sequence comes from uncultured Acetobacteraceae bacterium, assembly GCA_964252425.1. Classification (GTDB taxonomy): domain Bacteria; phylum Pseudomonadota; class Alphaproteobacteria; order Acetobacterales; family Acetobacteraceae; genus BOG-908. Next base: position 12,288 of record CAXUNK010000078.1, read on the forward strand.
CGCTTGGCTCAAGCCCGACCAGTTACCGGACCCGTTGGCAAAGGCTAGGCGCAGCGGCCCTCCAGACAGATCGCTCGGCGTGGGTTGCGTGCCGGTCGGCCCCGTAGTGCCGAACGCCGTAAACGCTGACGCAGCTGGGCGCACCCATCCAGTGCCCGACCAGCTCTTGCCCCAGCCTGGCGCATAGAGCGGGCCGCCTGACCCACCCCCGCCC
>CAXUNK010000079.1:0-12318 GCA_964252425.1 uncultured Acetobacteraceae bacterium
AGGCCAGCCTAATGGTCCGCATGAACATCCCCCGAACAGCGCATCCAGCCTGCCAGCACGGAGGCGCCGCCGCCGAGCAGCCCGGCGCCACGCAACGACAGCCGGCCGGGCTCCAGCACATACTGCCCCAGCCCATCGGCCGCCAGACAGTCCTGCGGCAGCGCGATCTGGCGCGGCAGGGCCACGTCGTCGCCGCCCGCATTGCTGACCACGATCTGGCGCGCGCCGTGCGGCGTGACTGGTCGGGTCGCGACCACCGCCCGCCCGTCCGGCGCCGAACCGCGCGCCACGTGGAGGAGCGTGCTCATCCCCCAGGCGCGGACATCGCCCTGCACCGGCAGACGGAACCACACCAGCCCCACGAGCCGGTCGGGCGGATCGCGCTCGAGCTCGGCCACGAACCTGGCCACCTCCACCGGATCGGCCGCGATCTCCAGCCCAGGTCGCGCGTCGCTGGCGGGCTGCTCCGAGGAGACGGACAGGCCGCGGCTTCTGTCCGAGACACGGGCGCCGTAGGCGGGCAGCGCGACCTCGCAGGGCGTGCGCGTCCGCCGGGTCAAGGCGCGCACGAAGCCCAGTGCGCGCGGCGCGCTGAACAGGCCCAGACGCGGATCGTCGATCGCATGGACCTGCAGAACGAGGCGGTCCACCGCCTCGGCCAGGGCCGGAAAACCCGGAGCGGCAATCCAGCTCGGCAGCGCCGTTATCCAGAGCCGGGTGCCGCTCGGCAGAACAGCCCGCATCGCATGGAGGAAGCCTGTGTAGTCGGCCAGGCGCGACGTTGCCGCGTCATGATCAATCTCCAGCACAGCGTTCGGCATGGCGTGCGCGGCCAGCACCCCCCGTATGCCGTTCGCAAGCAGGGCGATGCGCGGTCCGTCGATCCGTCCCTCGATGCGGATCACCGGAACCGCCGCATGGCCGTGCGCCAGGAGCAAGGGCCAGTCCGCGTCGGTCAGCACCGGCGGTCCGTCCGCCGGCCACTCGGCAGCCAGCACGTGCCACGTCGCGAAGTAAGGCGCTCCGCCCGCCAACGCGTCCCGCACCGCGGGACGCCATACGCGTTGCCACACAAAAGCGTCGCTCGGCAGCATCCGGGCGCCGGGTGCCGAGCCCACCGGCGCCAGGCACGCGCCGGCGGCCAGGGCGCGCCAGGCCAGACGGCAGTATCGGGCTACTCGGTTGCGCGGCAGGCGAGCAGATCGTCCATCAAACCCTGCAACCGGCCGTTCTGCCCGGCCCATCCCAGCATGTCTGTGGGGGTCCTGGGCGGCGCCGGCACATCGACCGCGCCGGGCAGGGCAGCCAGGCCAGCCAGGGCGACCTGACCCGGACGAAACAGGACCAGGCCGGGCCTTGTCGCGGCCGTCGCGTAGGCCTCGGTCAGATCCGCACCCAGCTCCTGGGCGAGGCGCATCAGCCGGCGCGCCTGCATGCCCGGACGCAGCCCCGGCGCCTGCACGCCGCGGCGCAGATGGACGAGACTGCCGGCCGCCAGCACGCCCGAGGCGCCCAGATCCAGCCCGTAGCGCAGCGCGCTGTAGCAGGCCGCGCCGCCACCCAGGCAGTAAAGATCGCCGGCTCCCAATGCGCGCGCCACGCGCAATATGGCCAGCAGGCAGGAATCGTAATCGGCGCCCAGCCCGTCCACACCCAGCATCGCCAGACAATGCGTGTCGTCGCGCAGGTAAAGCGTGTGCACGCGCTGGTCTGGCGAGCAATCCGGCAGGAAGAACGCACCCCCATCCTGCCCGAAGATGACGAGCAGCTTGCGCGCCCCCTCTTCGGGCGCGAGCATCACCGACACGCCACCCTCCGCAGGGTGCAGGCCCAACCCGCGCAACACCGTCTCGCCCGCGCTCAACGCAGCGACGAGGGGAGAGAGATCGGATTCCACGCCGTGTCTCAGCGCCGTGCGGCAGGCTGCGAGCTCCCCGTGCTGCAGAAGCTGCGGAACCGTGAGCGTCGGCGATGTCGGCTCAGCCTCGCGCAAGCCGGCCAGTGTGTCGCCGGGCAGGCCATCGATCTCCGGCGCCTGCTCGCCGCGGGACAGCTTCTGAGGTTCGGGATCGGGCGCAGGCGCCCCACCGTTGGCCTCGCCCAAACCGTCCGCGTCGATGGCCGGCGCTTCCCCGGGCAGCTCATCGGGTGCGTCAGGCGTGGCCGCGCCAGCCAGCCCGTCCGGCTCGGTGCCGGCCGGCAACTGAGACTCAGCCTCGCCGCGGCGCAGGCGCCGCATCCAGCCCCCCCAAACTCCGCTCACACCGGCCCCGGCATTACCGCTCCACTCTAATGCCTAGTTCCTATCAGAGATTGGCGTCGCGCTCCACGCACATCGCAACGCCCATGCCGCCGCCGATGCATAAAGTCGCCAGGCCCCGGCGGGCATCCCGGCGGCCCATTTCGTGCAGCAACGTGGTCAGCACGCGCGCGCCCGACGCGCCGATCGGATGGCCAAGGGCGATCGCGCCGCCGTTCACGTTCACCCGCGCGGTGTCCCAGCCCATGTCCTTGTTGACCGCGCAGGCCTGTGCGGCAAACGCCTCGTTGGCCTCGATCAGGTCGAGGTCGCCCACCGACCACCCGGCCCGCTGCAACGCCTTGCGACTCGCCGGGATCGGCCCCGTGCCCATCACCGCCGGATCGACGCCGGCTGTGGCGAAGCTGGCGATGCGGGCCAGCGGGGTCAGCCCGCGCCGCTGCGCCTCCTCCGCGCTCATCAGCACGAGTGCGGCCGCACCGTCGTTGATGCCGCTGGCGTTGCCGGCCGTCACCGTGCCGTCCTTGCTGAACGCCGGCTTCAGCTTGGCCATCGCCGCCATGTCGCTCTCGTGGCGGATATACTCGTCGGTATCGACCACCGTATCGCCCTTGCGGCCGCGCACGGTGACCGGCGCGATCTCGTCCTTGAAACGGCCCGATTTGCTGGCCGCCGACGCCTTGTTCTGCGAGCCCACGGCGAACTCGTCCTGCATCTGCCGGGTGATCTGGTATTTCTGCGCCACGTTCTCCGCGGTGGTGCCCATGTGATAGCCGTGGAACGCGTCCCACAGGCCGTCCTTCAGCATGGTGTCGGTCAGCTCCATCGCCCCCATCTTCACGCCGCCGCGCAGATAGGAGGCGTGCTGGGCCAGGCTCTTGCTCTCCATCCCGCCGGCGGCCACCACCTGGCTTTCGCCGGTGCGTATCTGCTGCGCGGCAAGGGCCACGGCGCGCAGGCCGGAGCCGCATACCTGGTTGATGCCGAACGCGGTCTTGTCATCCGGCACGCCGGCCGCGCGCGCCGCCTGCCGCGCCGGGTTCTGCCCCTGCGCCGCCGAGAGCACATGGCCCAGTATCACCTCGTCGATCTCGGAGGCCTCCACCCCCGCGCGCTCCATCGCCGCCCGCAGCGCCACCGACCCCAGCTCGTGCGCAGGCACGGTCGCGAATGCGCCGGAGAAACTGCCGACCGGCGTGCGGGCAGCCGAGACGATGACAACTTGCACGTGATCCTCCTGAGTGTTTCCCGATAGATAAGCCCTGGACGAGCGACGACCTAGGGGGAGCGGTGGATTCTCAACTATCGGGGCTGGACGCGACCGGCCTGGCCGAGCTGGTGGCGGACGGCCGGGTCTCGGCGACCGAGTTGCTGGAAGCGGCCATCGCCCGCACGGACGAGACCGCGGGCACGCTGAACGCGGTGCCGATCCGGTTCGACGCGGTGGCGCGCGCGCAGATCGCCTCGGCCGGCGGACGGCCCAGCGGACCGTTCGGCGGGGTGCCGTTCCTGCTGAAGGACATCGGCCAGGAGTTCGCCGGCCAGCCCGCGACGCGGGGGGGGCGGGGGGGTTTGGCCCCGCGCGCCCGCCCCAGCCCCCCCGGGCGACCGTTGGGGGGGGGGGCGTGCCCTGCTGACGCACCTGGGCCTGGTGTGCGCCGGCCAGCCCGCGACGCGCGGCGCGCGTGCGTTTGCCGCCCGTCGCGCCGCCGAACACAGCGCGTTCACACGGCGGTGCCTGGCGGCGGGCCTGGTCATCTACGGCCGCACCGCCACCCCCGAACTCGGGCTGCGCGCGGTCACCGAATCGCGGCTGTACGGCCCGACGCGAAACCCGCTCGACCCGTCGCGCACCGCCGGCGGCTCCTCCGGCGGCTCGGCGGCAGCAGTGGCCGGCGGGCTGGTGCCGATGGCGGGTGCCAATGATGGCGGCGGCTCGATCCGGATACCGGCCAGCTATTGCGGCCTGTTTGGCATGAAGCCGTCCACCGGGCGCATCTCCTGGGCGCCGCAGGCGGGCATGGTGTGGGAGGGTGCGTCGTCCAACGGCGTGCTGACCCGCAGCGTGCGCGATACGGCGCGCATGCTGGACGTGCTGTGCGGCCCCGAACCGGGCGACCTGTTCGTGCTGCCCCCGCCCGAGCGCCCCTATGCCGCGGAGGTGGAGCTACCGCCTGGCCGGCTCCGCATCGGCTATTCGACCGCCTCGCCGATCGGCACGCCGGTCGCGGCCGGCCACATCCGGGCGGTGGAGGACGCGGCGCGGCTGCTGGACGGCCTTGGCCACGCGGTGGAGGAGGCCGCGCCCGAGATCGACGGGCAGGCGGTCGCGGACTGCTACATCACCCTCTATCTGGGCCAGGTGGCGGCGGAGATTGCCGCCTCTGGCGCCCGGCCCGACGCGTTCGAGCCGGAGACGGCGATGCTGGCCGAGCTGGGCCGCGCGCTGCCGTCCGGCGCCTATGTCGAGCGCCATCTGCGGTGGAACGGCTTCGCGCGCGGGCTGGGCCGCTTTCACCAGCAGTACGATTTCTGGCTGACCCCCACCGTCGCCGGCCCGCCGCCCGGGATCGGCGCCACCGCCACGCCGCCCGGCCAGCTTCGCCTGCTGGAGGGGTTCCGCCGCCTGCGCGCCGGCGGCCTGGTGATGCGGTTGGGGCTGTTGGAGCGCATGGCGCGCGACGGCCTGGCCCCGACCCCGTTCACCCAGCTTGCCAACCTGACCCATGTGCCGGCGATGTCCGTGCCGCTGGGGCGCGCGCCGGCCGAGCCGGGCGGTGCCATGCTCCCGGTCGGCGTCCAGTTCGTGGGCGCGCATGGCTCGGAGGGGATGATGCTGCGTCTGGCGGCGCAACTGGAGACGGCCTCGCCTTGGGGGCCTTGAGCCGCGGCGGCGATGCCGCCCGGACGTGTGCCGTTCGTGGCCTTCCGACGGGCCGCGCCGGTTAGCTCCGGGCGTGCTTCGTGTGTGCGGGCCGGTGCGCTAACGCGTCGGACGCGCGCACATGATAGACCGTGGCGTGCCCGGCATGGGTGGTGGCCACAGCCAGGTGCACGTGGTGCAGGCCGTGCGACACCGTGTCGCTGGCCATCGCGGGCTCGATCAGGTGCCAGCCATGCGACGTCGAGCCGGACGCGACCCGAAGGGCGCCATGCACCGGGCTGCGCACCTCCGGCGCCTCCGCCAGCTCGATCGGCGCCGACGAGCCGTGATGGTGGATTCGGCGCTCGGCGGCGGCATACCGCACGTTCTCATGCCCACGACGCTGATGCGACGCCACGAACACGCGGTGCACTGCGTAGCGCGGCCCGGCTGGGATATAATCGGGCAACTGGTTGACCGCGAACTGCTCGGCCGGCGAGCGGGATTGCGGCCACTCACCACGTATATAAGGAGCGATCATCGCCACGTAGCGCCGAGTCTCCGCCGGCAGCGGGCGGTTATGGACCAGGTAATCCTCGAGACGCGCCGGTCCGCCATTATAGGCGGCCAGCATGCCGGGGCTGCCGAACGCATCGTACATCTCACGCAGATAGGCGGTGCCGGCCAGGATGTTGTTGTGCGGATCGAACGCGTCGTCGCCCAGGCTGTAGCGGGCGCGCACCTCGTCATACGTCTTGGGCATCAGCTGCATCAGGCCCATGGCGCCGACCGGCGAGGTGATCAGCACGCCGCTGGACCGGAACTCATGCCCGCCCGACTCGACCCGCATGACCTCGCGCACCCAGCGCTCCGGCACGTCGAATTTCTTGGAGGCCTCGGAGATATACGGTCCCCACGGGTCTTCCGGCGGGCCGGGGGGCGCGTAGCTGGGTTTGGCGCGCGCGATGTAGGTGGCCGCTTCCTGCGTGGCGGTCATTGGCGGCGAGGTCTGGCTGGCGCAGGCGGCCAGCAACGATATCCCCAGACAGGCGAGGCCCCGGCAGAGCGCTACGGAAGACGAGGTTTTGGGGCCGCTCACGCCGTGTGCATCCGTTGCATCCGCCTCTGAAGAACCGGGGCTATGTCCTTGACCGGTGAATCCGTAGCTTACGCCGGAGACGTCAGCAAGAAGTGAATTGCGGACGATGCAACCACGGCACGACGGGCGTCCTGCGTGCGCGGACAGGTCTGAGACTCGGTTGAGTGTGGCTGATAGGCAAAGGTCGGCGACGGCCTGCGTTGCAGGAAGGACACAGGCAGCTCCGCTTGTGGTTTCGGCCGATGCTTTTGGGTTTCGCGGCGTCACGAAAAGGTTATCCTTTTGGTCACGAACGTTACAGTTGGTAGCGGCCGTCCTGCCGGGATTTGCCCTGGCGGCGGCTCTGGCCAGGGAGATTTTTTCACGTGACACTTCGACACAGGCTCGCTGGCTCGGTCGCCATTCTCGCGTTGACGCAGGCTTATCCGTTGGGGAGCGCGTTGGCGCAGTTAGCTCCATCACCGGCGCAGTCCAGCGCTGCCACGGCGCCAACGGGGACTGATGCGGCAACAGCCGGCCCCGGCGCTGAGAACATCGTGGTGACCGGCTCGCGCTTGAAGACGACCAACGCTACGAGCGAGTCGCCGGTGGTGGTCGTGACCTCGGCGCAGATCGAGCATTCCAGCGCGCAGACGCTGGAAGATGTGCTGACGCGGCTGCCGGAAATCGGCACCTCCGGCTTGTATGCCACAACGAACAATGGCGGCGGCGGCGTATCCTGTATCGACCTTCGGAATTTAGGTATCGAGCGCACGCTCGTGCTGGTTGACGGCAAGCGATTCGTCGATGGCAACGAGAACTGCGTCGATCTGAACAACATCCCACTCGAACAGGTGGACCGCATTGAAATCCTGAAGGATGGTGCATCGACCACGTACGGTGCCGACGCGATCGCCGGCGTGGTCAACATCATTCTCAAGCACAATTATTCAGGCATCGTCTTCCACGCGAATGGCAGCATCGCCACCGATGCGGGTGACGACAAGACCGGCGAGCTGTCCGTGCTGGCAGGCCAGAATTTTGAGAAGGGCAATTTCACCGTCGGCCTCGACTACCTAAATCAAGGGCCGGTCTCTCAGGCCGACCGCGACTGGGCGCAATATCCGATACAAAGCCCACTCCAGCCGCTCAATAGCAAAACGCCGCAAACGGTTGGGTCTATCTTCAACCCAAACGGAATCGTGTTTGCTGATATCAATAGCCTGAACGTCAATAACCAGGAGTCGCTAGCTAACCTGGTCAACAAGAATGGTACGCTCGGCGTGCCTTATCAGGGATTGTTCTCTCAACGTTTCAACTTTGGCGCGCTGCAACAGTTGAGCGACTCGATTGAGAAGGAGAGCATCACTCCGTCCTTCAACTACGATATCACCGACAATATCAGCTTCTACGGCGAGGGCTTTTACACCCACAAGAAAACCGGAGAGCAGCTGGCGCCACAACCGGTTCAAGGTGCGCTCAACACGCTGGTCGGACTTCCGGACGCCTTCATCGTTCCGGACGGAAACCCCTATCTCACTCGTTTGCTGGGGCCTGGCTCCGGACCTGTCGACATCTATCAACGAGAGGCGGAGTTCGGGAACCGAATCTACACTCAGGTGGACAATACGTTCCAGATCAACGTTGGGGTGAAAGGTCACTTCCTCGAAAACTGGGATTATGAAGTGTTCTTCCAGTATGGCGAGGACGACGATCAGACGACCAACACGAACAACATAAACTTCCAGCACCTGGAACAGGAGCTTGGGTTCCAGAACACGACGGCAACGCCGGCCCAGATTGCCGCCATCGAGGCATCCAATACGGCCATCTACGGGACGCCATCCTTCGATCCGGCGACATTCGGCGTCTATAACCCGGGCGTTTGTCTCGCTTCGGCCGGTTGCGCTCTGGCCAACCCGTTCGGACAGAACTACAGCGCCGCGGCGATAAAGTATGCGACCTACACTGAGGCGGAGCAGAGCCGCTATACGCTTAAGGTTTACGGCGGCAGCATCAGCAACAACCAGGTTTTCCAACTGCCGGCAGGGCCGGTGGGCCTGTCGCTCGGTGTCGAACATCGGACTGAGACCGGTGAGTTCACCCCCGATTCGCTCGACCTGACTGGCGTGACGCTGGGCAGCACAGCGCAACCCACGAGCGGCTCCTTCGATGTGACGGAGCTCTACGGCGAAGCGCGCGTTCCGATCTTGAAGGACCTGCCGGGCGCCAAAGATCTCCATGTCGATCTCGGCGGCCGTTTCTTCAGTTACAACGAGTTTGGTTCGAGCGAGATCTGGAAGGTCGCCGGTAATTACACGCCAGTTTCGGGCATTCGTTTCCGCGGTTCGGACGGGACTGCATTCCGGCAACCCAGCGTGAACGACCTGTTCACCGGTGATCTGATCAGCTTCAACGGGGCGGTCGATCCCTGTGTGGGTAGCCAGACCTCGACTTATGGCAGCAAGTCGGGCATCGTGGCGGCGAACTGCCTGAAGCAGGGCGTCAATCCTGCCAACTTCACTCAAGTTGGTAGCCAAGTGCAGACGGTTGAGGGTGGCAACCCGAACCTGCAGCCGGAAACTGCACGCACCCAGACGGTGGGTGTGGTGCTGAACCCGCCCTTCGTTCCGCGTCTTGCGGTCACGGTGGATTTCTCGCGGACCAAGATCAATGGATCGGTCGGCTCTCTTCCAACCCAGTTCATTTTGGATAATTGCTACACGTCGGTGAACCTCTCCAGCCCGTACTGCGCTTTCGTTGCTCCGCGTCTTGGAACCGGTCAGTTGAATACGGTGACAGCGATCAACGAGAACCTTGGCGTTACCCGGACAGAAGCGTTGGATATTGGCGGCACCTACTCCTATCCTCTTCCTGGCTACGGCACCTTGTCATTCCAGAACGACTTGACCCTTACGCTGAAATATCAGGAGCAGAGCGTTCCGAACGGCCCATTCATCGGTTATCTTGGAACCATAGGGGTTCTTGCCTCGAGCCTGCCTGCCTATCCGCGAGTGCGTGATAATGCCAGCGTGGATTGGCGCATCGGCGACTTCCAATTCGGCTACCGGATGCGCTTTATTCAGGGTACGACATTTGACGAGTATCCGGGCCCGTATGTTCAAGGCTCCGCCAAGGGTCAGTACTCGTCGGCCGCAACACCCGACGTATTCTACCACGACATCGTTGGCAGCTACGACTACAAGAATTTCAGCTTCAACGTCGGCATCGACAATCTGTTCGACAAGGCGCCCCCTTTCGTGCTCGACACTGCCACGAACACGGACGCTGCCGTTTACGATATTTATGGTCGAGTGGTTTACCTGAAGACCACGCTGCGGTTCTAAAAGCTTGGCTTTGGCCAGGGGGTTTGCTTAAGCTGAGAGGGCCGTCGCATAGTGATGCGGCGGCCTTTTTCGTGACATGGAGTTGCCGGTGTTCCGTATATCCATTGTTGTGCTAGTCGGTTCTGTCTTGGGGCTCGCCGGTTGCGCCGGAACGCCGTCCGGTCCGCAGGTCGCCTCGGCCAAGCACGCCAGATGCGAGCCCGTCACGGGCAGTCTTATGTGTGGCAACGCGGATGACCAGAACGTCGTCGGGCCTGGCGCCCTGACCGACTCCTCACCCCGAAACAACGCCACCCAATCGGAGCTGTCTGGGGGTGTCCACTAGAGCTTCACCATCCGGAGAATAACGCGACTAGCACGTAACCCTGCACAAGCGCAGCATAATGTGGGGCACGCGTTCCTTGTAAACGGCCGATTCGGCTGCGCTTTTCGAATGCGTGCGACGCGGCTGCTGGTCTATAACGCGCGCGCTCGCTCGTGTGGCCGAGTCACAGAAGCAGCGTGGCAAACGTGGTCGCGTGGAGCGAAGCGCAATGCGGGATGCGCGGCAGATAAAAGCACGAACGGAGGTCCCGCGCGATGTTCCCTCAGCGCGGGTGACCTGGATCGCGCTGCGTTCCACGTCGGCCATATTTGCTCAATCGGCTTTGCAGGACAGATTGACACGGACAGCGGAGGCTTTAGGCTCCCGACAAGGTCGCTAGGTTCGCGTCCAAATCACTGGAGGAAAAATGGTAAAAGTAAAAAAACCACTGAGATTGATTCCGTCAGCCATTACGTTGTTGCTCGGCAGCAATGCTTTGGCGGCTACAGGCACCATAACCGTGTTTGGAAGCGGTATAGTGCAACAAAGAACCAGCAACATCTCAGGTCCAACAAGCATTTCTGGCAGTGCTAAGTTTACTGCAAGTTTTCCAAGTCTTACGAACGCAGGTGGTTCGTTAACATTACTCATCACCCCTAACGGCGGCTATGAACCGCTTTGTACTTCCAGCTTTACCGCAGCAGTTGTCAACGGTGTCTGTCACGTCTCCACAAATAACGCCGAAGGCGGGCAAGCTGCTGTTTGTACACCCGGTCCGGTCAATTACAATCCCGCCACGTGCGACTTCACTGCTAGCTTCACTGACAGTTTCACCGGCGGTGGTGGTCATCCGCCAAACTAGGCGTCCGCTTATCGCCAGACTTTGAGCGGGTTCATGCCGATCACGGCGGCTCAACCCTCTCAATCTAGTTTTGGCGGGCAGATATTTTTGGGCGCGCAGATATATCGTCCAGACCGACTATCCAGTTTGGACGATAAACTTCAACACACCTCTACTCCGACGGTCGCCGGAACCGAATGACCGGCGCGTGCAGATCGAACGGCACGTTTTGACCCAGCACGGCTGCAAAAGCCTGCCTGCCAGTCGAACAGAAAGCCGACTTCGTTGGGACGAGAGATCCTGCCAGAGGCGGTCTGAAGATGGCGAATACCACCTCCACAAAACCACTTACACTATGGGTCGCGTCGTCGAAGGTGAACGACTCGTTGAAGTAAGTGGCGCCGAAATTGAACGAGTCTTGCCCGGAGCCGTTCACGATCGGTCCAACCGGAGCATACCCCGTGTCGTCTATAAAAGTTTGTCCGCCACGGCAGGTCGTCTGGACTTGAACGTTGATGCCTTCGACAATCAACTGCCCTTTGTAACGCGAAACCATCAAGCTGAACGGCTGACCGTTGGCCTGAAATCCGCTGTATGTGCCGACCCGCTGCGCATGCGCCGAGGAGGCTGCCGCTGCCATGCACAAAGCGGCGATGGTACCCGTGATCAAACGTATTTTGGTCATGGGACCGCTCTCCTCCCATCATCGCTCCACGTCATCAGCTTCGGATCAAAATCCACCTGTTTGTCGAGCACCGCGGCAAAAGCCTGCCGACCTTCCGCACAGATGGTCGCCTTTGTCGGCAGGCCGGGAGCTGCCGCCAGCTTGGACAATTTTTCGAACAGGAACCCGCTCACCGACCGCGTCGCGTCGTCGAACACGAGCGTTCCGCCTATGAAAATGGTTAGGTCCGAAGCATCCAACGTTACGGTGGGCGCGGTGACGGTCTGAAGCAGACCCGCCGCAAAGGTGTTGGTGTCGAACGTCGTGCCGTCCTTGCACGTGGTATTGGCCTGAACTTGAACGGAGGTGATGTAGACCTGATCCCTGATCCGGCTCAGGCTGATGGTAACCGGCGTGCCGTCCGCACGCTGTCCACCATAGGTTCCGAGGAGCTGAGCATCAGCAGCCTGAAACGCCCCGGCACCAAATACCATCACCAGGGCGGCAACGAGAAGGCGAGCCTTGGTCATATCACACCTTGGATCGTTCGTCGGTTGACCGTTGCAGAGCAAACCAACCAAGGCAAGGCTTATGATGTTGAGCCTACGCCGTATCGCCAGCGCCACGGCTTAAATTCCTTGGGAGCCAGCGGGGCGCGGCCCGACTTTCATCGCGCTTCACCTATGTCGCCAGCCATCCATGGCGACCGACAGCAGGTTGCCACGCACCTGCGGCGCTTTCTCGCCGGCGTGATCGCGTGACGTCCGCGCCCGGGCTACAAGCGCTCATGGATATCGCACACGAGCTCGGCTTGGGGCAGGCGCTGCTGGCGCGCGGCCGAACGCAGGAGGCACAGGCGCTCGCCGCCCGCCTGGCGGCCGCGCGGCCCAGGCTGGCCGGCGCGCACCAACTGCTCGGCTTGTGTCATGCGCAGGCCGGCGAGGCGGGGGCTGCCGAGGCG
>CAXUNK010000080.1:0-12302 GCA_964252425.1 uncultured Acetobacteraceae bacterium
CTCCCGGGCGCTGGGCGGCCTCGCGGGCGCCCCCGGCGGCCGCGTGCCGCGCGCGCGGCTCGCCGGCGCCGGCGCCATCGGGGCGCTTGGCGCAAACACCCCCGCAAGCTAGACAGGCGGAAGGCGCATGCGCTGCCTCGCCCTCTCCAGGATACTATGACCCCTACCCTTCTCCGCACCGCTGCCGGCTGTTCCATCTTCGTATCGCTCGCCCTTGCCGCGTGCGGCGGCAGTAACAGCTCGGTCAAGGCATTGCCGGATGCCGCCTACACCGACCCGAGCGGCGTGCCGGTGGTGACGGGCAAGACCAACACCGCGCAGGAGCAGGGCGCGGCGCTTCAGGTCAACAAATACCTCTGGCGCGGCGCGTTGGAGACGCTGGGCTTCATGCCGTTCGCCTCCACCGATCCGTTCGGCGGCGTCATCGTCACGGACTGGTATTCGCCCCCGGCGGCGCAGGGCGAGCGCTTCAAGGTGACCGCCTTCGTGCTCGGCCGCGAGTTGCGGACGGACGGTCTTCGATTGACCGTGTTTCGGCAGGTACGCACCGGCGGCGGCCAGTGGGAGGACGCCTCGGTCAATCCTGCGACCGGCGCTGATATCGAGGGCAAGATCCTGGCACGCGCGCGCGAGTTGCGGGCGCAGGGGACCAAATGATTAAAAGTCGAACGCTACTTCTCGACGGAAAGGAATCGTCTTCTTTTCTGAAGAAAAGAAGCAAAAGACTTCTGCTTAGTTTGGGTGGTGCTTATGGATGATGCTCTGGCCCTTGGCTATGACTTTGCGGCGGCGGAACCGCGTTGGCAGCGCGCTTGGGACGAGGCGGGCTGCTTCGTGGCGCAGGATCTGCCGGCGGGCGACAAGCCGAAATACTATGTGCTTGAGATGTTTCCTTATCCCAGCGGCAAGATCCACATGGGGCATGTGCGAAACTACACGCTCGGGGACGTCGTCGCACGCTACAAGCGCGCCCAGGGCTATGACGTGCTCCACCCCATGGGGTGGGACGCGTTCGGATTGCCGGCGGAGAACGCGGCCCGGGAACGCGGCATTCATCCCGGCGAATGGACCCGCGCCAACATCGCGGCGATGCGCGCTGAATTGCAGCGTATCGGGCTGTCCATCGACTGGACACGCGAGTTCGCCACCTGCGAGCCCGAATATTATGGCCAGCAGCAGGCTCTGTTCCTCAAGCTGCTCGAAGCCGGTTTCGTGGATCGCCGCGAGTCGGCGGTGAACTGGGATCCGGTTGACCAGACAGTGCTGGCCAACGAGCAGGTGATCGACGGCCGCGGATGGCGTTCCGGTGCGGTGGTGGAGCAGAAAAAGCTGTGCCAGTGGTTCTTCCGGATCGCGAGGTTCGCGCCTGAACTTCTGGCCGCACTCGACGGGCTGGATCGCTGGCCGGAACGCGTCCGTATCATGCAGTCCAAGTGGATCGGGCGAAGCGAAGGCGCGCGTCTCAGCTTCGCCTTGATCCGGCCCGAAGCCGGGATCGGCGAGATCGAGGTTTTCACGACACGGCCGGACACGCTGTTCGGGATGTCGTTCATCGCTTTGGCGGCCGAACACCCGCTTGCGCTGGCATTGGCGGCCAGGGACGACGAGGCCGCGCAATTCATCGCTGAGTGTCGCAGCCTGGGCACCAGCCAGGCCGTGTTGGAGACGGCCGAGAAGCGGGGTTACGACACCGGGCTCGCCGTGTCCCACCCGTTCCTGCCGGATCGGCACTTCCCGGTGTGGATCGCCAATTTCGTCCTGATGGAGTACGGCACCGGCGCCATCTTCGGCTGCCCGGCGCACGACCAGCGCGACCTCGACTTCGCCAGGCGCTACGGGCTGAGCGTGACACCGGTCGTCCAGCCGACCGACGCGCCCCCGCCGGAAATCACCGATCGCGCCTATGACGGGCCTGGTCGGCTGGTCAATTCCGGCTTCCTGGATGGGATGTCCGTGGAGGAGGGCAAGGCGGCCGCGCTCGACCGCCTCGTGCAGGCCGGGGCGGGCGAGCGGGTGGTGAACTGGCGTCTGCGGGATTGGGGCGTCAGCCGTCAGCGCTATTGGGGGTGCCCGATCCCGGTCATTCACTGTGCCGCGTGCGGCGTGGTGCCAGTGCCGGCGCGCGACTTGCCGGTCCGTCTGCCGGAGGATGTCACGTTCGACCGGCCCGGCAACCCGCTGGACCACCACCCGACCTGGCGGAACGTTGCCTGCCCGTCCTGCGGAGCCACGGCCCGGCGCGAGACCGACACGTTCGACACCTTCGTGGACAGCTCGTGGTATTTCGCGCGGTTTTGCAGCCCGCACGCCAGCGAACCCGTCCGCCGGCCAGCCGCCGATGCCTGGCTGCCCGTCGATCAGTATATCGGCGGCATCGAGCACGCCATCCTGCACCTGCTCTACGCACGCTTCATGACGCGCGCGATGCGGGCGACCGACACACTTGGCCAATCCGAGCCGTTTGCCGGTCTGTTCACCCAAGGGATGGTCACCCACGCAAGCTACAAATCGGCTGACGGGCAGTGGCTATACCCGGGCGAGGTCGAAGAGCGCGACGGCGCCCTCGTGCAGCGCGAGACCGGCCTTCCCGTGACCGTCGGCCGAATCGAGGCGATGTCGAAATCCAAGCGCAACACAGTAGACCCCGGCGCGATCATCTATCGTTACGGTGCCGATACGGCGCGCTGGTTCATCCTGTCCGACAACCCGCCGGATCGCGACATCGAATGGACCGAAGCGGGCGTGGTCGGCGCCTACCGGTTCGTGCAGCGCCTGTATCGCCTGGCCACGGCGGATGCCGGACCGATCGAAACCGACCTGGAGGTGCCGTCGCCGGCGGCTATGGCACTACGTCGCGCGACCCACCGGACGATCGCCGCGGTCACCAGGGCGATGGAGGATTTTTCCTTCAACGTGGCCGTGGCGCGCATCTACGAACTGGCGGCGTCGATCGGCGAGGCCGACCGCGCGCCAGCCTCGCCCGGCCTCGCGCAGGCGCGGCGCGAGGCGGCCCTGACCGCCGCCCGTCTGATCGCGCCGATGATGCCGCATCTGGCAGAAGAGATACACGCGCGCCTGGGCGGCGCAGGCCTGGTGGCGACCCTGCCCTGGCCAAGTGCCGACTCCGCTTTGCTGGTCGAGGACACGATGACCATCGCCGTCCAGGTGATGGGCAAGCTGCGCAGCACGGTGGAGTTGCCGGTCAACACGGACGAGAGCTCGGTCATCGAGGCTGCGCTGGCAGAGCCGAACGTGGCACGGCTTGTCGAGGGCAGCCGCATCGTCAAGCGGATCTATGTTCCGGGACGGATCGTCAATTTTGTGGTGGCTGGGCGGTGATGTACCGGGTAGCGGCCCTGGCACTCTGCCTGCTGGCCCCGTCCTGCGGCTTTCGGCCGCTGTATGGTCAAGCCGGGGTCCAGTCCGGCCGCCTGGCTGCGATCTATGTGGACATCATCCCCAATCGCGCCGGTCAGTTGCTGCGACAGGCTTTGCAGACGCGTCTCGAGGGTGCGTCGTCCGGAGTAGCAAAGCAGTACACGCTTGGGGTCGCGTATTCGGAGGCGGTGCAGGGGCTGGGCATACAGTCCGACAACTCGACGACGCGTAACCGAAACATCGGGTCGGTGATTTGGAGCCTGCACCCGACCGGCAACCCCTCGGTGCAGATTGCCGGCGGCACCGTGCGTGCCCTGGACGGCTACAACATCCTCGACGAGCAGTTTTTCTATGCCGATCTGGAGGAGGAGGCTGCGCAGCGTCGATTGGCAGAAAACCTGGCCGACCAGATCGTCACCGGATTGGCGCTTTATTTTGACCGGCACCCTCACTCAGTCTGATCCGTGAAGCTGGACGCGCGGCAAGCGGCTGCATTCTTGCGCAGCCCTGGAGCTACACGGCTGGCGCTGCTCTACGGCGAGGATGAGGGCCAAATACGGGAGCACACACGCGAGCTGACACGGAGTGTGACCGGCAGCCTGTCTGACCCGTTTTTGGTGGCCGATCTGAGCCGCGATAGCTGGTCGCAGATACCGGCCGAGATGTCGGCATTATCGATGATCGGCGGCAGGCGCGTCATCGTCGCGCACGACGCCACGGACACCATACTCCCCTTCGTGGCGGCGGCGCTGGCTGGCCGGGGCCAGTCATTGCTGATCGTCGAGGCGCCTGGGCTGGGTCGAGGCAAGCTGCGCAGCTTCGCCGAAGCCTCGCCAGAGGCGGTGGCACTGCCCAGCTATGTCGAAGATGGCGCGGCACTCTCGGCCACGATTACCGCCATGCTTGCCGAACGCCGATTGCGAGCCGATCCGGACGCGATCGCGCTGCTAAGCCAGGTCGTGGCCGGCGACCGTGCCGTGATCCGGGGTGAGGTCGAGAAATTGGAGCTGTTTGCCGAGCCGGGCCACACATTGGACGTTGAAGCCGTCCGAGCCTGCGTTGGCGCAACCGGCCTGGGATCCGGCGAAGACGCCATCTCCGCCATGACGACGGGGGACTTGGTGAAAGGCGACCCTGCACTCGAAGCCGCCTTTGCCGACGGGTTGAACGGGGTCGCGTTGCTTCGCATGGTGCTTGTCCACTTGCAGAAGCTTCACCAAGCGAAGCTGCAGGTCCAGGACGGCATGACGCCGAACGAGGCGGTTCGCGCGATTCGGCCGCCTGTTTTCTACAAGAACATCGCGGCTGTTACCAAGACGCTGTCGGTATGGCCGGCTGACCAGTTGTTGCGCGCGATCGAAGAGGCACGTAAAACGGAGCTTGCCTGCAAGCAGACGGGAAGTGCGCCAGACCTGCTGACGCGACGATACTTTTATAATCTTGCACGAATGGCACAGACCCAGATGTCTCGACGGTAGAAGCAGTTTGCCGCGGGGAAGCTAAATCGCGTTAGCTGGTCATTGATTTCCAGCTCTATTCAGTAGAGCAATAACTCCGTCGAGCTGGTCAAGGTTTTTGTAGCGTATCGACACGACTCCCGCTCGTCCGTCGAAGCTGATCTGGACGGTGAGACCGAGTTGTTGCGACAGGTCGCGGGCCAGCGCCTCTGTCTCTGGATCAGTCAGCGCGGGTGCGGCCTTGCCGTCCCGCTCCCGCCCGTTCGCCAATGCCTCCGTCTGTCTGACGCTCAGCCCGCGCTCGATGACCGTCTTGGCGGCGGCTTCCGGATCGGGATGTGCGAGCAGCGCACGCGCATGACCGGCGGATAGCCGACCCGCTTGGACGTGCTCGCGCACTGAAGGCGGCAGGTTGAGCAGGCGCATCACATTGGCCACGTGACTGCGCGATTTGCCGACGGCCGTGCCCAACTGCTCCTGGGTCAGGCCGAACTCCTCAAGAAGTCTTCTGAACCCCTCGCCCTCTTCGATCGGATTCAAATCCTGGCGTTGCAGGTTCTCGACAAGTGACGCAGCCATGGAGTCGACATCGTCAAGATCGCGGACCATGACAGGCACTTCGTGCAAGCCGGCTGTTTGAGCAGCTCGCCAGCGCCGCTCACCTGCAATGATCTGGTACTGGCCGCTTTGTTGGGGATGCGGCCTGACCAGCAATGGCTGGAGCACACCTCGCACGCGTATCGAATCCACTAATTCGGCCAGGGTGTCGGCCTGGAAGTTCGTTCGAGGCTGAAAGGGACCGGGCTGCAAATGGTCGATGGAGACCGACTGAGCTGGGATCTGTCCGGCGGGAGGGGCTGTTGCTCCGCGCGAGGCATCCCCCATGAGTGCGGCCAAGCCTCGTCCGAGTCGTGGGGGCTGAGCACTCATCCGACCAGATCCCGTTCACGCTCAAGCAGCTCGACAGCCAGGGCACGGTAGGCAGCCGCCCCGGCCGATGCCTGATCGTAGGTGACTACCGGTTTGCCGTGACTGGGCGCTTCCGAGACGCGGACGTTTCTTGGGATGACCGTGTCATACACCGATTTGCCGAAGAAGCTGCGCGCATCGGCCGCGATCAACTCTGATAAATTGTTTCTTCGGTCAAACATCGTCAATACGATACCTTGGAGGTGAAGCGTTGGGTTGAGGTGCTGCCGCACGAGATCGATGGTGTGGGTCAACTGGCTGATCCCCTCCAGGGCGAAGAACTCGCATTGCAATGGCACCAGCACCGATGCCGCTGCAACCAGGCCGTTCAGTGTCAACAGGGTCAGACTTGGGGGGCAGTCGATAAACACGTGGTCGTAGCCTGCGACACTGGCCAGACTGTCTCGTAGCCGGAATTCCCGCTGCGCTACGTCGACCAACTCGATCTCGGCCCCGGCCAGATCCGGTTCTGCGGACACGACGTCCAGATTGGCGACAGGCGTTTGTTGCACCAGTTCGCTCACGTCACGCTGCTCGGTCAGCATCGTGTAGGTTCCCACGCCTCGTCGGCGCCGGTCCAGTCCCAAGCCGGTTGATGCGTTGCCTTGCGGGTCAAGATCCACAAGCAAAACGCGGTGTCCCTGCAATGCAAGCGCTGCGGAAAGATTAACGGCGGTCGTGGTCTTGCCCACGCCGCCTTTTTGGTTTGCGATTGCGATTACGCGAGCAGCCGCCTCAGACACGCGAGACCTCGCTTATACACAGCACCTCTCCACGCTCCGACACGCGACTTGGAACTCGCCTCACCTGCATCCGCCAGATGGTGGCCGCATCGGCGATCTCAGCCGAAGCATTTTCGCCTTTGGGCAGCAGGCACACTCCACGCGGCGCCAGAAGCGGGGCCGCGTAGTCTAGAAGCTGCGTGAGCGGGGCAAGGGCGCGGCTCGTCACGACGTCCGCTCCGCTTATGCCGCACTCTTCGATTCGGCATGGATGCACCCGTACCGGGGCAGAGGTGAGCTGGGCGGCGTAAGTCAAGAAAGCCGATTTTCGTTTGTCGGATTCGACCAGGTCGAAAACCAGCCCTGTTGCGATAGCCAGAACCAGGCCGGGAAAACCAGCCCCGGAACCGAGATCAACGGCCGATGCGCAACCTGCCGGCAGTAAGTCGACAAGCTGTAAGCTGTCCAGGATATGCCGCCTCCAGAGCGCGTCCATATCTGGTGTCGACACAAGTTTTATTGTGCGGTTCCAACGCAGTACTGCCTGGGCGAATGCCTCCAAACGACCGAGCGTTTCACGTGGAACATTGTTGACGCTTCCACAATCCACGTTCTCGCGTTTCACGTGAAACACGGAATACGTAAATGCTGACGTTGGCTGTTTGTGAGAGGATGCTGTAGCCGCATCTTCGACACTTCGGCCGCCTGCTTCTGCAGGTAGCCGTCATACAGGCCAGACACCACGATTTGCTGCTTTATTCGCGCGGGCAAATTGCCCAGCCAGGGAAAGCAGGACAGTGTCGCAGCATCCAGCTGGTCGGACCTGATAATGTCGAGAACGCTTCGCAACTCCCCATCCTGTTTCACGGCAACTCCCATTGACGACAGGTAGGCTGGCGTTCGAACATCGATTCTCGCTTTCTCCAGCGCGTCACCTACGGCTGTCTGAAATTCCCGGAACCCTGCCTGCCGTTCGTCGGACACACATCCAACTTCAATCCCGATGGGGGTAAGGCGCAGGTCGGCGTTGTCGCATCTGAGCTGAAGCCGGTACTCCGCCCGCGACGTGAACATACGATACGGCTCGGTCAATGGTTGACGAACAAGGTCGTCGACCATGACGCCGATATAGCTTGTTGCCCGATCTAGAAGCACGGGCGACAGCCGCAGCGCATACCGGGCTGCGTTCATCCCGGCGTAGATGCCCTGAGCCGCCGCCTCCTCGTAGCCCGTCGTGCCTGTGATCTGGCCCGCCAGAAACAGTCCCGGAATGGCTCGTAGCTGAAGCGAGTGATCGAGCGCCGTCGGCTGGACGAAATCGTACTCTACGGCATAACCCGACGCTGTGATTTCCGCCCGGTTCAATCCCGGCAATGTCCTTACAAATTGCAGCTGAATGTCGGCAGGCAGACTTGTGGAGATGCCGTTCGGGTAGATGGTTTCGCCATCCGCCGTGCCCGGCAGTCCCTCCGGTTCCAAAAACACCTGGTGCCGGTCACGATGCGCAAACTTGACGATCTTGTCTTCGATCGAGGGGCAATAGCGGGGCCCGGGCGCCGTGATGCCTCCCCCGTAGAGTGCTGACCGACCAAGATTGGTTCTGATAAGGTCATGAGTGTGCGGCGTCGTTTCCGTGACGCGACATTCACTCTGCCCGAGACCGAAATCTGTCGTCTCGAAACTGAGGAAGGAGGGGTCGTCATCTCCCCAATCCGCCGGCAGGCCGTGCCAATCGATAGTCTCTCGCGCCAGTCGCGGCGGCGTGCCGGTCTTCAATCGTCCAAGCGGCAAGCCCAGCCGGTCCAGACACGCTGCCAGGCTGATTGACGGCGCATCCCCGCGTCGCCCTGCCGCGGCCCGCTCGTGTCCGACATGAGTAACCCCACGCAGAAACGTACCTGTCGCAATGACGACGGCCGAGCACCCGACGACAGATCCGCTGCAGTAAACGCCGTCCACCCTGCCGCTCTCAGACAAGCGGAGGCCGCAAGCCTCGCCCGACCGCATCTCCACGCCCTTGGTGGCATTCAGCAAATCCATGATCGCGTGACGATAGTGACGACGATCAGCCTGAACGCGCACGCCTCGGACAGCCGGCCCTTTGCTGCGATTGAGTGTCTTGTTGTGAATGCACGCCTGGTCGGCGGCCCGCGCCATCAGCCCGTCGAGGGCATCGACTTCTCGCACCAAATGACTTTTGCCGATGCCGCCAATCGAGGGGTTGCATGACAATACCCCGATCCGGGCCGTGTCCTGTGTCAGCAACAACACCCGCACGCCCATTCGCGCGCACACGGCAGCCGCTTCGGTTCCGGCGTGGCCGCCGCCCACAACGACGACATCGAAAAACTCTTCTTCCATCAAATACCCTGAGTGGTCTCGGTGAACTTACTTACCTATACAAAACGAGCCAAAGATCACATTCAGTATGTTGTCCGTGGCGACAACGCCGGTGATCCGGCCGACTGCGTTCAGCGCCGTGCGCAGCTCTTCGGCGCGCAACTCGGGTTGAGTGTGGCACAACGCAGCTTTCAACGCGTCCGACGCATCGCGCAAAGCTGCCGAATGACGTGCGTTCGTCAAGACCGCGCCGCCAGGCGAGGCCAAACGTCTAGCCTCGCCCAGAAGATAGGTGCGCAAACCGTCGAAGCCGTGCCCTGTAAGGGCGCTCACGGCCAAGCCGTCCGGAGGCGCGCATCCCAGATCGCATTTGTTGAAGACTTGGCGGTCCACCCGAGCGTGTCCGGGCTTGGGATCGGTGACATCGACGATCTCGACAGTCAAATCCGCTCTGTCGGCGCAGGCGCGCGTCCGGCGCATTCCCTCCAGCTCGATCTCGTCGTCACTGTCCCGCAAACCCGCGGTATCGACCAGCGTCACCGGTATTCCGTCCAGCTCGATGTCCGCACTGACGGGATCGCGGGTCGTTCCGGGGCGCGCCGACACGATGGCCGCCTCGCGTCCTGCAAGCCTGTTCAGCACGGAAGATTTACCCGCGTTGGGCGCGCCGAGAAAAACGCACACCAGGCCTCGACGCAGTCGCTCGGATCTTGTCACTCCCGCCAACTGCGCCTGCATCTCGTCCGACAGGCTCAGCAGCTTGCCGACCAGCTCCGACGCCGCAGCATCAGGCACGGCGTCATCGGCGAAATCGATCAGCGCTTCCTGGAACGCCAATGCCTCGGTCAGCTCGTACGACCATCTGGACATGACCGCACTCTGCTCACCCGAGAGCTGGCGAAGGGCGTGCACTCGCTGTGCTTCGGTCTCAGCATCGGCGAGCTGCCCAACCGCTTCGGCTTCCAACAAATCGAGCTTGCCGTTCAGATGAGCACGAAACGTGAACTCACCCGGATCGGCTGGCCGCAAGCCCGCCCGAAGCAGGGCGTCGGTGACCGCGCTCAGCACTGCCCGGCCGCCATGCAGATGCAGTTCCGCGCAGTCCTCACCGGTGTAGCTGGCGGGGCGCGGCATCCACACGACGATGGCCTTGTCCAACAGGGTGCCGGAGCGGTCCCGCAACCGGCGCACACTGGCCAGGCGCGGCTGGGGAACGGCACCGGCCAACTCGGTCAACACGCGAGATGTTGCCTGGCCGGAAAGACGGACGACGCTGATAGCGCTGCGCGCCATGCCGGTTGCCGGCGCAAATATCGTGTCGCCTGCCGGACCGGAGGCGAGCTTCACATCCACGCGCGCAAACGCTACGCGTCCAGCATCAGCTCGCGGGCACGCCCGCCGCCCGAGAGGTGAGCCGACAGCACCCGCTCGACATCCTCGACCGAACCGACGCGATACCAGACGCCCTCGGGATAGATCACGACGCACGGCCCCTGCTCGCAACGGTCCAGGCAAGCCGCCGCGTTCACCCTTACACGGGGGAGCCCGGCCTCCTTTACTCTCACCTTGAGGTAGTCCCGCAGCTTCTCCGATCCACGGGCCGCACAACTGCCGCGCGCATGGCCGTCCGGACGACGGTTCGTGCAGACAAACACGTGGGCGTCAAAGAACGGCGCCGGATCGTCGGGTTGGCTTGGCATGATCGCTCCTCGCTTGTGCCCCGACCTATGCCTCGGCCAGCGTGATAGCAAGGCGGCGGGCCACCCTGGCAATTGCCTACGCCCGGGCGTAGATGGGTGGTCAATGCCGCAGCTCTCGTTCCACACGCCGCTGGGCGCCCTCACCCTGTCCGAGGAGGAGGGAGCTGTCGTATCGCTCGACTGGGGTTTCGCACGGGATCAATCGCCCACCCCCCTCCTGCTTCGGGGCCGCGGTCAGATGCAGGCCTATTTCGATGGTGAGCTGACCGAGTTCGACCTCCCGCTCGCCCCAGCCGGCACCGCCTACCGGCAACGCGTCTGGCAGGCGTTACGGGCCATCGCCTATGGACAGACCGTCAGCTACGGCGAACTCGCCCGCAAGATCGGCGGTTCGGCCCGTTCGGTTGGCGGGGCGAACGCCGCCAACCCGCTTCCCATTCTGATCCCCTGCCATCGCGTCGTGGCGAGCGTGGGACTGGGTGGCTATTCGGGCGGGGATGGCACGGCCACAAAAACCTGGTTGCTGAGCTTGGAGCAGGCACGCGGGTTTGGCACCGGCGAGGGTGCACGCCGCCTGGAGGCGGTATGACCAAGGCCGTTCGCCTGCACAGCTACGGCGGGCCCGAGGTCCTGCAATGGGAAAACGTGCCCATGCCGGAGCCTGGACCAGGCGAAGCCCTGGTCGAACACAAGGCCATCGGACTGAACTACATCGACGTCTATTTCCGCACCGGTCTGTATAAGGTGCCCGGACTGCCCGCCATCATCGGCCAGGAAGGAGCAGGCGTCGTCACGGCGCTCGGCCCGGACGTGACGGAGGTGCAGGTGGGCGACCGCGTCGCCTATGCCGGTCCATTGGGTGCCTATGCCGCCACTCGCGTGATCCAGGCCGACCGCCTCATCCGCCTGCCGGACACGATCGGCTTTCCGGAAGCCGCGTCCGTGATGCTGCAGGGCTTGACGGCGCAGTACTTGCTGCGCCGCACCTACCCGGTGAAACCCGGGCAGACGATATTGGTGCACGCGGCCGCGGGTGGCGTTGGCCTCATCCTATGCCAGTGGGCGCGCCATCTTGGCGTGAACGTCATCGGCGTCGTCTCGACGGAGGCCAAGGCCGAGCTCGCCCGGCAAAACGGGGCCGCCCACGTCATCGTCGGCACCGAGACGTTGGTGGCCGATGTGAAGCGTCTGACCGGGGGGGCGATGGTGCCGGTCGTCTATGACAGCACCGGCCGCGACACCTTCAAGGCGAGCCTGGACTGCCTGGCGCCGCTTGGCATGATGGTGACCTACGGCTCGTCATCGGGACCGGTGGCCCCTGTCGAACCAAGCCTGCTCTCGGCCAAGGGAAGCCTGTTCCTGACCCGCCCAAGCCTCGCCACCTACACCGCCCGCCGCGCTGATCTGGAGGCGATGTCTGCCGATCTCCTCGACGCGATCGCCAGCGGGGCCGTGCATGCCACCGTACACCAGACGTTTCCCCTTCAGGATGCAGCACAGGCGCACGCCGCACTTGAAGCTCGGCGGACAACCGGAAGCACAGTTCTGATTCCCTGAAAGTCTGCCGCGCCTTCTGCTACAGCGCCGTCTGTCACAGTTCTTTTCTTGGAGCCGGCGACGGCGACGCCACATCTGACGGCATCGACCTTCAAGGACGCAATTCGATGTTTTCTTTCCGTACGACGCTGGCCAGGACGTGCCGGGTCGCTTCCGTCCTGCTCCTCTCTTCAGCCGTC
>CAXUNK010000081.1:0-12150 GCA_964252425.1 uncultured Acetobacteraceae bacterium
GAACCGCCCGGACCGCGCGCCCTTCGGAAACGGCTTGGCGCCCCAGGAGGGTGCGCCGCCGCGCGACGACGGCTCGATCCAGATCTGGAAGATCGTCGTCCGGCCCGGCTCGCGGTTGTACTCGGCATGGCGCACGCCGCTGCCGGCGCTCATCACCTGCACGTCGCCCGCCTCGGTGCGGCCCCGATTGCCCAGGCTGTCCTCATGCGTAATCGCACCCTCGCGGACATAGGTCACGATCTCCATGTCGCGGTGCGGATGCGGCGGAAAACCGCTGCCGGCGGCAATCACATCGTCGTTCCACACGCGTATGGGGCCCCAGCCCATGCGGGCGGGGTCGTGATAGCCGGCGAACGAGAAATGATGATGCGCGTCGAGCCATCCATGGTCGGCATGGCCCAGGCTGCTGAACGGTCTGACGTCGATCATGGAGGTGCTCCTGACGAGTTGCCGGTCAGATGAGCACGCGGAAGGCGGACGGAAAGGCCGGCATGGCTGGCCTGTCCGTCCGCGAGCGGTTCAATACGCGAAGGAATAGACCGTGTTGTCCGCCCCCACATACAGATGGTGGTTGGCCGCGATCAGCGTGCCGAAATGGCGCAGGCCCTGCATCGCCGTGTTGGCGCCGCCGAACACCACGGCGCCGGTATTGGCGTCGAAGGCGTGCAGCTCGTTGTCGCCTTCCGCGCCCGTCACCCACACCAGCGGGTTGCTGCTGCCGTCGGTGGTGGTGATGATCGGCGAGCCGCGGCCGTTCAGCGCCGCGCACCAGTTGACGGTGATCGGGCTGCTGCCGCTGGCCGACAGGCCGAGCGTGATGATGCTGTTGCCCGAGCAGTTCTGCAGCGCCTGTCCGGTGAAGGCGACCAGCGTGGAAGACGGCGTGTTGTACACCGCCGGCGCGGTGATGATCGCGCTGCCCGATACCGGCGTGGTGGCAATCTGGCCGCCGATGCCGCCCAGGCTGCTGCGGCTGACCAGATAGGCGCTGCCATCCTTGCCGAGCGCGATCAGCCGGGGCGCACCGCCGATGTTCATCGGCAACGCCTCGGTGCCGCCCAGATCGGCGTCGTCATTGTCGAGCGTCTGCCAATTGGCAGGCGTGTAGAAATCCGCCGGGTTGGTCGAGTGGGCCAGGCCGGGCCGCAGCCGAAGGATCGCCTCGCCGTCCTGCCAGACATTGTCGGCATTGAACGTGTTGCCCGTCGTGGTGAACACGTATTGGCCGTCGCCGGACGTGCCGCCCTGCGACCAGATGCCGCCGCCCACCGCACGCGTTGACCAATACCCGGTCACCGCCGGACCGGTGGTCTGAATCTGCACCACGTCGCCATGGTAGCTGCCGCAATCGCCCGCGCGCCCGCCATAGCTTACGTAGAGATTGCCCTTAAAGAACAGCACGGCGCTGCGGTCGCCCTGCACGGTGCTGTCGAAGGTCTGGCCCTGCGCGGCCAGGGCGGCCTGCACGTCAAGCGGCCAGCCGGGCACCACCTGGCCGGTATCGGCCGACAGCGCATAGACCATGTGGCGCGGCGCGCCGGACGCCTGCGAGGCGGAGTTGAAGTAGAGCGTGCCGGTCGCGGGGTCGATCGCGGGTGTGCCGGTCACGCCCTCCGGATTGATGTTGCCGCAGGGCAGCTGGCCGGTGACGGCGGCCGGCAACTGGTTCTGCCAGACGACGGCGCCGGTATCGGCGTTCAGCCCCAGGATCAGATTGTTCTCGGTGGCCACGATCACGAGGTTGCCGGCGGTCTTGGAGCGCCAGAACAGCGGCTGCGCATAGACGTTGCCGCTGAACGAGGCGTGGAACGCCGGGTCCGCATGGATGCCGGCCGCCGCTGTCGGGGTCAGGCCGGGGGCGGTGTAGAGCCCGTGCCGGGTGTTGCTGTTGTGGTATGTCAGCACGCCCTGTTCGGCGGCCAAGGCGGGCGAAGCGGCGATCAGCACGGCGGCCAACGCGATGTGTCTCATGATGACGTCTCCTGTCCGGATCGTTTCGATCGGTTGTAGAACCTGTCTCCCCCACAACCAGATACGCCGATCAGCCAATCAGGTCCATCGACGCCCGTACTACGATTGCGTGTCAGAACGTGACCGCCAGGGATCACGCCGGCACCAGCTCACGACCGCGCAGAAGCGCGGCGGTGGTCGGCTCGCGGCCGCGGAACGCGACGTAGAGCGCCATCGGGTCGCGTGAATCGCCCGCGCTCAGCACCTCGCGAAGCCTGGCCGAAAGCACGGGGTGGAACGGGTCGCCAGCCTCGGTGAACGCCTCGAACCCATCGGCGTCCAGCACCTCGGCCCAGAGATAGGCGTAGTAGCTGGCCGCATAGCCGCCACCGGCGAACAGGTGCTGGAAATGCGCCGGGCGATGGCGGATGCCGATATCGGCGGGCATGCCGATCTCGGACAGGAACGCCCGCTCGAAGGCGGCCACGTCCAGCGCGCCGGGATCGCGCTGCGTATGCAGCGCCATGTCGATCAGCGCCGAGGCGGTGTACTCGACCGTCGCGAACCCCTGGTTGAAGCCGCGCGCCGCCAGCAGCCGGGCGGCCAGCGCGTCGGGGATGGGCGCGCCCGTTTCGGCATGCAGCGCGTAGCGGCGCAGCGTGTCCGGCAGCTCGAACCAGTGCTCGAACACCTGGCTCGGGAACTCCACGAAATCACGCTTGACGGAGGTGCCGGACTGGGTCGGGTAGCGCACCCGGCTCAGCAGCCCGTGCAGCGCGTGGCCGAACTCGTGAAACAGGGTGCGCGCATCGTCGAAGCTCAGCAGGGTGGGCGAGGATCTGGCGAAATTGTTGGTGTTGATGATGATCGGGCCGACCGGCGCGTCCAGGGCCTCCTGGTCGCGAAAGCTGCTCATCCAGGCGCCGGACCGCTTGTCGGGCCGGGCGAACGGGTCGGCCAGGAACACGCCCACATGGCCGTGGGCGTCCAGCACCTCATAGGCGCGCACGTCAGGATGGTACACGGGCGCATCCGGGCGCGGCTCGAACGTCAGGCCGAACAGCCGGCCAGCCACCTCGAAGGCGGCGCGCTGCATGTTCTCCAGCGTGAAATACGGTTTGACCGCCGCCTCGTCGATCTCGTACTCGGCGGCGGCCTTGGCGCAGGCGGGCTGCCACACCTCGGCCAGCAGGCCCTGCGCCGCCTCCGGCCTGGCCGCCATGCTGTCGGTCAGGCGGAAGGCGGCGAAGTCGGTGTAACCCAGCAACCGCGCGCGTTCGGCGCGCAAGGCGAGGATCTCCGGAATCAGCGCCGTGTTGTCGTGCGGCCCCGGATGCGTGCCGCGGGCGATCCAGGCCTGATAGGCGGCCTGGCGCAGATCGCGCCGCGCGGAGAACGCCAGGAACGGCTCGATCAGCGAGCGCGACAGGGTGATGACGTAGCCGGGCAGGCCGCGCTCGGCCGCCGCATCCCGGGCGCCTTGGCACAGGAAGCCGGGCAGCCCGTCGAGGTCGCTCTCCTCCAGCGGCAGGTGCCAGGATTTCTCGTCATGCAGCACGTTCTGCCCGAACAGCGTGTGCAGCACCGCCAGCCGCTCGGAGATCTCGGTCATGCGGGCGCGGTCGGCCTCGCCCAGCGCGGCGCCGCTGCGCACGAAATTACGGTGGACGCGGTCCAGCAGACGGCGCTGATCCTCCTCCAAACCCAGCGTATCACGGCGGGTGTGGAGCGCGCTCACCCGGGCGAAGAGTGCGGGGTCGAGGCTGACGCGCATGCCGTGCTGGGCGAGCCTGGGCGACATCTCGGTATCGACGACGTCCAGCGCCGGCCCGCCCAGGCTGACCACCAGGTTGGAGAACACCATCTCGACCCGGGCGAGCGTGTGGCCGCTGCGCTCCAGCGCCTCGATCGTGTTGGCGAAGCTGGCCTCGGCCGGGTCGGCGCCGATCGCCGAGATCTCGGCCAGATGCTCGCGCATCGCCTGCTCGAAAGCGGGCACGAAATGCTCCGGCCGGATGGCGTCGAAAGGGGGCAGGCCGAACGGCGTGGTCCAGGGGGCGAGAAGCGGGTTATCCATGGCGCAGAAACGTCAGGGGTGGCGGGCCAGAGTCAAGCGGCGCCGCGGTCCCGATGCGCGCCATCGGCGGTCGTGACGACCCGAGACGCCGGGTTTGCAAGCAGACACTAAACTCGTCCCCAGACGTTGAACCCTCTCCCGACAGGACAGCCCAGCATGGCAGACGCCCCTCCCCTCGCCGCTGCGCCCCCGAAGCCGCCGGCGAAATCGGTCGGCCAGGCGGCGCCGGATGCCTCGCGTGCCGTCACCCTGTTCGTGATGGTGGTCGCCATCCTCTATTTCGGGCGCGAGGTGCTGCTGCCTGTCGTGCTCGCCCTGCTGCTCGCCTTCCTGCTCGCACCCCTTGTGGGGCTGCTGCGCCGGGCGCGGCTCGGCCGTGTGCCGTCCGTGCTGCTGGGCGTGGTGGTGGCGCTGGGCATCATCGTGGCGATCGGCGGGGTGATCGGCGCGCAGATCGCCGAGCTCACGGGCGACCTGCCGCGCTACACCGCGACCATCGAGGGCAAGGTCGAGCGCGTGCGCAGCTACACGGTCGGCCGGCTCTCGGCACTGGCCGACAAGATCGGGCCGCATACCGGCCACTCGGCCCCGCAGGGACCGCAGGGCGCCAACCCGCCCCCCGCCGCCGAGCAGCCGGCGCGGGCCGCCGCCCCGGCCAGCCCGACCGACTCGCCGCTGGCTATGGCGCAGCGCTACCTCTCCACCGTGCTCTCGCCGCTCGCGACCCTGGGCATCGTCTTCGTCGTCGCCGTCTTCGCC
Source organism: uncultured Acetobacteraceae bacterium (assembly GCA_964252425.1). Classification (GTDB taxonomy): domain Bacteria; phylum Pseudomonadota; class Alphaproteobacteria; order Acetobacterales; family Acetobacteraceae; genus BOG-908. Next base: position 4,787 of record CAXUNK010000081.1, read on the forward strand.
CTGCTGCAACGGGAGGATCTGCGGGACCGGCTGATCAGGCTGATCGGCTCGGACGATCTGCATCGCACCACGCTGGCCATGGACGATGGCGGGCGGCGGTTGAGCCGGTACTTCCTGACCCAGCTCAGCATCAACACCATCTTCGGCGTGGTGATCGGGCTGGGGCTGCTGCTGATCGGGGTGCCCAACCCGGTGCTCTGGGGCATCCTCTCGGCGCTGCTGCGCTTCGTGCCCTATGTCGGCTCCTTCATCTCGGCGGTGCTGCCCATGGGTCTGGCCGCGGCCGTCGAGCCCGGCTGGTCGATGGTGCTGTGGACGCTGGCGCTCTACGTCGCCGTCGAGGGTGCGACCGGTCAGATCATCGAGCCGATGGTCTACGGCCACAGCACCGGGCTGTCGCCGTTCTCGGTCGTGGTGGCCGCCATCTTCTGGTCGTGGCTGTGGGGACCGATCGGCCTGATCCTGTCCACGCCGCTCACCTTGTGCCTGGTGGTGATGGGCCGGCACGTAAAAAAACTCGAGTTCCTCGACGTGCTGCTGGGCGACCGGCCCGCGCTGACGCCGGTCGAGAGTTTCTACCAACGCATCCTTGCCGGGGACGCCGACGAAGCCCAGGACCATGCCGAGCTGCTGCTCAAGGAGCACTCGCTCTCCAACTACTACGACGAGGTCGCGCTGAAGGGCCTGCAGCTCGCGGCCAACGACGCCCAGCGCGGCGGGCTGGACCACGATCAGCTCGAACGGGTGAGGGCAACGGTCGCGGAACTGGTGGAGGGCCTGGGCCGGCACGACGACAGCGAGCCGCCCAAGCCGCGCCACGCAACCCCGGCCCCCGACGACGAGGAGGATGAGGAGGTGGCGGATGGGCCGCTGCCGCAGAATGCGGCGCCAGAAGAAGAAGGCGCGCCGCAAGCCTGGCGCGGTCCGGGCGCGATACTCTGCATTGCCGGCCGCGGTCCGCTGGACGAGGCGGCGTCGGTCATGCTGGCGCAACTGCTCCGCAAGCACGGGCTGGGCGCGCGCGTCGTGACCTACGGCGAGGTCTCGCGCGAGCGGATCGCCACGCTGGACACCAGCGGGGCGGCGATGGCCTGCGTCTCCTACCTCGATATCAGCGGCAGCCCGGCGCACCTGCGCTACCTGATGCGCCGCCTGCGCGACCGCCTGCCGCACGGCGCGCCCATACTGGTGGGGCTATGGCCGTCAGGCGACAGCGCGCTGCACGACGAGAAGACACGCTCGGCGATCGGCGCCGACTACTTCACCAGTTCGCTCACGCAGGCTGTCACCGCCTGCGCCCAGGCGGCACACGCGGCGGCCGGCCAACCTGCAGTTGCTGCCCCGGTGTTCAACAGGGCGGCAGCAGCATGAACTCGCGCCGTCATCTCGGCTTCTTGTGTAATGTGCACATCCAAACATCGCGCCCGGTCCGGCACCATCCTCATCGTCGAGGATGAAGACCTGCTCCGCATGCTGGCCGTCGATGCGTTGCGCGGCGCCCGCTACGAGGTGCTGGAGGCGGGCCATGCCGGCGATGCGCTGGACATATTGCGTGTGCAGGCCCGCAGCATCCACGCGCTGTTCACAGACGTGCACATGCCTGGTCCGATGAACGGGGTGGCGCTGGCCCATGAGACGCGGCGCTGCTGGCCGTGGGTGCACCTGCTGATCGCATCGGGCCAGCTTGTGCCCCACCCGAGCGAGCTGCCAACGGGCAGCCGGTTCCTGCCAAAACCGTATGAGCTGCACCACGTGCTGGGTCATCTGGGAGCCATGCTCCGCCCGTAGAGGTCAGCCGAAATGGCCCACTCCGACCAGCTCCACCTGCGCCCCTCCGGCCAGATGTAGCCAAGTGGAGCCGCCGACCACGGCCTGGGAGACGAGATCAGGATCGCCAGCGCCCAGCGTGCCATTTGGCGTCAGCAACGTGTCCTGCGCCGACCAGTTGTCCACCACCAGCGTGCCGGTGGCTCCATCGCCCACCACGAACTGCTCCGCGGTGCCGCCCTGGACCGTGATACCGCCCGTGCCGAGATGGACGGTGTCGCCGGTCCCGCCGTTCAGCGTAACGTTGCCCGCGCCGGCCAGCAGATCGGTCCCCGCGGCACCGGAGGTCACGACCAGGCTTCCGGCGCCGCCATGAACGGTGTCCGCGGTGCCGCCCGGCGCGGTCTGGCTGACCACCACCGCCGGTCCTGCCACGGCCGTGATGTCGGCCCCGCCGCCAACCGTGGCCCCCAGATAGCCGGCGCCGTCCACGCAGGCGAACAGATGGGCCGCCCCGCCGGACAGGGCGAGCGACGAGGTGCCGGCCGGCAAAGTGAGGCTGGCGAGCAGGCTGCCTTCCGCCTGCTTGGTCAGATAGACGTCGCCCAGGCCGCTGGCCGACACAGTGGCGCTCGCCTGCCCGCCTACGGTCACGGCACCACCGGCCAGGGTCAGATGGTCGGCGCCCAGGAGGTCGAAAGTGCTGAAGCTGGACGCCGACGAGACGGTCGCCGAACCCGATGCGGTCACCTGATTATAGGCGCCCTGGACCGAGATGCTGTCCGCCCCTGCACTGTCGACGACGGATTGTCCGGCGACCGAGACAGTGTCGGATGCTCCAGCAGCCGTCGCGACCAGGTTGTAGAGCCCGGCCAGGCTTGCGGCGAGGCCGCCCGAGCCGCCCAGCACCGTATCGCCGCCCGCGACATCGAGCACGCTCAGCAGGCCGGCGCCTCCCTGGACCGAGGCGCCGGCGTTCAGCAGCGTCACCCGCGCCGTCCCCTGCTCCCTGATTACGTCGCCCGTATTGGTGGCCGTCACCTGATCGGCGCCGGCGCCGGTCAGCGTGTCGTTGCGCGAGAGGATGATCTGGTTGGCGGTGCCCGATTGCGTGCTCAGCACATCGGACCAGCCGGCATTGGCGCTGAGCCCCCCGGCACCGCCGGCGATCGTGTTGCCGCCCACGGCATCGCTGACGCTGAGCGCAGCATCTGTGCCCAGAACGACATGGCCGGCGCTCGTCAGAACCACCGTGCCCGCAGCGCTGCTGCCGGTCGGCGGAGAGGCGATCGGACCGGGGGCTGGCGCTGGCACGGGCGGTGCACCCGCGCCGGTGGGTGGGGAAGCGGCATAGCCCGGCAACGCCACGCCGGTGAACTGGATGGTGGTGCCGTCGGTCAGCGTCAGCAGCGTATTGCCGCCCGCCACCTTGCCGCTTGCCACCGCGTTGCCGGTGAACCCGTCGAACTTCAGCACATCGACGCCGGGCGTGAAGCCGCCGATCGTGTCGTGGCCATCCGAGCCCGAGCGGAAATGGTAGGTGTCCACGCCGGCGCCGCCGGTCACCGTCGCCAGGCCGCTGCCGAAGGTGATCGTGTCCGCGCCGCCGCCCAGCACGAAATTATCCGTACCCGACCCGGCAGTCAGGTTGTCCGCGCCCGCACCGCCGGTCACGCTCACCGTGCCGGTGCCGGCCTGGACGACGCCGCCCGTATCGCCCGTGGCCAGATTCAGCACGCCGGAATTGCCGACCCAACCGCTCACGGCGCCGGTTAAGGTGGCGCTCGAGGCGGCGCCGCCCTGCGGGGTGGCCGCGAGGTCGGCTATGACCACGTGGCCGCCCGAGGCGACAGACAGCTTGATGTCGCCCGCATTGTCGGTCAGCCGGACCGAGCCTGTGCCGGCCACGTTGACGTATTCGCTGCTGCTGCTGGTCAGTTGTTCGGCGCCGGCCAGGTTGTAGGTGTCGAAACCCGAGCCGGTGATGGTCGAGGCACCCGTCGCGTCCACCTCCTCGTAGGCGCCGGCCGAAGTGATGTGGTCGGCGCCGGCGCTGTGCAGCACGGCGTTGCGGCCGGTGAGCGTTATCAGGTCCGCCGCACCCGCCTGCGTGCCGATCTGGTCGAAGCCGCCCGTGATGTTGGCCGTGATCCCGCCCGAGCCCCCGGTGATCGTGTTGCTGCCGAAGCTGTCGTTGACGGTCAGGTGAGCGGTGCCGCCGCCCACCGTATGGCCCCCATTGATGAGATTGAGCAGCTCGGGCCCGGCGGCGATGCTGGCGATGGGATTGCTCGCCCAGGTGACGGGGGCGGCCACGTTCGGCCGCACGGCCGGCACCGTGTTGCCGGTCAGCGTGCCCGGGCCGACGAGCGCGATGGACGGGTCGAAGCCGTAGAGAACGTTGCCGGTGATGTTGGCGCCGGCCGTCACTCCATTGAGGTTGTCGTTGTTGGTGACGACGCTGCCCAGCGCGCCGTAATCGTTGACGATCGTGTTGCCGGTGACCGAGAGAGAGTTGTTCGCATAGGAATATTGCGTCTCGCCGCCGTAATGGATCGCTTCCCGGTTGGACGCCATCGGACCTTTTTCAATGACGTTGCCGCGGATCGTGGCGACACCGCAATTCGGAATATCGATGTCGTAGCTGGCCGTGCCGGTGGGACCGTCGGCGATCACGTTGCCGATGATGTTGGTGACCGCGGCCCGCGATTTTATCTCGTGTCCGACCACCGCGTCGTGGAAGTAGCTGTTGGTGACGGTCAGCGTGCCGACGGCGCCCACGTACAGGTTGTGCGTGTAGCCGTCGCCGGTGCCGTTATGGGCGAACTCGCTGTGGTCGATGGTGACGCTGGCGCCGGGATCGGGGTCGGCCAGTAATCCCTCCTGCATGTCGTGGAAGTAGCAGTAGGAGACGTTCAGGCTGCCGGCCTGCAACCGGATGCCGGCGACGTTGCCGTCCCATCCGCCGTCCGAACCGCCGGTGAAGGTGAAACCCTGGATGCTCGTCGTGGCGTTGATCGTCAGCAGGCCCTTGTCGTTGGGCGGCGGCACGTTGGCCACCTCGTTGACGGTGCCGCCCACGGCGATGATGTGCACCGGCACGTTGACCACGCCGAAATCGTTCAGGTAGGTGCCCGCCTTGACCGCGATGGTCTGCCCGGCCACCGCCGCTTTCAGCGCATCGGCCAAGGTGGCGAACTCCATGCCGGCGCCCACCGTCAGCACGTTGCCGGACCCCGCCTGCAGAACAGGGCCCTGGACGACCGGAGCGGCCACGGCCTGCGTGGCGGCGGCGGATTTGGTCGGAGCAGCAGCGGTCATGATGTTCGTCCCTGAAACTGAGCGGCGGTTCAATTTCAGGGAGCGCGGCTAACAAAGACTTAAGCGCGGCGAAGCCAATCCATCACGGTCGCGTGTGTCCGTCGCGATGCGTCACTGGCTGCTGCCATCGCCATGCAGCGCATCGACGGAGCCGCGCAGGACGTTGTGGCGCAGCGTGGCCTCGGTTGCGGTCACGTTGTTGACGAAGGCGGTGTGATAATCGCCGTCATTGGTGAACCGGTTGCCTTCGATGGTGATCTCGGCCGTCGGCTGGTCCACGCCTTCCATGCCGAGCGTGATGGCGGCGGTGTGGTTGCCCGATTTCGGACCTTTCTCCAGCGTGTTGCCGCGCATGACCAGCGCGCCGCCATTGGGCAGTTCGACGAGGTAGCTGGCGGTCCCGGACGGTCCGTCCTCGATGTCGCAGCCGGTCACCACGGTCCGCAGCGCGCGCGACTTGATGTCGTGGCCGTCACGCGTGTCTCGGAACACGCTGTGCTCGACCGTGAGCAGCGCGATCTGGCCGGCATAGATGGCATGGCTGCACGCGTTGAGGCATATGCCGTTGCGGTCGAACAGGCTGTCGCGCACCGTCAGCGTCATGGCAGGGTTGGGGTTGGTCAATATCCCTTCCTGGTCGTTGATGAAGCGCACGCCCTGGACCGTCAGGTTGCCGCCCTCCGCGCGTATGCCGGCGCCGTTGCCGTCCGGAACCCGGGCGCGGGTCAAGGTGAGGTTGGCCACGGTGACGTCGCGTCCATCGACGATCAGCAGCGCCTTGCCCTGACAGGTCTTGTCGGTCAGCACCACCGAAGCCGGGTCGCCCACGCCTTGCACGGTCAGCCGGTCGGCGGCCAGCACGGCGCAGTCGAAATACTGCCCCGGCGAGATCAGGATGCGGTCGCCAGGCTGGGCCGAGGCGGAAGCGGTGGACAGGTTCGGGTAGGCCTTGCCCGCGCCGACCGTCAGGTCGCGCGCGGCGGCCGCGAACGGGAGGATAAGTCCGAGCGCGGCCAGAAATATCGTGCGTGGGTGGACCATGGGTGCTCCGTTGCGAATACGTGACGGTTTGGCCGGGGGCCGAGCTGCGCTATACGCACCCTACCCTGACCGTGGACGAAACTCATGTGCGGCATCGCAGGCATCCTGACATCCCCCGGGCAGCCCGGGCCCGCGCTGGAGGAGGTCAGGGCGATGACCGACGCCATCGCCCATCGCGGACCGGATGGCGAGGGTTTCTTCACCGCACCCGGCGTGGTGCTGGGGCATCGCCGGCTGGCGGTGATCGATCCGGCCGGCGGCGAGCAGCCGATGTATAACGAGGACCGCACCGTCGCGATCGTCTTCAACGGCGAGATCTACAACTTCATGGCGTTGCGCGCGCGGCTCGAAGCGCTGGGGCACGTCTTCAGGAACCGGTGCGACACCGAAGCGATCGTGCATGCCTGGGAAAGCTTCGGGCCGGATTGCGTGCAGCACCTGCACGGCATGTTCGCCTTCGCGCTGTGGGACGCATCGACGAAAACCCTGTTCTGCGCCCGTGACAGGCTGGGCAAGAAGCCGTTCTACTACAGCATCGACCAGGCGCGGCTGGTCTTCGCCTCCGAGCTCTCCGCTTTGCATGAGGCGGGCGTGTCGCGTCGCATCCGGGCGCAGGCCGTCGAGGATTTCTTCGCCTTCGGCTACGTGCCCGAGCCGGACACCATCTTCGAGGGCGTGCGCAAGCTGCCGGCCGGATGCACGCTGATCGCGCGGCCGGATGCGGCGCCTCGCATCGCGCGCTACTGGGCGCCGGAGGCCGGCACACGGGCCTGCGGCGAGGCGGAGGCGGCCGAGACGCTGCGGGAAAAGCTTCGAGCGGCCGTGGCGTGCCGGCTGGTCTCCGACGTGCCGCTCGGCGCCTTCCTGTCCGGCGGCGTGGACAGCTCGGCCGTGGTGGCGCTGGCCGCCCCGCTGCGCGCGGACAAGCTCGATACGTTCACCATCGGCTTCGAGGGCGCCGAGGACGAGACGCCCTACGCGCGCATGGTGGCCGAACGCTACGCCACGGAGCAGCACAACGAACGTGCCGCCGCCACCGACATGGTCGCCGGCGCACGCCTGCAGGCCGGCGTGTTCGGCGAGCCGTTCGGCGACAGCTCCTCGCTGCCCACGCTGGCCGTCTGCCGGCTGGCGCGCCGGCACCCGACCGTCGCCCTCTCCGGCGATGGCGGCGACGAGGTTTTCGGCGGCTACCCGCGATATCGCTGGCACCGCCAGGTCTCGGGCCTGCGCGC
>CAXUNK010000082.1:0-11985 GCA_964252425.1 uncultured Acetobacteraceae bacterium
CACACATGCGCGGCCACACGCGCCCACAGCGCCGGCCAATGCAGGTCCATCGCCCGCTTTTCGACGATGACGACCCGTTCCAGCCGCGGCATGCGCGCGAACAGGCCGGAAGCGACCGGCCCGCACGCCACCGTAATCCGCGCGTCGGGGTGGGTTTCCAGCAGATGGCCCAGCAATCCGGTGGACAGGACCGCGTCCCCCAACCGTGTGGCCGTAATGAACAGGATGCGCACCCCGCGCCTATACGCCGCTCCCGCCGCCAACCCAACCGGCCGGTTCCGGCCGGCGCCCGGCTATGTCAGTATTGCTCCGTCGTGACGGTCGCCGCCAGCACGTCGCCCAGCTTGCGCAACGCGGGGCGCAGGGTTTTCGCGTCGAAGAACGGCAGCTGGTCGCCGATATGCGGGGAGTTCGGCCGGGACGAGTTGCCGTAGTCGAGAAGCACCTGCGCGTTCGGACCGGTGGGCGTGAACTCCACCAGTTGAACCCAGCCGTCACCGCCGATGGTGATGTACTCGTTGAAGCCGAGGATGGAAAACGGGTACGGGTTCGTCACCCGGATCGGCCCGAACGGATCGTCGGCCCCGCTCTGCCGGTCGTTGGCCACCAGGCCGGCGACGTCCTGCTGGAAGCCGTCGCGGGAGACCAGCAGCGAGCGGTGCGCGTCACCCCACTGCACGCTGGCGCCGCCCCGGCCCGCGAAGGTGGTCTGCAGGTTGTTATAGGCCGTGTCCAGGTAGGGGACGAGCGACGCCGCGTTGAACAGTCCCATCGGCGTGGTCAGCGGATGGTGGCGATCCCACGGGATGCGGAACTCGGGATGCGGACTGTAGAAATTATCCGTCGTGTCGGCGGGCAGCTTGCCGGCGGCGACATCGGCCACGACCAGGTCCCACCACTCCTCGAACAACGGACCGCCCACGCTGGTGGGCGTATCGTCGCCGGTGCGGTCCCAGCCTGACAGTATAGCGGCGGCGGCCTGTGCCGTGGGGTCGCCGGAGTATTGCGCGGCAATCAGCAGGTCGGGCAGCACGCGGTCGGCCAGCAGCATGTGGGTGGACATCTTGCCGGCGAGCACCTGATCGACCGTGAAGCTGGGCTGGCTCATCAGGAAGGTGGCACCGTGCTGCGGGCGGAAATCCATGAAGTCGGGCGCGACGTATCTTGGATATCTGTCGTGTTGCAGCTCGGGCGGTGCGGGAAAGGCGCTGGTCCAAGGCGGGTTGTTGCTGTTGGCCACAAAGCCGCCCGGCGGGTCGATGGTGCCGGGCAGTTGCGCCCAGGTGAAGGTGCTGGTCCAGAGTTTCGTGGGGTCGGTGCCGTCCAATATGCCGTCGTAATCGGCCCAGGTGCCGCCTTGGCGCACCGGCTGACGGCCGCCGAACTTGTACATGATGTGCCCGTCACGGTCGGCGTAGATGACGTTGAAGAACGGCATCTGCAGCATCGAATCGGCGGCGACGAACTGGGTGAGGTTCTGCGCCTCGATCATGCTCCAGTACTGGGTGGTGAGCGAAGGCTGATCGAGGCCTGCGACCCGCAGCGCCAGCGCGGTCCGGCCGTCATTGCTGGTGGCGATGACCGGTCCCTGGATGCTGGATTTGATCGTGATGGTCTGCGGCGTGAGCACGCCCGTCGCGAGATCCTTGACCAGGAAGGTGTCCGTTCGGACGGAGAGCGGCAGGCTCGCGCCGCCGAAGGTGTAGCGTGTGCCGGTGGCGTCGAGCGTGAGCTGGTAGAGGTTGGAGGCCTGGATCGTGTCGTTGGTGTGTGTCCAGCCGAGGTAGTCGTTGAACCCGATGCCCAGGAACGGGGCGCCGGCGAAGGTGACGCCCGACGCGTTCAGCGTGGGCGAGTACGGGTTGCCGACCACCAGGTTGGCTTCGAGCCACTGATAGATGCCCAGGCCGGGGGCGGGCTGGTTGTTGCCCCAGGGCAGATGCGGGTTGCCCATCAGGATCGGGTTGCCGGTGGCGCTTTTCGTGGGGCCAAGCGCCCAGCCGTTCGACCCGGTGGGCGTCATGTTGCGGGCAGCCGCATTGGCCGCGGCCAGGCCGCCGGTCTGCCATAGGGTTTCCAGCAGGCCAGGGGAGGACAGGTTGCCGCCGGCGATGTTGTCGGTGTTGGTGATGAAGGTGAACCAGATCGTGGCCTGCTCGACCGAGGTGATGTCGGTCGGCACGAGCGGCAGGATCGCCTGCAGCCGGGGATCGATCGTGGCCGCGTTGCGCTGCGCGTATTCGTTGGCGCCCGCGCAGAACGCAGCGAGGAGCTGCGACTGGGTGAGGCCGTCCGGCGTGCGGACCTTATCGCCCTCCGCCACCCATTGCGCGGCGCGGGCCGGGATGCCCAGGGTGCGCACGTTGGTGTCGTTGATGATGTTGGCATTGCCGTCGCCTGCGCCGAAGAACTCGGCGCCCCGGCCCCGGGCGCGCGCGACGTTGTTCAGGATGGTCTCGGCATGCGCTTCCATCTGCGCGTAGCCCAGGCCGCGCTCCACTGTCAGGACGTCGGGACCGTAGATGTGCGGGACGCCATACGTATCCCACCGGATGACCGGCGGTGAGGGTGCCTGGGCCCTGGCGGCGTGACCGAGAAGCAGCGCGGCCCCGGCCAGAAGCAGGCCGCGAAGCGCGGTTTGAGTTGGCATGTGCGACGTATCCCCGTGTTCAACCTTTTGGGGAGCATCACACCACCCAGTCAGGCGCGGGGCAACAACCCTTTCACCAGCGCGCTCAGCCGATGCCGGCGCAGCTCGCTTCGGGCACGGCCGTCATTGGTCATGTAGTTGAGCTGCACCGAGTGGCGCGGGCCGGCATAGGTCCGATGGCCGTGCCAGCTGGTCGGGGTGTTGGGGAACACCAGCAGCGTACCGCGTGTGGGCGGCACCTCCACGGCGTAATCGTCGAGATCGGTCGCCGAGCGCAGCAGGCGCAGGCAGCCGTCCTGCCGGTCAAAGCGTTCGTTCGGCGGGTTGAGGTAGAGCAGCACCGTCACCCGCTTGGCCGCCGAATCGGTGTGGATCTGCCCATCCTTCTCGCGCGTGGCCAACCGCACGGTCAGCATCGACGGAGCGTCGTCCAGATCCAGCCCGAATTTCTGGGCGATGGCGCGCTTCAGCCGCGGGCCTTCCAGCTCGGCCATCAACGTCCGCGCGGTCTTGCCCATTTTCAGGCTGCTGGGAGGAAACGAGCCGCCACGGTCGGAGACAGGCAACTCGGCGTGAACGCGCGCGAGAACGGGCGGCGGCACGAAATCCGTGACGACGATATGCGCGAAAGGCTCATGTGATACGGATGCGGCGTCAAGCGCCGCGTAGTCGAGAAGTTCGCCGGCCGCGATTGACAGGGCGGCGCCGCGGTCGAGTGTCGTCGTCGTCATGACACTCTACTTACAAGGCACAGTCCCGGTCGCAAGCCCGGTCGGCGTGGGTCAGGTCTGGTTCCAGCGATGCACCGTCATCAGCGTGTCCGTGGAAAGCTTCTGACCGCAATGGATCGACGGCACGCTGTCGGCTGCGGGGACGTAGGCCGCGTGTGACAGCAAACGTTCGCCGTCCTTGCAGGCGGCATCTTCGCCGCGAGTCGTCTCGAACGCCGGGTGCGATGGCAGGCGAGGCATCGCAACCCCCGTCGGCGCGGTTTGATGGTGCGCCGCGCCGGACTTTGCCAAGACCGGGGTAGCGAGACAGACGCCGATGGCCAAAGCCAGGGTAGAGGTGCGCATGTGTGCTCTCACGGTTACAGTCTGATGATCTTCGTTAATGGTAACGTTGCTAGGCTTCGATTCGATTAAGTGCTCGCGTTTGATTGATCCCGACCCCGCGATTGCGCCGGCCTGGGGTGGGGCTTAGCACCCGCGCGGATGGATGCCGGTTTCGACACCCCTGGCCCGCTCGGGGCGTATCGCGCGCTCATCGCGCGTGGTGCGTTGACGGCCGATCCGGCCCAGCTTCTGGCAGCCGAGCGGCTTCAGGATCTATGGGTCAAGCTGCGGGGCTATGACCCGCCCACGAGCCAGCCGCGCCTGCTGTCCAGGCTGTTTCGACGGCGTCCCGTGGAGGGGGCGCCGGATGCCCGACCGAGCGGCCTCTATCTGGTGGGCGATGTGGGGCGCGGCAAATCCATGCTGATGGACCTGTTTTTCGAGGCCGCGGAGCTGCCCCGAAAACGCCGCATCCATTTTCACCGCTTCATGCAGGAAGCGCACGCCCGCATCCATGCCTGGCGCCAAGCCAATCCGGACGGCTCGGACCCGATCCCGCCGCTGGCCGACCAGATCGCGCGCGAGGCGGCGCTGCTCTGCTTCGACGAGTTCCAGGTGAACGACATCGCTGACGCGATGATCCTGGGCCGGTTGTTCGCGGGCCTGTTCGAGCGGGGCGTCATCGTGGTCGCGACATCGAACACGCCGCCCTCGGAGCTGTTCCGTGGGCGGCCGGGGCGCGACGCGTTCCTGCCGTTCATTGCGCTGCTCGAGGAGCGGCTGGATGTGCTGCTGCTGCAGGGCGAGCGCGACTATCGTCGGGCCAGGCTGCGTGGCGGAGCGGTCTGGCACGTGCCGGCCGATGCGCGGGCCGAGGCGGCGCTTGACGACGCGTTCCGTCAACTGACCGGCGGTGCGGCACCGCACCCCGATTGGCTGCTGGTGACAGGGCGGCGGCTGGACGTGCCGTGCGCTGCGGGCGGCGTGGCCCGCTTCGATTTTTCCGCCCTGTGCGGCACGGCGCTCGGGGCGGCCGACTACCTGGCGCTGGCCACGCATTACCACGCGCTGGTGCTGGACAGCGTGCCCCGCCTCTCGCCCGATAATTACGACGAGGCGCGCCGCTTCATCGTGCTGGTCGATGCGCTCTACGACCATCGGGTGAAGCTGGTGGCCTCTGCCGATGCAGCGCCCGACCAGCTCTATCGGCGTGGCGAGGGGGCGCAGGCGTTCGAGCGGACCGCCTCGCGCCTGGAGGAGATGCAGAGCCAAGCCTATCTGGCGCTGGCGCATTTGACGTGAGCGTCGTGTCGCGCAGGTTCTGCGAAAACCGATATAGCAGAACTGCTTCTAGTCTTGGTGCAGGCAAACAAAGCAAAAGCTTTTTGCTTCTTTTTCTCGAAAAAGAAGGCCTTGCTTCCTTCTACGATGTGTCGGCGTCAGAGCCGATTAGTGTGCTGGTCTCGGCGAGAAACCGGCGGTAGCCGGCCTCGTCCAGCTCGCCCGCGGCCAGCCTGATCATCATCTTCGCGGCGTCGGCTTCGCTCGCCTCGAAAGAGCCGCCGTTCAGCTCCAGGAACAGCACGCCGACCACGAAGCCGACGCGCTTGTTGCCGTCGATGAACGGATGGTTCTGGACGATGCCGCAGGTGTAGGCGGCCGCCAGGCTGCAGGCCCCGGCGTCGCCATCATAGGCCGCGAGGTGCCGGGGCCTGGCCAGGGCGGATTGCAGCAGGCCAAGGTCGCGCAGGCCCGGGGCGCCGCCATGGAGCACCAGCGAACGCTCATGGATGGCCAGCGCGTCCCGTTCCTCGATCCACACCCATTGACGCAGGCGAGGGCGCCTATTGGGCGAGTGTGTGCATGGCGTTGCGATACCGGCGCATGATGGCGTCCGCGCGATCCATCTTCTGGGCGAAATCGGGATCGTACGGCGTGAGGCGGAACGAGCCGTCCGGCGCTTCCATAATATAGAGCGCATCGCCTTTGCCCACGTTGAGGCGGGTCAGCACGTCCTTCGGCATGACCATGCCGGTCGATGTGCCCACCGAGACGAGCTTGAGCTTGGTCATGACGGCCTCCCTGACATAGGTATGGAAATAAGCATTTTGGCGGGCGGTGACAAGTGGTCAGTCGTGTTGCCACCCCCCCCACCCCCATGCTATTCGCCCGGCGCCGGGGAAAACCGGCCAAATTCAATCTGGAAGTCTTTGCCCGTGGCCTCAGGCGGCACGACAATTTCGCAGGGCGGCGGCCTGGCCGACCGGTATGCCGCGGCGCTGTACGACCTGGCCGACGAACAGGGATCGCTCGATCAGACGGTGGAGCAGGCCTCCGAGCTGGGCCGGCTGATCGATGGGAACGCCGATTTCCGCCGGCTGCTGAACAGCCCGTTGATCGACGTGAAGCAGGCGACCGAGGCGGCACGCGCCGTGCTGGAAGCGCAGGGCTTCTCGCCGATCATCGTCCGGTTCGTCTGCGTGATCGCGGCCAACCGGCGCCTGAGCCGGCTGCGGGCCATCGTGTCCGCCTTTGCGCAGCTGGTGGCCAGCAAGCGCGGCGTTGTGACCGCGCATGTGGCGACCGCGCACGGGCTGAGCCTGCCGCAGCGCGAGGCGGTGCGGGCCCGGCTGATCGAGGCCGGGTATGGCAACGTGAACATCGAGGAGCAGGTCGATCCAAGCCTGCTCGGCGGCCTGGTCGTGCGGATCGGCGCCCGCCTTTACGACAGCAGTATCAAGTCGCGGCTGCAGCGCCTGCAGTTCGCCATGAAGGGTGCAGCCTAATGGACATTCGTCCCGCCGAAATCTCGGAAATCCTGAAGAAGCAGATCGCGTCTTTCGACACGGAAGCCGACGTCTCCGAGACGGGCCAGGTGCTGTCCGTGGGCGACGGCATCGCGCGCGTGTTCGGGCTGCAGAACATCATGGCCGGCGAGATGGTGGAGTTTCCGGGCGCCGGGCTTCGTGGCATGGCGCTGAACCTCGAGACCGACAACGTGGGCATCGTGGTGTTCGGCGACGACCGCGCGATACGCGAGGGGGATACGGTCACGCGCACCGGGACCATCGTGGATGTGCCGATCGGCATGGAGCTGCTGGGCCGCGTGGTGGACGGGCTGGGCGTGGCCATCGACGGCAAGGGTGCGATCGAGACGACCGAGCGCAGCCGTGTCGAGGTCAAGGCGCCCGGCATCATCCCGCGCAAATCGGTGCACGAGCCGATGCAGACGGGGCTGAAGTCGATCGACGCGCTGATCCCCGTGGGCCGCGGCCAGCGCGAGCTGATCATCGGCGACCGGCAGACCGGCAAGACCGCGGTCATCATCGACACGATCCTGAACCAGAAGGCGGCCAACGACGCCGCCGGCGACGATGCGAAGAAGAAGCTGTTTTGCATCTATGTCGCGATCGGCCAGAAGCGTTCGACGGTGGCGCAGATCGTGCGCACGCTGGAGGAGCGCGGCGCGCTCGACTACACCATCGTCGTGGCGGCAACCGCGTCCGATCCGGCGCCGATGCAGTTTTTGGCGCCCTATACCGGCTGCACGATGGGCGAGTTCTTTCGCGACCGTGGCATGCACGCGGTGATTTTCTATGACGACCTGTCCAAGCAGGCGGTGGCCTACCGGCAGATGTCGCTGTTGCTGCGCCGCCCGCCGGGACGCGAGGCGTATCCGGGCGACGTGTTCTATCTGCATTCGCGTCTGCTGGAACGCGCCGCAAAGATGTCGGACGCGCATGGGGCGGGATCGCTGACCGCGCTGCCGGTGATCGAGACGCAGGCGGGCGACGTGTCCGCCTATATCCCGACCAACGTGATCTCGATCACCGACGGCCAGATATTCCTCGAGACCGAGCTGTTCTTCCGCGGTATCCGGCCGGCGGTCAACGTCGGGCTGTCGGTGTCGCGTGTCGGCTCGTCGGCCCAGATCAAGGCGATGAAGCAGGTGGCCGGCCGCATCAAGCTGGAGCTGGCGCAATACCGCGAGATGGCGGCGTTTGCGCAGTTCAGCTCGGATCTGGACGCCTCCACCCAGCAATTGCTGGCGCGCGGCGCACGGTTGACGGAGCTGCTAAAACAGCCGCAATTCGCACCCTATCCGGTCGAAGACCAGGTGGTGGTGATTTTCGCCGGAACGCGCGGCTACCTCGACCGCATCGAGGTGGGCCAGGTTGGGAAGTTCGAGCGAGAGCTGCTGCGCGATCTGAAATCGGAGGGGTCGATCATCGGCTCGATCCGCGACTCGCGTGAGATCAAGAAAGACGTCGAACCGAAACTCGTATCTTTCATGGACGACTTTACCAAGCGGTTCGCGCAGGCTTGATGTCCTACATGATGCCGTCATCACGAGCCGAAGGCGAAGCAATCCACGGTTCCAACGCCCAGCGTGTGCCGTATGGACGGGGTGTATTGCCGCGCCGCCAAGGGGCGGCTCGCAATGACGGGGTGAAGTAGCTGTGGCGTCGCTCAAGGATCTTCGGGGACGGATCAACAGCGTCAAATCGACGCGAAAGATCACGTCGGCGATGAAGATGGTCGCCGCCTCGAAGCTGCGGCGGGCGCAGGCGGCGGCTGAGGCGGCGCGCCCTTATGCCGAGCGGATGTCGGCGATGCTGTCGCGGCTCGCGGCAAACGTCGCCGGCACGCCCGGCGCGCCGAAACTGCTGGTGGGCACCGGTCGCGACCAGGTTCATCTGATCATCGCGATGACGGCCGATCGCGGCCTGGCGGGCGCCTTCAACTCGGGCGTCGGGCGCCAAGCGCGCACGCTGGTGCGACGGCTGCTGGCCGAGGGCAAGACGGTCAAGATTTTGGCTGTCGGCCGCAAGGGTCGCGACTACCTGCGCCGCGAGTTCGCCGACAATCTGTCCGCCGACATGGCGATGGCGGGCAGCAAACCGATCGAGTTCTCGGCGGCCAAACAGGTGGCCGACCAGGTGCTGGCGATGTTCGATCGCGGCGAGTTCGACGTGGCGACGATCGTGTACAACCGCTTCAAATCGGTGATCGCGCAGGTGCCGACCGAACTGCAGATCGTCCCCCTGCCGCCCCCGGACGAGCAGGATGGGCCGGCGAGTGCGCGCGCGATCTACGAGTTCGAGCCGGATGAGGAGACGATCCTGCTCCGGCTGCTGCCGCAAAACCTCGCGATACAGATCTACCGCGCGATGCTGGAGAGCAATGCGGGTTTTTACGGCGCCCAGATGACCAGCATGGACAACGCCACGCGCAACGCCGGCGACATGATCAACCGGCTGACGCTCAACTACAACCGCACGCGCCAGGCGAACATCACGCGCGAGCTGATCGAGATCATTTCGGGTGCGGAGGCGTTGTAGCGAGGTTATATGTACACGACCAACCAAGGTCGTTGCATTCCGCGTCGCCGGCGGTTAGGGCGTTCCAGCGCCGAATTCGAGCGCCTGCAGCGTCACGGCCGGGGTTGGGGCGCGCTGCACGCGGCCATCGACGCGGCCGTGGGAGCACGTCCAGGTGAAGCGACCCTCCATCGCCGACATGGGCCGCACCGGCTCGGTCGCCGGGCACTCGCCGACCTCGGCATGGACGGCTCTGATCAGCGCCGCCCATGCTTTCGCGTCGTGGTCGAGAAGCATGTTGCCGGCGAGCGGCGCGGCGGCGATGTCGCCGGTACGCCAGACGGCGCGCGCCACCGCATAGGCCGCCGCGAGACCGGGCGTGACCGGCAACGGCCGGTCCTGCAACGCGCCGGTTTTCGCCAGCGCCAGCGCGGCGCGCAGCACGGGCAGCGATGCGACGGCATAGGTTTTGCTTGCGAAGGCGAAGATTCCCACGCCCTTGTCCGGGAGAAGCAGCACGTTGGAGCCGTACCCCGGAAAACCCCCGGAGTGGCTGACGACATGGCCGAGGTCGCAATCGTCGGCGACCCGCCAGCCCATCCCGTAGGCCACCGCCTGACGGCATGGGGCGCCGCCGGCGTCGGGATTGCGCATGTATCCTTCGGCGAAGTTCGCGCCGGTGACGATCTCGCGGACCGTCGCGCGGCGCACCGGCCCCGCCTCCGGACCGTCGCGCGCCGGCCACGCCGACAGCAGGAAGCCGACCCATTTTGCGTAGTCGTTGGCGGAGGTGATGACGCCGCCCATCGCACCGAACGCGCCGTCGGCCATATCCGGCTCGCGGAGCCAGCGGTTGTCCTGCCAGCGGTAGCCGATCACGCGCCGCGCCTGGTCGGCGGCGGCGAAGTCATAGGTCGTCGCCGTCATGCCGAGCGGCCGCATGATCCGGTCGCGTATGTAGTCGTCGTAGCGTTCGCCGCTGACATTGCTGACGATCCGGCCGAGCGTCGCGTAGCCGAGATTGGAATACTCCATCCGCAGGCCCGGCGCGCGGGCGAACGGCACGCCGGCGCGGAGCAGCGCCGTGAAGTCGGCCTCCGGCAACGGTTGCTGGCGGTCGCCCCAGGGGTTGTCCTCGACGAGGCCGGCGCTGTGGGTCAGCAGGTTGCGGACCGTAATCCGCGGGCTATCGGACGTCGGGTAGGTCCAGCCCTTCAGCTCGGGGACATAGGCCTCGGCCGGAGCATCGATTGCCAACCTGTCACCGTCGCGGAGGTTCAGCACGGCGAGGGCGGTGAACGCCTTCGACATCGACGCGATGCGGAACAGGCTGTCCGCCGTCACGACAGTGTTCGTTGCCGTGTCCTGCACGCCGAAGCCGTGAACGGCGACCAGCCGGTCGTCGGCCACGACGCCGTAGACGAGGCCGGGAATATGTGCGGCGATCTGCCAGTCGGCGAAGATGCGATCGACTTGCGCCAGCGCAGAGGGCGGCGGCGGGGTGGCGTGCGCGAGTGTGGCGAGGACGACCAGACCTGCAGCGATGTAATGCTTCATGGACTCATTTCCGAACCGGCCGACCGTGTCTCGGTTCGAGTTTACGATCCACTCCAGTTGCGTTGTGGTTTATCCTAACTGCAACCGCAACTGATCCAGCGTACGCCTTGCATCGGCCGCCAGATTGGGAACGTCGTTGCGAACTGCTTTCCAGATGACGTCCAAACGGATGCGGTCGTAAGCATGACGTAGCCAATTCCCCATGCCCCGTATGTCAGCCCAGGGCTGATCCGGCATGAGTGTGACGGCATCTTGGCCCAGCCGATGTCCTGCCTCGCAGATACGCTCCAGGCAGCGCTCGACGGCATCACGCACCAGGCCGTTCGCTGCGAAAGCCTCAGGGCCAATACCGTCGATATAGTGTTCGATCCGCTCGGCGTTTTCGATGATGTCGGCCAAGTGTTCGGCCGCATGTCTAGAAGGCACGCCGGCGATCCCGCTCGACGTTGTCGCGCAGCCGCGGTTTTTCGATCGGCTCGGTCAATAGGTCAGCTTGTCGGCCAAGCAACTCGGTCAGCCGCCGCTCCAGCCCGATAAGGGCAAAAAGCCCGATCTCCGCATTCGGGTCCAGTTCGGCTGCGAGGTCCACGTCGCTGTCGGTTACCGCGTCGCCACGCGCGACCGAACCGAACAATGATAGGCGGCTGATACCCGCGTTACGCAGTTCGGCCTCGTGGGCGCGCAATGTAGCAATCACGTGTTCGGCGAGATCGGTGGCGGTCACTTCGCTCATGCCTCACCATAGCACAGTTCAGCGCACGTTGCCCCGAAGCCATCCAGATGGCATGAGAACCCCCAAATAAACGGGGTCTGGGGCCGACTGGCCCCAGCAGGGTCCAGGGACAGCGTCCCCTGGCCTTCCTTCAGGAGCGTAGACACATGGCAACCAACTCAGTAGGCCGCGTCTCCCAGGTGTTGGGCGCCGTCGTGGACGTCCAGTTCGAGGGGGAGCTGCCCTTCATCCAGAACGCGCTGACCAGCCGCATCGGCGACCGCCAGCTTGTGCTGGAGGTGAGCCAGGAGCTGGGCGAGCGCACCGTGCGCTGCATCGCCATGGACAGCACCGACGGCATGGTACGCGGCCAGGAGGTGACCGACACCGGGGCGCCCATCTCCGTCCCTGTCGGCCCAGAGACGCTGGGCCGCATCCTGAACGTCATCGGCGAGCCGATCGACGAGCGCGGCCCGGTGGGGGCCACGCGCTCCAGCCCGATCCATCGCCAGGCGCCCTCCTTCGAGGATCAGGCGGCCGCGGTCGAAGTTCTGGTGACGGGGATCAAGGTGGTCGACCTGCTGGCGCCCTACCTCAAGGGCGGCAAGATCGGGCTGTTCGGCGGCGCCGGCGTGGGCAAGACGGTGCTGATCCAGGAGCTGATCAACAACATCGCCAAGGGCCATGGCG
>CAXUNK010000083.1:0-11926 GCA_964252425.1 uncultured Acetobacteraceae bacterium
GCCGGGGCGGGGCGGGGGGCGCCGCCAACTGCGCGAGGGCTTCGCCGCCCCTCTGGGGAGTTGCCCCCCGCCGCGGGGGGTGTTGACCGGACCGCCTGGCGAGGTGGGATAGCGGTCCCAGGCAGCCGCATGCTGGCAGAGGAGATGGCGGTTACCCTGACGTACAACCGGGTGACGCATGCGGTGATGATGGCCAGCCCGGCCGATCTGCGGGATTTCGCGGTGGGCTTCAGCCTGTCCGAAGACATCGTGCCCTCGCCCGAGGACATTGAGGAGTTCGGGATTGTCGAGGCCGAGGGCGGCATCGAGCTGCGCATGTGGATCTCGGCCGTCCATATGGCGGCCCTGGAACGGCGGCGCCGCCGGCTGGCCGGGGCGACCGGGTGCGGCATGTGCGGGCTGGAGAGCCTGGGGGAGGCGCTGCGGCCGGTGCCGCCCGTGCCCGCGGGGCGGGTGTTTACGGCCGAGCAGGTGGCCCGTGCCGCGGCAAGCCTGCAGGCGGGCCAGGTGCTGAACCGCAGCACACGTGCGGTCCACGGGGCGGGGTTCTGGACCGTGCCGGCCGGCCTGATCGCCGTGCGCGAGGATGTCGGCCGGCACAACGCGCTGGACAAGCTCGGCGGTGCGCTCGCGCGCGACCGGGTGCGGGCGGCTGACGGCATCGTGCTGCTGACCAGCCGGATCTCGATCGAGCTGGTGCAGAAGGCTGCGCGCATGGGGGCGCCGGTGCTTGTGGCCGTCTCGGCACCCACCGCATTGGCGGTGCGGGCGGCCGAGGCGGCCGGCATGACCCTGGTGGGGGTGGCGCGCGATGACGGGTTCGAGGTGTTCACGCGCCCCGATCGTGTGGTGGCCGGCGATCAGGATTTGTCGGGCATTAGACATCGAGGATGACGCTCGTATCGACAAGCGTCACAGGTCGTCGTCTGTGCCGCGCAGCATGGCCATGATCTCGTCAGTACTTGGCCCTGGACCGGCTGCTCCACAAAGCGCCTCGAAGCGGCTCTTCGGCCGTTCACCGCCGATCTTGGTGAACACCACCCGTCCATCGTCGGCGAGCTGGAACTCCACGGCATCGCCCTTCAGGATACCCAGCCGATCGCGAACCGTTTTTGGGATCGTCACCTGGCCTTTGCTCGTGACCGTCGTCGTCATGGCGCTCTCGTAATACTTCGCAGGCACGAGCTACTA
Source organism: uncultured Acetobacteraceae bacterium (assembly GCA_964252425.1). Classification (GTDB taxonomy): domain Bacteria; phylum Pseudomonadota; class Alphaproteobacteria; order Acetobacterales; family Acetobacteraceae; genus BOG-908. The sequence continues at coordinate 1,192 of CAXUNK010000083.1, forward strand.
CCTTAGGAGGGTAAATCAACTTCGCGGCCCCGCTTTATGTCTTGCACCGATCGGCGGCAGCCGGGTAGGCGGCGCCGTTACGCAGCCTTCGCCTCGCGGCGGCGTTCGGTGAGGATGAACTCGGTGTAGCCGTTGGGTTGCACGCGGCCCTTGAAAACCAGGTCGCAAGCGGCGCGGAAGGCCGGACCGTCATAGCCCGGCGCCATCGGACGATAGTGCGGGTCGGACGCGTTCTGGCCATCGACCACCTGGGCCATGCGGCGCAACGTCTCCATGACCTGATCTTCGTTGACCACGCCGTGCAGCAGCCAGTTGGCGATGTGCTGGCTGCTGATACGCAGCGTGGCGCGGTCTTCCATCAGCCCGACATCGTGTATGTCGGGCACCTTGGAGCAGCCCACGCCGGCATCGACCCATCGCACCACGTAGCCCAGGATGCCCTGGGCGTTGTTGTCGAGTTCCTGGCGCACATCCTCGGGCGCCCAGTTGCTGGCGGCCAGCGGTAGGGTCAGCAAGTCGGCCAGCGGCGCGCGACGGCGTGTCGAAAGCTCGGCCTGGCGGGCGGCGACATCCACCTGGTGGTAGTGCAGGGCGTGCAGCGTGGCCGCGGTGGGCGAAGGCACCCAGGCGGTGTTGGCGCCGGCCATCGGATGGCCGATCTTCTGGGCCAGCATCTCGGCCATGCGGTCCGGCGCCGCCCACATGCCCTTGCCGATCTGCGCATGGCCGCGCAGGCCGCAGGCCAGGCCGATATCGACGTTCTGGTTCTCGTAGGCGGCCAGCCAGGGCGCCGATTTCATCTCGCCCTTGCGCAGCATCGGGCCGGCTTCGATGGAGGTGTGTATCTCGTCGCCGGTCCGGTCTAGAAAGCCGGTGTTGATGAAGAAGATACGGTCGCGGGCGGCGAAGATGCAGGCGGCGAGGTTGGCGCTGGTGCGCCGCTCCTCATCCATGATGCCCATCTTCAGCGCGCGGCGCGGCAGGGCGAGCAGGTCTTCGACGCGGGAGAACAGTTCGGCGGCGAACGCGACCTCGTCCGGTCCGTGCATCTTGGGCTTGACGATGTACATCGAGCCGGTGCGGCTGTTGCGCAGCGCCGGCGCCCCGCGCAGGTCGTGGGTGGCGATCAGTGCCGTGATCGCGCAGTCCAGCATGGTCTCGGGTATGTCCGTGCCGTCCGGCAGCAGCACCGAGTCGGTATAGACGTGATGGCCGACATTGCGGACCAGCATCAGGCTGCGGCCGGGCAGGGTGAACGTGCCGCCCTCCGGCGCCTGGACCACCAGATCGGGCTCCAACCGGCGCTCCTGCGTCTTGCCGCCCTTGTCGAACGCGGCGGAGAGTGTGCCCTGGGTCAGTCCGAGCCAGTTGCGATAGACCGCGACCTTGTCCTCGGCATCGACGGCGGCCACGCTGTCCTCGCAATCCATGATCGTGCTGATCGCGGCTTCCAGGATGACGTCGGAGACGCCGGCCGGGTCGCCGGCGCCGATCGGGGTGGTGCGGTCGATCCTGATCAGCATGTGCAGGCCGTGCTGCTTCAGCAGCACGCCGCTCGGGTTGGCGGCCTCGCCCAGATAGCCGGCCAGTTGCGCCGGGTCGGTCAGGGTCAGCACGCCTGTCCGCGTGCGGACCGCAAGCCGCCCGTGCTCGACGGCGTAGCCGGTGGCCTCGGCGTAGCTCCCGCCCGACAAGGGCGCCGCGCGGTCGAGCACGCCTTGGGCATACGCCACCACCTGGGCGCCGCGCGTCGGGTTGTAGCCAGGTCCGCGCTCGGCGCCCGGCTGCTCGGGTAGCGCGTCGGTGCCGTAGAGCGCGTCGTACAGACTGCCCCAGCGCGCGTTGGCGGCGTTCAGCGCGTAGCGGGCGTTCGAGATGGGGACGACGAGCTGCGGCCCGGCGATCTGGGCGATCTCGGGATCGACATTGGCCGTGGTCACCGAGAACGGTTCGGGCTCGGGTTGCAGATAGCCGATCTCGCGCAGGAAGGCCTGGTAGGCGGCGGGGTCGATGTGCTGGCCGCGCCGCTCCCTGTGCCACGCATCGATCTGCGACTGCAGCGCGTGGCGGTGGTCGAGCAGGGCGCGGTTGCGCGGGGCCAGTTCGGCCAGCAGGGACGCGAACCCGGCCCAGAACTGCTGAGCCGAGACGCCGCTGCCGCGCAAGGCTTCCTGCGCGACGAAATCGTGCAGCACCCGGGCGACCTGCAGACCGGCGGCGTTGACGCGTTCCATGCAAAGACCTGTCCTGTTGCGTGTCGGCGTGCTGTTTTGCCTTCCCGGACCGCGGGCGCAAGCCTGCGCCCTGTTTGATGGTCAGATCGCCGATGTTCGACACGCTTCCAGACATATTGGCCGACAGCCTGCGGCGCCTGGAGGATGGCGCGGCCAACCCCGGCAGCCCGTGGCGCAATCCGGCGTTGGGCACAGTGGGCCTGGATGGCGCGCCGCAGGTGCGGACCGTGGTGTTGCGCGGGTTCGACCCGGCGGCGCGCGTGCTGGAGGTGCATACCGATACGCGCTCAGCCAAGAATGCCGAGTTGCGGGCGCGGCCAGTAGCCAGCCTGCACGGGTGGGAGGCCGGCGCGCGGGTGCAGCTTCGAATGTGCGGTGCTGCCAGCCTGCACGAGGCCGACGATGTGGCCCGCGCGGCCTGGCTCGCGTTGCGGCCCAAGAGCCGGGCCACCTACTGCGTTCGGCCCGGGTCCGGCAAGGCGCTGTCGATGCCGGACGGGGTGGAGCAGACGGACGAGGCGGCCGGATTTGGGGTGTTCTGTGTCGTTCGGCTGCACTTCCAGTCGCTGGACTGGCTGCTTCTGGGGGACGACGCCTCCCGGCGCGCGCGTTTTGCCTGGTCGGGCGGTCGGGAGACGGCGATGTGGATTGCGCCCTGACCGGGTCAGACGGCGTGGGCCAGCCACACGTACCAGATGGGCAGCGTGGCGAAGGACAGGGTGATGCCCAGCCCCACCATGAGCGTGACCAGAGGCGAGTTCAGGCCGTACTGGATGGCGACGATGCCGCCGCCGATCTGCGGGCCCATGGCCGCCTCGAAAATGGTGACCCGTGTGGTGTCGCCGGTGCGGTGCAGGGCCGCGACGTAGAGCATGGCCATCGCCAGCGGTCCCACGACCAGCTTGAAGGCCAATCCGCAGGCCAAAGTGAGCCGGTTGCCGACCGACTGGCCGAGCCGCAACTGCAGGCCGACCGAGACCAGAGCCAGGGGTGCGACCAGATCGCCCAGCCGGTGCAGGACCGTCACCAGCCAGGCGGGGTAGTCCAGCGTGTTGGTGGCCAGTGCCGCCAGCATGGCGATCAGCGGCGGGAAGCTGAGCGTGCGTGCGGCGAGCATGCGCCAGCTCACCTGGCCGGCGGAGAACAGGCAGGCAGTGGCGATACCGGCCGTGCTCAGCACCAGGTAGGTTCCGAGCTGGTCGATCAGGATGCCGGTGGCCAGGTGCTGGCGGCCGTAGAACGCCTCGATCATCGGCAGGCCCACGAACGAGGTGTTGCCCAGCCCGGTGGTCATGATCAGCGCGCCGGTGGTGGTGCGCGGCAGATCCCACGCGCGGGCCAGGCTGACGAAGAAGACGGCGCTGAACAGGAAGAGCAGCCATGGCATGAGCACCGGCCAGGCGAGCTGGGGAGAGAGCGAGGCGCCGTGCAACTGGCTGAGGATCAGGGCCGGCAGTGCGAGGTTGATGATGGTGCCGTTCAGCGCCGCGTGCGCGCCCTCCGGCACGCGGCGCGTGGCGCGGAGGGCCACGCCGGCGGACAGGCAGACCAGCAGGAGCACGATATTGGTCATCGGAGCGACGCGCCCTGGCCGGACCCCGCCATGCGGCCGGAGGAACGGGGCTGGACCAGGGCGATCAGCGCCGACGCGGTCAGGCCGTCGATCAGCGGCCAGTCGCAATCGGCGAGCAGGCAGGTGTCCTGCACGGCCTCGCTCAACGGCTCTCGGTCGTGCGGCTGGATGGCGGACAGCAGCGTCTCGGCGTCGCAGGTCAGGCAGTAGTGGCCGCAGCATGTGCAGGCGAAGGCCATTGCGTCGCGCCCGGCCGGCAGCGCGCCTGCCCCCTTGTGACAGACCGGGCAGATGACCGGCAGCCAGGCCGAGATGTCGGCCGGCGCCAGGATGGGCGTGAAGCTTGGCGTGGTGGTCCTCATGGTATGCGGCCCCCTCTGATTTGGCCGGCGGGGTTGGCTGCCGGCCCGCGCCTGAAATCACGGCGTGCGGGCGAGGACACCTTAAGAGATGTAAAAACATCTTAACCGCAAGGGGTTAGACGGCGGGAGGCGTCCGGCGCCCCGGTTTTGCGGCCGTCCAGCGGGCGGTGTTCGGGTCGTGATCAGGGACGTTCGGGGCGCGTGCCCTTCGCCTGGGCGGGGAAGCGGCCTATGTTCGGGCGAACCCAAAGCGGCACGGAGTTGGAGCGGACATGCAGATATCGGACATCCTGCGGGCCAAAGGCACCCAGGTCACGACCGTGCGCGAGGCCGACACCGTGGAGGCGGCCGTGCGGCTGCTGGCCGAGAAGCGGGTTGGGGCGCTGGTGGTGGAGGATCAGTGGGGCAAGCTGGCCGGCATCTTCTCCGAGCGCGACCTGGTGACGTCGCTGGCCAAGACCGGGATGGGCATCATGGCGATGCCGGTGCGCGAGCTGATGACCACGCATGTGATCACCTGCGTGGCTGCCGACCGGATCGAAGCGGTGATGGCCAAGATGACGCTGAACCGGGTGCGGCACCTGCCGGTGCTGGAGGACGGCAGGCTGGCCGGCATCGTCAGCATCGGCGACCTGGTGCATTTCCGGCTCGACGAGAAGGAGCTGGAGGCGGGCGTGCTGCTGGACATCGCCCGCATGCGGGGGTGAGGCGGCGGCCGGCGGGGTCAGCCGGAGAGTTCGCTTGGGGCTTGCGGTCGCCAGCCCTTGCGGGCGCCGGTGGCGATGCGTTGTGGGGTGGGGCTGCATGTAGTGTCTGGTTTGGACCGCGGCTTCGCGGGCGAGGTCCATGCCGATCTCGATCAGTTCCTGGTTGTGCGAGGTGCTAAGCAAGATGGCGGAAGGAACCGCAGAGCGTCTGAACGAGTTGCTGCCGACCGCCACAGATAACCGCGTTCAGGGCAGCACGACTTTGCCGCCACCCGTGTCACGCCGCCCTGCATGCCGCCCGGATCGCGTCGGCCGCGATCCAGATATCCTCGAAGCTGGTATAGAGCGGCGTCAGGCCGAACCTCAGGATGTCGGGCGGTCGGAAATCGCCCGTGATGCCTTGTGCGATCAGCGCGCGCATGATGCGGTCCGCCGCGCCGTGGCGAAACGCGATGTGGCTGCCGCGTGCCGAGGGCGCGCGCGGCGTCGCCAGCTCCAGATCGGGCAGACAAGCCGCGAACAGATCGAACAGCCGCGCGGATTTTGCCCAGAGCAGCGTACGGTCGGCGCGGGAGAACGCCTCCACCCCCTCCTCCAGCGCCGCCAACCCCAGCACCGGCGGGGTGCCCGCCTGGAAGCGCGCCACCCCCGGCGCCGGCTCGAACGCATCGGAGAACTCGAACGGTGCCGCATGACCGATCCACCCCTGCACGGGCGATCGCGCCTGATCCTGCAAATGCGTGGCCACATACAAAAAGGCCGGCGCCCCAGGTCCGCCATTGAGGAATTTGTAGCCGCAGCCCACGGCAAGCTCGGCTCCGTCCGCGTTCAGCGCCAGCTCGACCGCGCCCGCGCTGTGACTCAGGTCCCACACGACAAGCGCGCCGGCGCCGCGCGCGGCCTCGTTCACCGCCGCCATGTCGTGCCGCGCCCCGCTGCGATAATGCACGTGGCAGACGAGCAGCAACGCGGTATCGGCATCGATGCCCTCCATCAGCCGCACGGCCGGCACGGCACGCACGCGCAAACCCGGCACCAGCCGCGCCAGGCCATCAGCCACGTGCCGGTCGGTCGGGAAATTCGCCTCCTCCATCAGCAGGGTCGTCCGCCCCGGCCGGAGCGCCAGCGCCGCCGCGCACAGCTTGAACAGGTTGACGGTCGTGCTGTCAGCCGCCACGACCTCGCCCGGGGCGGCGCCCAGCAGCGGCGCCAGCTTGGCTCCCACCCGGGCCGGCAGCTCCAACCACCCCTCGCTCCAGCCGCCGATCAGCTTGCTGCCCCACTCCTGCTCCGCCACATGAGCCAGCCGCCGCGGCGTGGTGCGCGGCACCGGCCCCAGCGAGTTGCCGTCCAGATACACGCCGTGCCGCGGCAACACGTACTCCGACCGGTGGGCGCGCAGCCGGTCGGCGGTATCCCAGTAGCGGACCTGCTCAAGCGTGACGTTCTGCATGCGCCGGTGATGCCGGGCGCGCGCCCGTCGCGCAATGGAGCGGGGCGGGCCGTCAGCAGCTAGCGGCTAGGTAGCTCGGCCGTCTGCACCAGACGTTCGAACGCCGGCTTGGCGAAGAAGAAGCCCTGCACGAAGTCTATCCCTGCGGCGCGCACCGCTTCCAGCTCACCCGCTGTCTCGATGCCCTCAGCCACAAGCTGCACGCCGGCCGAACGGCACAGCCCCGCCATCGCCGCCAAAATCTCCCGCTTCAACGCGTGCCGGTCGCAGCCGTCGATCAGGACCCGGTCGAGCTTGATGATGTCCGGCTGCAGGCGCGCCAGGCGCGCCAATCCGGAATACCCAGTCCCGAAATCATCCAGCGCCACGGAAAAGCCGTGTCGTTTATATTCGGCGATGATTCGACAGAGATGATCGTCATCAACGATCTGCTCGGACTCGATGATCTCGAAGGTGATGCGGTCCATCGGGTGACCGCTCCGCGCGGCGGCTTTCAGGGTCAGCTGTATGCAGGCTTTCGGGTCATAGACCGCGTTCGGCAGAAAGTTGATGTTCAGCCGAGCCGTCATGCCCAGCGAGGCCGCCATCTCGATCGCCTTGACACGGCAGGCCTGATCGAAGGCATAGCGGTTGAGGTCGGTCACCTGCGCCAGAACCGAGGCGGCGGACTCGCCGGCCGGACCGCGAACCAGCGCCTCATGCGCGTGGATTCGGCCGTCCCGCACATCGACCACTGGCTGGAACGCCATCGTGAACGGAAACAGATCGGCGCGTTCCCGGCACATGCCGCAGCCCGTCAGCCGGCTTTCCGTCATCGCGTTCATCTGCCCGATCTCGTCCTGTTCGAAACCAAAACCACTCTGCGGTCAAATGACTAATCAATGCCTTACGACGGCTCCCCGGCGAGCGGCACGTCCCGCGTCGAACCGGCTTCGCACAACGGTAATACTGTGTTCATGCAATTGCCCCACACTTCGCCTACAGACATGCTCATGGTTACGATTCTGAACACGTTGGCCGGCGCTCATACGCGCACGGTCCCCGAGCGGGTGGCTGAGCCGATGCCGGCAAGCCGTATGCGCGGGCAGACGATGCGCCAGCTCCTGGCCTGCAGGCGGGTGCTGGCCGTGCTGCTGTTCACCCCGGTGTGCTGCATCGTCCAGGCGGCGCTGCTCCTGCTGCCGGGCCGCGGCCGCGTGCGGTTCGCTGCCTTCTATTGGGCCAGCATCGCCCGCCTGCTCGGCCTGCACGTGCGCGTCGCCGGCCGGCAAGCGCACCGGCAATCCCGGCCGATCATCTATGTCTGCAACCACTCATCCTGGCTCGACATCCCGGCCTTGGGCGGCAACCTGCACGCCTGCTTTGTCGCCAAGGACGATGTGGCAGGCTGGCCGATCGTGGGCACCATCGCGCGGCTCGGCCGCACGGTGTTCGTCAGCCGCTCCCGCCAGGGGATCGGCCGCGAACGGGACGTCATGCAGCAACGCCTGATCGCGGGAGACGACCTGATCCTCTTCCCCGAGGGCACCAGTTCGGACGGCTCGCGCGTGCTGCCGTTCCACTCCTCGTTCTTCGCCGCCGCCTATGGGGAAGCCGCGCCGCTCATTCAGCCCGTGTCGGTCGTCTACGACCGCCTGGCCGGCCTGCCGGTGGGTCGGGTCAGCCGCAACGTCTTCGCCTGGTATGGCGACATGAGCCTGGCGCCGCATTTCTGGAAGATCGCCCAGTGGCGCGGCAAGCGTGTCAGCCTGCTGTTCCACCCCGTGCTCGATCCGCAGGATTTCGCCTCGCGCAAGGCGCTCAGCCAGGCCGCCTGGCAAGGCGTCGCGGATGGTGCGGCCGCGCTGCGCCAGAACCGCGCCGCCGGGTGACGAAAACGTCGCTTGACCGGGACTCGCCGCCGCTGTCCATCTGTCACCATCATCGGGGGTCCGGTTTGCCAAGCACGGGACAGAGTTGACGGCGCGCACGCCTGAACCGATTGCTCCGCTCTTCTCCGCCCTGGCGGACCCGAGCCGGATGACCCGTCCCATGACCCTGCCCACTCCAACAGCCTCGGCCCCCCATAGGCGTCTGCACGTCATTACCTGGGGCTGCCAGATGAACGTGTATGACAGCGCCCGCATGGCCGACGTCCTGGCCCCGCTCGGCTACGCCCCCGCCCACGGGCCGGAGGACGCCGACATGGTCATCCTCAACACCTGCCACATACGCGACCGCGCGACGGAAAAGGTCTTCTCCGAACTCGGCCGCCTCCGCGTCATCAAGGCCGCGCGCGCCGAGCAAGGCCGGCCGACCATCCTGGCCGTCGCCGGCTGCGTCGCGCAGGCCGAAGGCGCCGAGATCCTGGCCCGCGCCCCCTACGTGGACATCGTGCTCGGCCCGCAAACCTACCACCGCCTGCCCGAGATGGTGGCCCAGGCCAGCAGGGCCTCCGGCGCCGTCATCGACACCGATTTCCCGCCCGAATCGAAGTTCGACCACCTGCCCGAAGCCGCCGGCCCGCAGACCGAAGGCGGACTGACCGCCTTTCTCAGCGTCCAGGAAGGCTGCGACAAATTCTGCTCGTTCTGCGTCGTCCCCTACACGCGCGGCGCCGAATACAGTCGCCCGGCCGGCGCGATCCTCGCCGAAGCACGCCACATGGCGGGCGCCGGCGTGCGCGAGATCACTCTGCTCGGCCAGAACGTGAACGCCTGGCACGGCGCCGGACCAGGCGGCCAGCCCAGCTCGCTCGCAACCCTGCTGCGCCTGCTGGCCGAAATCCCGGGCCTGGCCCGCCTGCGCTACACCACCTCCCACCCGCGCGACATGGCGGACGACCTCATCGCCGCCCATGCCGACCTGCCCAAACTCATGCCGTTCCTGCATCTGCCCGTGCAATCCGGCTCGGACCGCGTGCTCGCGGCCATGAACCGCCGCCACACCGCCGCCGACTACCTGCGCCTGGTGGAAAGACTGCGCGCGGCCCGCCCCGACCTCGCCATGTCGTCCGACTTCATCGTCGGCCACCCCGGCGAGACCGATGCGGATTTCCAGGCCACCCTCAATCTTATCCGCCAAGTGGGCTTCTCGCAGGCCTTCAGCTTCAAATACTCCCCCCGCCCGGGCACGCCTGCCGCCGGCGCGCCGAACCAGGTGCCGGAACCGGAGAAGGACCGGCGCCTCCATGCCCTGCAGGACCTGCTCCGCGCCCAGCAGACGGAGTTCAACGCGCGCTGCGTCGGCCTCACTTTGCCCGTGCTGATCACCGGCCCCGGCCGCCACCCCGGCCAGATCGCCGGCCGCACGCCCTACCTGCAGCCCGTCCACCTGACCGCGCCAGAAAACCTGATCGGCCAGGAGATCCCAGTGCACATCGACGCCGCACACACCAATTCCCTGTCCGGAGCCACCCCAAAGGAGAAGGCCTGCGCTTGACCCAGATCCTCGCCACCCGCCCCGCTGACGGCGCCCCGGGCCGCGCCACGCTCGCGTTCAACGACAACGCCCTGCTGCCATTGTTGCTCGGCGATCACGACAGGCACCTGGTGCGGCTAGAACAGGGGTTCGGCGTGAGGCTGGCGTGCAGAGGCAACCGCGTGGCGATCAGCGGCGACCCGGAACGCGTGCAGGCGGCGCAAGCGGCACTCACCGGCCTCTGGCGCCGCCTCGAACAGGGCCAGAGCGTGGCCTCCGGCGATGTGGACGCGGCCATTCGCATGCAGGCCGCAGCCGACGAGGATCCGCGCCTCCCGCTCTCGGACCTGCCCGCCATACGCACCCGGCGCGGCGCCGTCGGCCCCCGCTCCCCCGGCCAATCCGCCTACATGGACACGCTCGCTCGCCACGAGATGGTCTTCGCGCTCGGCCCCGCCGGCACCGGCAAGACCTACCTCGCCGTGGCCCAGGCCGTCGCCATGCTGCTCGCCAACCGCGTCGAACGCATCGTGCTCTGCCGCCCCGCCGTCGAAGCCGGCGAGCGCCTGGGCTTCCTGCCCGGCGACCTCAAGGAGAAGATCGACCCCTATCTGCGCCCCCTCTACGACGCGCTGCACGACATGATGCCCGGCGACCAGGTGATCCGCCGCATGGGCACCGGCGAGATCGAGGTCGCCCCGCTCGCCTTCATGCGCGGCCGCACCCTGGCCCACGCCTTCGTCATCCTGGACGAAGCGCAGAACACCACCGAAGCCCAGATGAAGATGTTCCTGACCCGCATGGGCGAGGGCACCCGGATGGTCATCACCGGCGACCTCACCCAGATCGACCTGCCGGCGGGCGTGCGCAGCGGCCTGCGGGACGCGGTGGAGACGCTGGAGGGTGTCGCCGGCATCGGTTTCGCCCGCTTCGGCACGCGCGACGTGGTCCGCCACCCGCTGGTCGGCCGCATCGTGGACGCCTACGACCAGCGCGCCACCGCCGCC
>CAXUNK010000084.1:0-11650 GCA_964252425.1 uncultured Acetobacteraceae bacterium
CCCCGGTCCGGCGCCCCGTGCCGGAGCAGGACCCGGCCTGACGCCGATGGGCGCCATCCAGGCCGGCAATGCCGACGGCACCATCCCCGCCTGGACCGGCGGGCTGGTCACCGCGCAGAGCTCGGCGCCGATGCGGTCGCGCCCCGACCCGTTCGCCCACGAACGCCCGCTGTTTCAGATCACCGCCGCCAATGTCGACCGCTACGCCGACAAGCTTGCGGCCGGCACCATCGCGCTGATCCGCACCATCCCCGGCTACCATGTGGACGTCTATCCGACCCACCGCACCTTCGCGGCACCCCAGTACATCTACGACAGCGCGGTCGCCAACATGACCAGGGCGCATCTCGTGCACCACGGCGAAGGGGTTGAGGGCGCCCAGCTTTCGATACCCTTCCCGGTCCCGCAGAGCGGTGCCGAGGCGATGTGGAACCACGCCCTGCGCTGGCGCGGCTCGCAGATCGACCGCGTGGTGGACAACGTCATCTCCACGCCGACCGGCGATTACGCAATGCAGAAATGGCACGAGATCGTCATGCTGCCCTACAACACGGCCGGCTTCGACAACACGCGCCAGTGGGACAGCCTGTTCCGCCAGGAAGTGCTCTCCCCGCCGCGTGACGCGGGTGCGCTCGCACTCGTCGTCAACCATCTGGACCCGTACAGCCAGGCGCGCGAGGCCTGGACCTACAACCCCGGCGAGCGCCGCGTGCGCCGCGCGCCGGAGATCGACTACGACACCCCGCTGACCGACACCGACGGGCTGGAGACGGTCGACGATTACGACATCTTCAACGGCGCGCTCGACCGCTACACCTGGACGCTGGTCGGCCGGAAGGAGATCTACGTCCCCTACAACACCTATCGCCTGCAGGACCCGTCGGTGCGCTACAGCGACCTGATCGGCCGCCAGTCGCTCAATCCCAGCTACATACGCTTCGAACTGCATCGGGTGTGGGTGGTGGAGGCCAAGCTGAAACCCGAGTTCCGCCACATCTACACACGCCGCACGATCTATCTGGACGAGGATAGCTGGCAGGGGCTGATCTCGGACCGTTATGACGGGCGCGGCAACCTCTGGCGCACCGCGATGGCCTTCCCGCTCCAGGCGAGCGAGGTGCCGGGGTTCGGCGCCGACGGCTACGAGTACATCGATCTCTACCAGCACCGCTATCTGGCGCAGGGCCTGCACAGCCAGGAGCCGCAGGCGCCGACGCTGAACGGCACGCAGCTTTCGTTGCGCGACTTCTCCACCGAAGGTTTGCGCCGGCTCGGGCATCGGTGAGCGTGTGTGATACCAACCTGAAGCAAGCAGTCCCACGCCTGCGGTGGTGCGCGCGCAGCTTCTGCCAAAACCGCTCCGGCAGAACCTGCGCGAGCCGTACTGCAGGCGAACAGAGCAAAAGCTTTTTGCTTCTTTTTCTCGAAAAAGAAGGCCTTCCTTCCTCCTGCGACGTGTCAACCTCCAGACAGCATTGCGGCGCCCCGGCCTAGTCCGGAGCGCCGCGTCACTGGCATCACCTCGGCGAGACCGAGGCCACCGCCGTGTCATGCTGCGCCGGCACGCTGGCCACGACACGACGCAGATCACGCAACGCATCTTGCAGCGCGGCTTCTCGACACGCCCGCTGGTCGGGCGCGTCCGCCTGCCGAACGTCGCCCTCCCCGCACACGTCCCGGCTGGCCGCGACCAGGCGGTGGCGCAGCGCGTTCACGCCGGCCCTTGAGGACAGGTCAAGGTCGCTGTAGTCGACCTTGATCGATTGGGTCTCGCGGTCTGCGGCCTTCGCAGGTGCGGCGGCCGCCGACATCGTGATCACAGCAGCCGCGAAGGCCGCGTGTAACGGTTTCATGGTGTTCTCCGCTAGGTTGAATGAGACGCCGTCTCGTATGTCGGTTCGGTTCGGTTCGGTTCAGTTCGGGGCGATGGACGCGACCACCGTGCTGTGCCGGCTTTGCGCGCTGGCCAGGACCTGGCTGAAATCGGCCATCGCCTTCTTCAGCGAGGCATCGCGGCAGGCGAGCATGTCGGCGGTAACCGCCAGTTCGCGCCCATCGTTCTCGCCGCAGACATTGCGGCTCGCGATCGACAGGCGATGGCGAAGCGCGGCCACGCCGGCCGGCGAAGACAGGTTGAGATCGCTGTAATCGACCGTGATGGTGCGCACGTCACGCTCTTGGGCCCGGGCCGGCAGGGCGGCGGGCAGAGCGGCGAGGAGCGCGGCGAGGGCGAGGGACTTGTGCATGATGGTCTCCGTTGCATCGTGTGGATCAACCGGGTCTTCCGGCTGGCGGCCCGGCAGTCCGGGGCGACGTCCAGATCGGTAACCGACGTTCCCTGCGGCACCTGCATGAATCGCTGCTAATCGTTGTAAAGCGGGATTAACCTTTTAATTTCCTGCCATTAGCTGTGAGAATACCTTCGTATTCTGGCAGGATTAATCCTGATCGAGTGCGCCCGCCCGTGTGGCTCGCGCGCTTCGTGCATGGCTGCGTGGCCGTCGCAACTGGTGCGGTGTTGAGCGCGGCACGTCGCTGCGCTAATCCCGCGTCGCGTGCGGCTATGGCGCCGCTGGAGCATCCCGATGCCGACTGCATCTGGAAAAATCTGTTTCGGCTGCTGGCAGCTCGACGTGCAGCGCCGGATGCTGTGCGCCCACGGCACGCCGATGGCGGTGCACGGACGCGGCTTCGACCTGCTTGTCTTCCTGGTCGAACGCCGCGGCCGTCCGGTCGGCAAGGAGGAGATCTTCGCCGGCGTCTGGGCCGGCAGCACGGTCAGCGACGGCAACCTGGCCGTGCAGATCTCCAACCTGCGCAAGGCGCTGGACGATAGCGGCCCGAACGGCGGCGGCCTGATCGTGACGGTCCCCGGACGCGGCTACATGTTCACCGGCGAGCTCGTCAAACCGCCTAGCCCCGCACTGCCGCCGACCTCAATCGACAGCGCCGAGTCCTCACCCCCCACCGCACCACCGGGGCCGTCCACCGAGTCCACGTTCCGTCTTACGAATTGGGTGGTGCGAACGGCGGGATTAGCCGTCATCCTGATCATAGTGCTGGGCGGCGCCGCACTCGTCTGGCGCTCCACCCCCAACGCGCCCCGTCTGTCGATCGCGGTCCTGCCGTTTCGCAGCCTGAGCGCCGACCCCGCCCAGGCCTACTTGGCAGACGCGCTGACGGACGATCTGATCACCGACCTTGCACACATACCCGCCAGCACCGTCATCGCCCGCGAAAGTGCCGAGGTTTGGCGCCGGAAGCCGGCCGACGTGCGGCAGATCGCGGCGGCACTTCGCGTCCGCTACATCGTCGAAGGCAGCATCATCAGAGAGGATTCCGCCTACCACGTGAACGCCCAACTCGTGGATGGCACCAACGGGTCTCAACTATGGACTCTGCGATTCTCGGCCAATGACGGCCACATAGGCGAGGTTCGCGACACGATCGTCCGTCAGCTGGCCGCAGAACTCCGCTTCCAGTTGATCCAGATCGTCGGCAGTCGCTCGTGGCGCGACCGGCCGGACGCACCCGATGCGCTCGACCAGTTCTACAGGGCGCGTGCCATGCTGGACGTAAGCGAAACGCTGGCCAGCCTCACTGAGGCACAACATCTATTGGAGCAGGCGGTCAAGGATCAGCCGGATTTCGCCGACGCTCTGGCGGAGTTGGGGGCTGTGCTGATCACCAAGGTGCACAACACCGACGATGCCGATCGGGCCCACGACATGGTCGAAGCCAAGGCGGTCATAGCGAACGCGCTCACGCTTTCACCCACACATTCACAGGCTATCGCGGCAGAGGCGCACCGCCTGGAGATCACCGGTGACTGCGCAAACGCGAACATCATGGCCGGCAATGCGCTTGCCATAGAACCCTCCAACGTGAGCGCCGAAGGCACTCTGGCGGACTGCGCCCGCAAGCTTGGGCATCTCGACGAAGCCGTCACACACCTGAAAGTCCTGCTTCGGCTCAATCCCATCGGTCCCAAGACACGGGGCCGCCACTTGACGCTCGGATACATCTACCTGCTGCAGGGATCCGCGAAGTCGGCGGTCGATGAGCTTCTGCAAGCACTCTCGGACTTCCTCCCCGATCGTTCGCAAGACAGTATGGGGCGGGACGAGTTCGGCTCGCTGATGCTCATAGCGGCGCTCGAGATGTTGCACGATCATGACGAGGCCCATAGCCGCTACCTTGACTACGAACGTGTGTGGCCGCACCGGACCGTGTGGCGTGTGGGTGCCCAGTTCACGAAGCAGGATGCTGCCTACCCGGGCATGAAGCCGCTCTTGGATGCCCTCCACGTCGCCGGAATGCCCTTTGTCGCGGACGAACACGCCGGAGCAGACAGCTCAACGGAGACCTGCAACGGTGGCGAATACGGCGCGACGCCGGCCAAAGTAGCCGGCGCGGCCTTGCTCGACACGGCAACGGTCGGCGTGAAGCTGCGCACAACCAACGATGTTCTACTTTTCGACTTGTCCGAGGGCGCCGCAAGCCCGCCCACCGCGATCTGGTACGACTACACAAAGGAGAATGAGAAAGCCGAGGATTATGTCGTGCACGTTTCAAAAGACCGTGCTATCAAGGGAGTGGACACGTCCATTATTGTCATGGGGAATGGCGCATACGGGTGCACGCCGGTCACTGCGGTTGAGGCGCTCTTACAAGCAGGTTTTCGCAATGTCGGCTGGTATCGCGGTGGCGAGGAAGCATGGGCCAATGCCGGCAAGCCCTTTATCGACAGACGACCGATCTGACACAGCGTGTGATGACTCGACCTTTGCGTAACGCGGTCTTTGCTTGCCATGATGGAGGTTGCAGTGAGCGAGTACGTCAAGATTACAGCGACTATCGTGCTTCCCAAAGGATGCTATCTGGACAATGACTTCGTCGCACACGGGCCTCGATCGGCCGAAACGAGTCCAACAACCCATCACGGAAGTCACGGCGGACCCGGCCACCCAATTCCCCCCGATCAGAACGACCACGTCGTTCTTCTGCTTCCGCCTGGTTATCCCCGTGAAAGTGACGCGGCACCCGAAACGGCTGCAGACATGCGCAAGAACATGGCGATGGTCCACATGGTCCTAGCTGCTGCGCAAGCGGTGTTCGACGGAGTGTAAGCGCCAAGGGCGCGATTGCACGGCCTCCCGAAGCCGATGCGAGTAAGCCTGCTCACCCCCCATGCTCCGGCTCCAGCGCCGCCGCAATGTCGCCCGGGTGCTTCTGCGGCACCAGCAGATCCATCACCCCGATGATCGCCGGCAGCACCACGATCGCACCCGCCATATTCATGAAGAACATGAACGTCAACAGCATGCCCATGTCCGCCTGAAACTGCAGCGGCGAGAACGCCCAGGTGGCGACACCGATTGACAGCGACAGGCCGGTGAAGATCACCGCCGACCCCGTCTCGCGCAGCGTCTGGATATACGCGGCGTTCAGCGTGTAGCCGCGGCGCATGTAGTAGGACAGGCGCGAAAACTTGTAGATGCCGTAATCGACGCCGATGCCCACGCCCAAAGCCGTCACCGGCAGCGTCGAGAGCTTCAGCCCGATCCCCAGCACGCTCATCGCCGCGTTCGCCAGAATGGAGACGGCGGCCAGCGGCAGCACGATGCACAGTGCCGCGCGCACCGACCGGAACACCACCAGGCAGATCACGATGATCATGCCGTACACCAGGCCCAGCATCGGCAACTGCGCCTGCTCGACCACCATGTTGGTGGCCCCGATCACGCCCGCATTGCCCGCCGCCAGCTCCAGACGCAGCTTCGTCTTGGACGGCGTCGCCGCAAACGCCTCGATCGTGCGGATCACCCGGTCGATCGTGCCCGCCTTGTGGTCGGTCAGGAAGATGATCAGCGGCATGGCCGAACAGTCGTTGTTGGCCAGCCCCGCCGAAGCCTCGAACGCCGAGCTGTCGCGCCCCAGCACGCGGCTGTCATGCGGCAGGTAGTTGAATTTCGGGTTGCCCTCGTTGAACTGCACGTTCACCAGCCGCATCAGATGGCCCATGAACAACGTGCTGCGCACGCCGGGCACACCCTGCAGGCGATGGTCCAGATCGTCGATCCGGGTGACAGTGTTGTAGTCCAGACAGGAGTTCGCCGGCCCCTCGGCGAACACCTGCAAAACGTCCACGCCGATCGAGTAGTTGTTCTGAAAGAACGCGGCGTCCCGGTTGTTGCGGCTGTCCGGGCGCAACTCCGGCACGCCCACATGCAGGTCGCCCACCACCGGCTGTCCCAGCAGCAACGCGCCGCACACCACCGCCAGCGTCGCCAGGCAGATCGCCACCGCCGACCGCGGCGCGACAAGGCTGGCCAGCGCGCGCCAGAACCCTTCGAACCGCGCCGCCCCGCGCTGCGCCGCCTCGATCCGCCCGCGCGATACGCCGGCGAAACTCGCGATCACCGGCAGCACCATCAGGTTGGTCACCGCCAGCACCGCAATGCCGATCGCCGCCGTCAGCGCCAGCTCGCGGATCGCGGGCACCGGTATGGTGGTGACCGTCACGAAGGTCAGCACCGCCAGGCACAGCGCCACCGCACCCGGCTCGAGCAGGTTATGGAAACTGCCGCGCGCCGCATCGAGCGAGCTCTTGCCCTCGCCCACCAGACGCACATTCGACAACGCGATCTGCACGCCGTGGCTGACGCCGATGGCCAGGATCAGGAACGGGATCAGCACCGAAATCGGGTCGATGCCGAAGCCGAGCGCGGTGATGATCCCCAACTGCCACATCACCGCAATCAGCGAACACGCGAGCGCGGCCACCGTGAGATACAGCGAGCGCGACACGATGTAGAGCAGCACGGCGGCCACCGCCAACGCGATGCCGAAGAACACGACGATCACCTGCGCCCCGTGCTCGATATCGCCGATCGCCTGCGCGAAGCCGAGTATGTGCACCTGGGTGTTGGCCGTGTTGTATTTGGCGCGAATGATGGAATCGAGCTCGTCGGCGAACTTGCCGTAATCGAGATGCGCGCCGGTCTGCGGGTTGACGTCGTTCAACTTGGCGCTGACCACCGCGCTCTTGAAGTTGTTGGCGACCAGCCGGCCGAGTATGCCGGATTTGTAGATGTTGGCCTTCAGCGTCCCGAACCCGTGTGCGTCGGGCTTGAACGTCGCCGGGATCACCGGGCCGCCGTTGAAGCCGCCCTCCACCACCTCGGCAAAGCGCGTATCCGGCGTGAACAGGCTGCTGACATGGGTGCGGTCCACCCCCGGCAGGAAGAACACGTCGTCGGTCAGCCGACGCAGCGCGTCCAGATAGGCGGCCGAGAAGATGTCGCCGTTCTTGGCCTCCAGCGAGATCAGCAGAACGTTGCCGCCGCCAAACTGCGTCTCCACCCGCTTATAGGTGTCGATGTAGCGGTTGTGCGACGGCAGCAGCTTGTCGAACGCCGCGTCGGGGTGCACGCGCACCGTGAACACGCCCAGCGCCGCCGTCACCAGCACGAACAGCGTCAGAACCTTGCGGCGATGGCCGAACAGCGTGCGCTCCAAGAACCCGATCATTGCGTCACCTCCGCGCCGGGCTGGTTCATCGCCGTCGGGTCCATGACGTGCACCCCGTCATCGCCCACCACCACCCATCTGCCGTTTGCCGCTTCCGCCACCCCCGAGAGCGTGCCGCCGCTCGGCGCCGGCAGGGTGCGCTTGGCGCCGGTCTGCGGGTCGAACAGCATGACCAGCCCGTTGCTGCCCACCAGCGCGATCAGCCCGTCGGCCAGCAGCGTGCCGCCGAAGATCGACCGCTGCTCGCCCGTGTCGATCCGCCGCCAGGGGGAAAACCCGGCCCCCGCCTCGGGTGCGGCCGAGACGAACAGGCTGCCGCGCAGCCCGAAGCTGTACACGTTGCCGGCCCGGTCGGTCAGGCAGCCGAACTGCGAGCCGTCATAGGGCACCGGCACCGGCGTCCAGGCCGCCCCGTGGCGGAGGAAGGCGTGGCCGGCCTCGCCGGTGACGACCACGTCATCCCCGCGCACCACCACGCAGTTCAGGTGGTAATCCTCGTCCAGGTTCTGCAGCTTGATCGGCGTCCAGTTGGCCCCGGCATTCTCCGATTCCAGCAGAAGAGCGTAAGCCCCGCTGGCGATCAGATGGCCCGGCCCAAGGCTCGCCACCGAGAACAGCGCCTGGTCCTGCGCGGCATCGCTCATCTGCGTGGTCCAATGCGCGCCGGCATCGCTGCTGTGCAGGATGGTCGAGTCCTGCCCCACCATCCACCCCTCCTTGGGGCTGGTGAACACCGCCGAGGTCAGCAACCCGTTCGTCCCGCTTCGGGCCAGCGTCCAGCTCGTCCCCTGGTCGTCGGACAGCAGGATGGTGCCGCGGTCGCCGGCGGCCACCAGCCTCGTGCCCGCCCGCGTCACCGTCAGCAGAACGCCATGGCTGGCCCGCCAGAGCGCCTGATCGGTTCCGCTGGGCGGCGGGGCGGAGGGGGCGGCATGGGCGCCGGTGGCAAGCACGGACAGGATAGCCAGGCCGGCACGGCACACTCTCAAGGGACAGGCCCTCTCCAAAAAAACTTTGGGGACCCGTTTAGCCGGATTTCTGCCCCGACTGCCAAGCCGCGGCCGGGGGGGTTGGGCGCCGAGCATTGGCCTAAAGTGCCAGACGCCCCGCCCGTTCCCACCCCCGCATCAGAACTCGTACGACAGCACGGCCGAGAAGAAGTCGCGGTCCTGCAGGCCATAGAACTTGCCCGCGTCGAACAGCGGGAAGTGGTTGGTATATTGCACGCCGAGGCTCCAGGCCTGCAGATAGTTGAAGGTCACGCCGAAGCTGGCCGCCGCGGTGTTCTGCACGAAGACGTTCACGCCCACCGGGCTGGTGCCCACGAAGTCATGCGTGAGCGCGATCGTGGGCTTCATGTCGATCGCATACGGCAGGACGTTGGGCATATCGATGATGGTGGCGATCGTGTAGGCGCCGGAGAACTGGCTGGGCAGCCCCTTGGTGGACAGCCGCGTGTTGCTATCGACAGTGGCCGCCGTCACGAAGGCGGAGTTCACGTCGGTCGTGTAGGCTGCATCGAACACGCCGCGCTCCTTGGGGAAGTTCGCGACGTAGTCGAAGCCGATCTCGCCCACCAGCGCGATGCTGTTGATGCTCAGGCTGGGGATGGAGTTCCACAGCTTGGTGGCAGTGGTCTGCGCCTGAATGACCGGGTAGCGCTTCCAGCCGTCGATGATCTGGTTGAAGCCGATATTGTTGCAGCCGCCGGCGAGCTGGATGGTCGGGTCCGCGCACGCCTGAGCCAGCGCCGAGCCGAGGGCGGCGGGCGATATCGGCTGCGTCTGGCGGATGGCCGGAACGCTGACCGCCAGAGCAAGATCGGAGGCCGCGAGCTGGATCGGCTGATTGAGGCGGCTGGACAGTTCGCCCTGCAAGGCCACGCCGGCGGGACCCGTGAAGTTCCAGCTCACGCCGACGAGGTGGATGTCCTTCGGGTAGTCGGCGAAAAACGAGGCCGTCGCCGTGTATGTGTTGCGCGCATAGGCGTTCTTGCCGGGCGGACTGACGGCCAGGCCGATCGGATCGGGCAGGTCGCCGAAGACACCGTTGAAGAACGCCCGGGGCACGCCGTTGACGACCGACGCCCCGGTGCGGTCGGAGCCGAACGGCGTCCGGCTATGGTAATTTTCGAAATACAGCCCGAACTCGGCATCGTCGAGGGACGCGAAGGTCTTGCGCAGCGCGAAGCCGAACTCGTCCAGCGTCGTCGGATGCCGGTCGAGCGAGCGGTTCAGCGAGGCGCCGAAGATATCGCCGGCGGCGACGTTGATGCCGTAGATGCTCTGCACATTGTCGGGAAAATCGTTGCGCAGGTTACCGTACTTGCCGCCGTCCAGCAGCGTATCGTTGTTGCCAAAAAACGAGCCGTCCGGCTCCAGCTTGCTGCGCGTCCAGGCGAACTGCCAGAAACCTTCCAGCGTGTATCCGTCGAACAGCTCGGTCTTCACATCGACCACGGGGATCGGCAGAAAGCCCTGGCGCAGCTCGGCGCCGGGCGTGCGCAGCGCGGTCACGTCCAGCGGGTTGACCGAGTTGATACCGAACTGGATGAACGTGCTCTCGCCCCAGTTCAGCGCCTGCGAGCCCACGCGCACGTCGAACGGGTGGCCGAACAGGCTGGGGCGCGCAAAGCCATAGGCGTCCAGCAGCCGCAGGTCGGCACCGATATCGGCGCGCGCGGCGCGGCTGAGGTGCTGGAAGTCGGTGTCGTAATCCTCGATGACGGGATCGTAGAACCCCGTGGCGCGGACGAAGAACCCGTAATCGTCGCGCTTGGCCTGCACTTCGGTGGTGATGCGCTGAACGGCGGCCACCGGCGAGCCGTCGCGGAAATTCAGCGTGCCGTTATCGTTGTTGGCCAGCAGGAACTTGCCGCCATTCGCGCTGCCCACGAAATTATAGTCGATCGGCGAAAGGCGGATGTCGACGCTGGAGGACAGCGTCGTATCGACGTTCACCTGCCAGCCGCCCACCGTCGTGTCGTATGCACGCGCCTGTTCCGTCACGGATACAAGGGCCAGCGCCGCGCCAGCCATGAGTATCGCGCGTCCGGATATCCGCCCCCGCGCCGTTTCCGTCTGGCCGATCTGCGACTTTGCCTTGTTCACGCCGTCCCCCAATCTTGCCTTGAACACGCCGCCGGCTCTGCGTCCGGTCCGATACGTCCTACAGCGCCGACGCCCGCTCGGCCCGGCTTCGATACGAATAGACGGTAGGGTGCGCACACTAATCACGTCAAGGCGCCGAAGACGCAGTGATGCAGGCTGGCCACATGGTGCAGCGCAGCAAAAGCATCTGCGGAATGATGCGCCATTGCCCCGGCCGGCATGCGCGCGAAGAATGCCGCGATGCGCGCCCAACCGACCGCGTCGGTCAGCACGATCCACGACGGCCAGCGCTATCGCGCCCGCGCCCTGCGCTCCGGTGCCGCCGGCTGGGCAGTGGTGCATTTCGAGTATTGGCGGCCGGACCCGCGCCTCGACCTCCCGTCATCGGCCGAGTCGTTCTTTGCCCATCGCGGGATCAACGCCGTCTGCGTGGTCCCGGCGCGCAACGACTGGTTCCAGCACCCCGAGATGGCCGAGGTCGTGCGCGCCATACGGCAGGCATTCTCCGGACTTCGCCTCGTGGGCTACGGCGGCAGCATGGGCGGTTTCGCCGCCCTGGCGTTCTCCGAGGCGCTCGGGTTGGACAGCGTGGTCGCCGTCTGTCCGCAGGTCTCCATCAACCCGGAGCGCGCCCCGTTCGACGCCCGCTGGCCGCGCGAGGCGCACGAGATCGCGGCCGACCAGGGCTTCTGCTGGGACAGGGTGGAGGACATCGCACCCCTGCGCCGCGGCTGGCTGATCTACGATCCCACTACGGTCGACGGCCTGCACGCCGCCCGCATCACCGCCCGCCACAAGCTGGGCGAGCTGCGCCTGCGCCTGGGCGGCCACGCGCCGATGCTCGCCCTGCAACAAGCCGGGCTGTATGCGTCCGTCCTGACCGGCATGCTGGACGGGAGCTTCGACCTGGCCGGCTTCCGCCAGACCTGGCGGGCCGCCCGCCGGGACAGTGCCGTCTACTGGATCGGCCTGTCCTACTGGCTACGCCGGCGCGGCCATTTCGAAGG
>CAXUNK010000085.1:0-11598 GCA_964252425.1 uncultured Acetobacteraceae bacterium
GCGGTCCGCCTCCATTCGGCCCCCCCCGGTTGGTCCAAACCGGCTCGTCCAATAACCTGCGCGAGCACGACCGCAGGCGTGGGAGACAGAAGTTGCCATTCGCCGGCCTGTCTCTGGCATCGGTCGCTCCCCTCCCCATGTCACATCAGCGTGTGCACCGTCGTCCTCTCTATCGCCGCCCGCCCTGACTGGCCGCTGCTGCTTGCCGCGAACCGCGACGAGAAGCTGGACCGGCCCTGGCTGCCACCGGGCCAGCACTGGCCGGACCAGCCGGACGTCGTGGCCGGGCAGGACACGCTTGCCGGCGGGACCTGGCTGGGCATCAACCGTGCCGGGGTCGTGGCGGCGGTGCTCAACCGGCTTGGCAGCCTGGGTCCCGCGCCAGGCAAGCGCAGCCGGGGCGAACTGCCGCTGATGGCGTTGCGCCACGCCTCTGCACGGGAGGCAGCCGAGGCGATCGGCCAACTCGATGCCGGCCAGTGGCGCAGCTTCAACCTGATCCTGGCCGACCGGACCGGCGCCATCTTCATGCGAGGCACGGGCCAGGGCCGGGTCGCGTCGATCCCGCTGCCGCCCGGCACCCACGTCGTGACCGCGCGCGAGCCGAACGATTTCTCCAGCCCCCGTGTCGCCCGCAACCTGCCGCGCTTCCGGGCGGCGCCGGCGCCGAACCCTCCGGACTGGTCCACCTGGCCCGCCTTGCTGGCCGACAGCACGCCGCCTTCCGACGCGGCCATCAACATCCCGCCCTTCTCGGGTTTCGGCACGGCCAACAGCGCGCTGGTGGCACTTGGCCGCGAGACGCTGTTTCTCAGCACACGGGGCGAGCCGGCGCACTCGGCGTTCGAACCTGTGGCACTCCCTGAAGATTGGGGCTGACCAGCCAACGGTCGTTGCGAATGGCGATGTGTCAAGTCGTAGGGGTGCCGTCTCGTGCAGAATTTCGTGATTGCACGGAGGCATCAAACAGTTTCACTCTGCAATGGCTAACAATTCAGTGAGACGATGATGAAGAAGTTGTATTTAGCCCTCCTTCCAAGCGCGGCGTTATTTGCCAGTGCTGGTGCGTTCGCCGCCGCCCCCGATGTCGCCTTCGACAACGTGGCCGCCCCGGCTGGGGTGAAGATGGCTGCCATGCCCGACGCCGCGCCGATGACGGTGATCCTGACCCTGCCCTTGAGAGACCGCGCGGGCGCCGAGGCATACGGCGTGGCGGTCTCCGACCCGGACAGCAAGCTGTATGGGCATTACCTGACACCCAAGGAATTCGGCGCGCGGTTCGGGGCCGACTCTGCCGCCTACGACTTCCTGCGCAACTGGGCGGTTGCCCAGGGCCTGACCGTGGGCGAGCGTGTCGAAAGCCGGGCGATCATCTCGCTTGGCGGAACCGCGGCGCAGTTCGCCCGGCTGTTCTCCACCCGTTTCGCCGGGTTCACCACGCCCGAGCATGGTGACGGCTACGTCATGCTGAACACGCCGCGCGTGCCGGACGCACTGGCCGGCAAGATCGACGGCGTGGTCGGCCTGTCGAGCGCTGCCCATTACGCGCCGCTGCTGCGTAAGCGGGTGGACGGGGTGGCGCCGAACGAGCAGGGCACCGGGCCCGACGGCGGCTTCGCGCCCAAGGACATCGAGACCGCCTATGACGTGCCGGCCCAGGTTGGCGGCAAGACGGAGGTGCTGGGGCTGTTCGAGGAGGGCGGCTTCTTCAAGAAGGACGTCACCTTCTATCAGAAGTACTTCAAGCTTCCGGCCATTCCGGTCATGCCGCGATCTGTTGACGGCCAGTCCACGACGCCGGTCGCCAACGGGATCGACATCGAATCCGCACTGGATTTCGACTCCGCCAGCGCGATCAACCCGGCCCTCTCCAAGATCATCGTCTATGAGGACGGCAAGGGCGCCTTCAGCACGCAACTGGTCAACGCGTTCAACGCGATGGCGCAGGACAACACGGCCAAGGTCATCAGCGTCTCCTACGGCATCGACGAGAAGATGCAGGGACAGGCTGGTGCGAACGCGGAAAACACCGCGTTGATGCAGTTGCAGACCCAAGGCCAGACCGTCTTCGTCAGCTCCGGCGACGACGGCGCGGCGGGCCGCAGCGGCAGCGGGCTGAACGCCCCGGATCCGGGATCGCAGCCTTTGGTCACCTGTGTCGGCGGCACGACGCTGGACACCAACCAGGCCAACCAGGACTGGATGTCCGAGACGGTGTGGAGCGGCACGGGCGGCGGCGTGAGCGAGTTCTGGACGATCCCGAGCTGGCAGGTCGTCAACGGCGTCTCGGTCGCCAAGAAGAACGGCGGCTCGTCCACGATGCGCAACGTGCCCGACATCGCGGCCGTGGCCGACCCCAACACCGGCTACGCCATCTATCTCAGCCATGAGGGCGGCTGGCAGGTTTATGGCGGTACCAGCCTGTCCTCGCCGATCTGGGGCGGGTTCGCCACGCTGATCAACGCGGCGCGCGTGCAGGCGGGGCTGGCCCGTATCGGCTACTTCAACCCGCTCCTCTACAAGCTGGGCGTGACCGAGACAGGCTTCCACGACATCACGGTCGGCAACAACGGCAACCCCGGCTTCAAGGCGGGCAAGGGCTATGACAACGTGACCGGCTTCGGCTCGTTGGATGTCGCCAAGTTCCTGCCGACGATTACCAAGTAGCCTCGCGCCGATAGGCGGGTCGAAAGATCCGCCCATCTCGCCTGGCGTGCGGCGTGGCCTGCGCCCAATGAAGTCACTCGCGAACAACCGACCCAATCGCCTATCGCCGGTAGAAATACGCAGAGTGATATGGTGGCTAGTCGTCTCGGATCGACATCTGTCAACGATATTGAGCGCGTTGACATACATATTTCACTGTTGCGGGCCGCCACGAAACCGTTTCAGTGTTCTCGCGGCATCAATCTCGTGAGGACTGTATAGTGTCAGTGCGCCGTCTGCTTCTTGCCTGCAGCTTGCCCGTCGCGGCAGCCATCTTCTCGCCGGCCTTCGCCGCGAATGCCGATGTGTTCGCGCTCTCCGGTGCGCCCGAGGGAGTGACGCTTTCGGCCATGCGCGAAGACGCCCCGATGCGGGTGATCCTCTCCCTCCCGCTGCGTGACGAAGCGGGCGCGCGCGCCTATGGCAAGGCGGTGTCCACGCCCGGCACTCCGCAATACGGCCACTTCCTGACGCCGGCCGAGTTCGGAGCGCGCTTCGGCGGCGACGCGGCGACCTACGAGGCGCTGCGGAGCTGGGCGGCGCAGCAGGGCTTGAGCGTCGGCCCGCGTCTCGACAGCCGCGCCGAGATCTCGCTGGGCGGCACGGCGGCGCAGTTCGCGTCCCTGTTCGGCACGCATTTCCTGAGCTTTTCCACGCCGCGCGGCGATGGCTACACGGTGACCAACGCGCCGCGACTGCCTGACGCGCTGGTGGGCCGGGTCGAGGGCGTCATCGGGCTGACGAGCCAGGCCAAGCTCGGCCTGCTCTATCGCCGCCCCGAGACGCATCCGGATGTCGGCACGGGCGTGCAGGGCTCCGGTTATGCTCCGGCCGACCTCAAGACTGCGTACGATATTCCGGCGCAGAAGGGCGGCAAGACCGAGGTGATCGCGATATTCGAGCAGGACGGCTACAAGCAGTCCGACCTGACCACCTTCGAGAAGGCCTACAAGCTGCCGAACGTGCCGAACCAGCAGGTCGGCATCAACGGATCGAGCACCGGTGTCAGCGGCAACGGCGCGGAGATTGAGGCCGACCTCGATGTCGAGATGGTGATCGGGCTGAACCCGCTGGTCAGCAACATCATTGTCTATGAGGACAACAAGGACAGCTTCCAGACCGCGCTGCTCGACGGCATCAACCTTGTCGCGCAGGACAACAAGGCGAGCGTGTTCAGCATTTCCTACGGCCAGGACGAGGTGCAGCAGGGCACCACCGCGATCAAGGCCGAGGGCAAGGCGCTGATCCAGCTGCAGACCCAGGGCATCAGCGTGTTTGCCAGCGCCGGCGATCAGGGCGCGTCCGGCCGCACCGGCTCCGGCCTGCACGCCCCCGATCCAGGATCGCAGCCGCTGCTCACCAGCGTGGGCGGAACCGACCTGATGACCAAGGCCGGAGAGGCGTATGCCGGCGAGGTCGTGTGGAACACCGAAGCGCAGCAGGGTGCGGCGACCGGCGGCGGCGTATCGAGCGTGTGGAAGATACCGTCCTGGCAGGTCGTCAACGGTGTTTCGGTGGCCAAGGCGAATGGAGGCTCCTCCACCAAGCGCAACGTGCCTGACATCGCGGCGGTGGCTGACGACATCAATTCGCCGGTCTCGATCTACTCGAGTGACAACGGCGGGTGGCTCGGCATCGGCGGCACCAGCGTTTCGGCGCCGGTCTGGGCGGCGTGGGCGACGATCTTCAATGGTGACCGCGTGGCGGCCGGCAAGGCACGGCTCGGCTTCCTCAACCCGCTCATCTACTCGCTGGGCGAGAAGAAGACGAATTTCCACGACGTGACGAAGGGCAACAACAAGAACGGGAGTGGGCCTGGCTACGTCGCCGGCCCGGGCTACGACAACTGCACCGGCTGGGGCTCGATCGACGTCGGCAAGGCGCTGCCCTCGTTCACGCAGTAACCCGTACGTCGTAACCATCTGGTGGAACTGGGCGGGAGAGATCCCGCCCAGTTCTCTCATTCGGCCCGGGCATGGCGTCTGCCCCGTTTGCTGCTATAGGCCGCCCGTGGCGGGAGACGGTGGATGGCCAGACGGCGGCAGCTCTACGAGGGGAAGGCGAAAATCCTGTTCGAGGGGCCGGAGCCGGGAACCCTGGTCCAGTATTTCAAGGACGACGCCACCGCCGGGAACGGCACCAAGAAAGGCATCATCACCGGCAAGGGCGTGCTGAACAACCGGATCAGCGAATACCTGATGATGCGGCTGGCCGAGATCGGCATCCCCAACCATTTCGTCCGCCGCCTGAACATGCGCGAGCAACTGATCCGCGAGGTGGAGATCATCCCGCTCGAAGTGGTGGTCCGCAACGTGGCCGCCGGCAGTATCTGCACACGGCTGGGCATTCCCGAGGGCACCCGCCTGCCGCGCAGCATCATCGAATACTATTACAAGAACGACGCGCTGGGCGACCCGATCGTGGCCGAGGAGCACATCACCGCCTTCGGCTGGGCCAATACGATGGACATGGACGACATCGTGGCGATGACGCTGCGCACCAACGATTTCCTGACCGGGCTGTTCCTGGGCGTGGGCATCACGCTCGTGGACTTCAAGCTCGAATTCGGCCGCCTATGGGAAGGCGAGGACATGCGCGTGGTGCTGGCCGACGAGATCAGCCCCGATAATTGCCGTCTGTGGGACAGCAAAACCAACGAGAAGATGGACAAGGACCGCTTCCGCCGCGATCTCGGCCGGGTCGAGGAGGCGTATCAGGAGGTGGCCAAGCGTCTGGGCATCCTGCCCGAGGCGGGGATGCGGGATATGAAGGGCCCGGAGCTTATGCAGTGAAAACGCGCCCTGGCGGCCATCTGGCGCGTGCGCGCTGTGCTCCGGTGCTCATGGCCTATAGGCCACTCCGCTCCGGTGCTCGCGCGCACACGCCAGCTGACTCGCCATGCCACGTTTTCGCACCCGTCACTTCAAGCAGGGTTCAGTGAAAGCCCGCGTGACGGTCATGTTGAAGGATGGCGTGCTGGACCCACAGGGACGCGCCATCGGGCACGCGCTTGGCAATCTGGGGTTTTCCGGTGTCGGCGAGGTCCGCGCCGGCAAGGTGATCGAGCTGGAGCTCGATGCAACCGACCCGGACGCCGCGCGTGGCCAAGCCGAGGCGATGGCGCGCCGGCTACTGGCCAATCAGGTGATCGAACGTTTTTCCGTGGAGATCTTGCCGACATGATCCGTGCCGCCGTCTTCGCTGCCGCCTGCCTTGCCACCTGCGGCGCCGCCCAGGCTCAGCGCGTGTCCAACGTGACCGGCCGCACGCTGATGTCGGCCTGCACGGCCAAGCAGGCTGCCGCCTGCGATGCCTATGTGGACGGGTTCGGCGACGCGATCGAGGCGGGCGGGCGCGAGCATGCGCTGGCCTGCATCCCCCGCACCTCCACCGGCACCGAGTTGCGCGATGTGCTGACCACCTATCTGCGATCCCACCCCGAGGACCAGTCGCTCAAGGCCGGCACGATCGCGACCCGGGCGTTCGCCGCCGCCTATCCCTGCAAGAAGTGACGCGGCGCCGGATCACCTCCGGCTCCACGTTCGAGCGCAACATCGGCTACGCCCGCGCCGTGGTGGATGGCGACTGGGTTTTCGTCAGCGGCACCACCGGCTTCGATTACGCCACAATGACCATCGCAGACGACGTCGTGGCGCAGGCGGAGCAGGCGCTGCGCAACATCGGCGCAGCGCTGGCCGAAGCCGGGGCGAGCTTCGCCGACGTGGTGCGCGTGCGCTACCTGCTGCCCGATCGGGCGGATTTCGAGCCGTGCTGGCCGGTGTTGCGCGCGTGTTTCGGCGATCACCCACCGGCGGCCACGATGATGGTTGCCGGATTGTCCGATCCAAGGATGCGTATCGAGATCGAGGTGCTGGCGCGGTGCGGCGCGGATCGGTCATTGTGAGCCTGGCGGGCACCCCGTCGGCCTGGCTCCGCCCGTTAGCCGTGCGCGCCAAAGCGGCCGCGGCTGTTTGATGGGAGCCGCTCGCCTCGGCGGCGGGCGAAAGCTGGCAACCGGGCGGCGCGCGCTCTAGCTTCCGGGCCGGATGACCAGCCCCCCCGACCCAGACGCGCCAGCCCGACGCACGCTGGCGCGCTATCGCGCGGTGGCGACGTGCCTGCTGCTGATGATGGCCGCACTCACCATCGGCAGCTTCTACCTTCCCCGCACCTACTGGACGCAGTTGCTGCAGGCCGCGGCCAAGGCCGGATTCGTGGGCGGCATCGCCGATTGGTTCGCGGTCACCGCCCTGTTTCGCCACCCGCTGGGTTTGCCTATTCCGCACACCGCCATCATCCCGCATGAAAAAATGCGGTTGGGTCAGGCGCTGGGCCGCTTTTTCGCCCGCCACGTGGTGACCGAGGAGGAGGTGGCCCGCCTGCTCGGCCGGCTGGATGTGCCGGGGCTGCTGCGTGACCTGCTGACCAACGACGAACTTGTCAGACCGCTCGCGCGCACGCTGGCCGGCACCCTGCCGCGCGTCCTGGCCAGCGTGGAGGATGGGCGCGCGCGCCGCATCCTGGGCCGGCTCGTCCCCCGCATGGTCAGCGGCCCCGCCGCCGGCCGCGTCCTGGCCAGGGCGTTGCGCGGCCTCGTCGAAGGCGGCCGTCATCAGGAGGTGCTGGGATTCCTGCTCGTCAAATTGCGGGAGGGCATGCGGGAGAAGGAGGACCAGCTGCGCCGCCTGATCGAGGACCGGGTCAGGGACCAGGGCGGCCGGCTGGTCGGCTGGGCGCTTGGGGCGACGGTCGCGACCAGGCTGCTGGCCACGGTCAATGCCGAGATGGACAAGATGGACCCGGAAGGCTCGGAGGTGCGCGACGCCTTTGACACCTGGGTCCGGCGGGAGATCGATCTGTTCGAGACCGACCCGGAGCGCGCCGCCGAACTCGGGCGCGCCCTCGGCCGCGTGCTGGGCCACCACACGGTGCAGGCCTGGAGCTGGGATATCTGGGCACGTCTGCGCGCCGCGCTGGAAGCCGACGCCGCCCGTCCCGGCGGGCATACGGCGACGCTGCTGGAGGACGCGGTCCGCTCGCTCGGCGAGATGCTCGCCCACGACCCCGCCGCTGCCTCTCGCGTGCAGCGCGCCACCCAGCGACTGGTCGCGCGTGCGTTGCCGGCCGCGCAGACCCAGGTGGCAGAGTTCATCGCCGACGTGATCGGCAGTTGGGACACGGCGACGCTCACCGACCGGATCGAGCTGCGCGTCGGCCGCGACCTGCAATACGTGCGCATGAACGGCACGCTGGTCGGCTTCCTGGTGGGCGGCCTGGCCTATGCCGTGCTGGTCGCCATCTTCGGGCATGTGGCCTTCTGAAGCGAATGGCCCGCGCGGTTTGCACGGGCCGCGATGAGCCGCCTATTTCGTGCCGCCGGTCGCCACGTAGGAGAGCTGTTCGACCGGCGTTTGGCTGCTGGAGTCATAAAACGCGATGACATCGCTGTTGACGGCATACCGTATCGGCTCGTTTCCCGGCGACAGATTATGCCCGAACACCGGTGCCGACTTGAACTGAACCCCGAACTGAAGACCGGGCAGCCCGATGCCGAACCCGCTGAACGCGTCGGAATCGACCGTCAGCTGGTAGGGGGACTGTGTGTTGAAGAAGACTGCCCCCTCTTGGCTTGGTGAATACACCACGCGATGGCCGTTCACGGTGACGGTGATGAGCAGCGACCCCTGCGTGTCCGGCATCTGGACGGAGGTGTTGTACGTGCAGCCGTGGTTGCGGCATTCCGTGCTGGATCCGAGCAGCTTGGGCACATACTGGAAATAGACGGCGAGCTTGGCGCCGGACAGGTCGGCCCCGGCCATGCCGAAGTACCCCTTGGTATCGACGGTGTTGGACCCGCTGATGATGCCGCTGATGTTCTCGGTGACGACGGGGGGCGCGGCCGGGCAGGCGGTCGCAGCCAGCGAGAACGCGGCGGCGGTCAACGTCAAACGCATGTTCGTCTCCTTGGTCGGCAGCGACCAGGCAAGCATCATAGCAGCCTTCGACCTGCGCCCGACACGCATCAACTGACGAATTTGCGTCAGGTTTTATTCCTACCGGCCTTTGGGCTGACACATTGCGGGAGGAAGAAAGAGCTTCTTTTTCGAGAAAAAGAAGCAAAAAGCTTTTGCTTTGTTCGCCTGCATTACGGCTCGTAACAGTTCTGCTAACGCGGTTCTGGCAGAACTTGGGCGAACCGTGGTGCAGGCGCAGGAGACAAAAGTTTTTTGGTCCTTTTTTTCAAAAAAGGACTGCTTGCTTCCCGCTAAATCGTCCAATCAAAGGCGACGTCGCCGGCCGGCTCGAAGCCTTGGCGGGCGAGTGCCGCGCCGCGTCCCGGGTGGCGCGACAGCACGGCGTGCAACGCGTGCACCCGCCGGCTGCCGCTCGTCGTCAGGCAGAACGGCAGCAAGCCATGGATCATGCAGGCGAGACCGCCCACCACCATGGACGCGCCAAACCGCGCTGCGAAGCGGAGATGGCCCAGATACGTCTCGCCGACCGCGTCCGGATGTGCGGTGAACAGACCAGCGCACCAGGCGACGCCGCTCGCTATCGCAGCTTTCCGACGCATCATGCTTCACTCCGAGCCGTAGCGTGGTCCGTGTTACCACTTTATTCCTAGCTTTTGTATATGATTTCGTATGCCCCGCTTGGTGCGGGGAGCCGCGCATCCTACCTCTTCGCCATGCGCCTGTCCGTACTCGACCAATCGATGATCGTCACCGGGCGTGAACCGGAGACCTCCATTCGCGAGACGGTGGAGCTGGCCAGGCTCTGCGACCGGCTGGGCTATCACCGCTACTGGGTGTCCGAGCACCATAGCAGCGACAGCATCGCCGGCTCGGCGCCCGAGGTGCTGCTGGCCGCGCTGGCCATGGTCACCGACCGCATCCGGCTGGGCAGTGCCGGGGTCATGCTGCCGCATTACAGCGCGCTGAAGGTGGCCGAGCAGTTCCGGGTGCTGGAAGCCCTCGCACCCGGCCGGATCGATCTGGGTCTGGGCCGCGCCCCCGGTTCGGACGGCCGCACCGCCTTCGCGCTCAACCCGAACGCGGCCGAAGCCGCCGCGCAGTTTCCGGCCCAACTGCGCGACCTGATGGCGTGGGTGTCCGGCGCGCCTTTGCCTGACCAGCACCCGTTCGCCGCGGTGCGCGCCCAGCCGGCCGGCCCGACCGCGCCGCAGATCTGGGTGCTGGGAAGTTCGGACTACGGTGCCCAGGTCGCCGCCTGGTTCGGGTTGCCGTACTGTTACGCCTATTTTTTCACCGAGGGGCAGGGCGCGGCCGAGGCGCTGACCCTGTATCGCGAAACCTATCGCCCCAGCCCCGCCAATCCGAGTCCATACAGTGCCGTCGCGGTGTTTGCCCTGGCTGCCGACACCCAGCAGGAGGCCGACCGGCTGTTCGCACCGCGCGAGGTGTGGCGCGCCGAACGCGAGCGCGGCCGCTTCGTGCCGCTGCCCTCGCCGGAGGAGGCGGCCGCCTATCCGTTCACCGAGTCTGAGCGCACCCGCAACGCGTCTATCCGTGCGCGGTCGGCGTACGGGACGCCGGATGTGGTGCGTCGCAGGCTGGAGGGCTTGGCGAATACGCTGGGTGTGGATGAGATCGCGCTGGTGACCGCTGTGCATGATGCTTCTGCGCGGCGGCGGTCGTTTGAGCTTGTGGCGGAAGAATGTTCTTTCTTGAAAGAAAGAACCAAAGAACTTTTGCGAGTTTAGGCGCGCTTTCTCTGCCAGGCCTGGAAGCGAAACGCCGCGTAGGCGACCACTGCGGCCAGCAAGGCCACCGGCATCAGGATCGATGCCACCCACAGAAACAGCGCTGCGAGCAGCAGGCCGCTGGCCGCCACCGCAATCAGCGCCGCTCCCACGCCTAGGCGCAACGGCCAGGTGGACCGGACGGGCTTCGTGACGAACTCGCCTTGCGGGGTCATGTCCAGCAACTGGGGCGGGCGGTTGCGCATGGAGCCAATCTGGCTTCGCCGGACCCCGCAGACAAGGGTCGGCAGCGTGGTCTAGAACCGCGGCGCGCCCGACCAGACCGGGCGAGGGAGGTACGATGCTCGCCCGCCGATCCGCCGCTTTCAGCCTCGCACTCCTCCTCGGCGCCGCATCCGCGCAGGCCTTCGCCTCGCCAGGCGCGGCCGAGCAGACGTCAGACGAGGTCACCCTTCCGGAGCGCGACCTGATCGAAGCCTCGCTGGCGAAGTATCTGGTCCGGCCGGCGACCGCGATGTGGCGGTTCACCCCCAAGAAGCCCTATCTGGGCACGACGCGACTGGTGTGCGGTCAGGTCAATTACGAGACGTCCGAACGCCGCTACGTCGGGTATCACCGCTTCTACGCTCTGCTGGACCAGGGCCGGGTGACGCTGTCGCAGATCGAAGACAAGTTCGAAGACCCGTCTGGCCGCCTGGCCGACAAGTTGGATTTCCTGTGCGGCAAGGCCTGAGCCAGCGTCGCCCCTGAACCCGCAAGCCATGTTGCGGGCGTTGCTCTGCGCTGCAAAGGCGGTATAGGACGACGCCTGATTTGCTCGCCTGATGCATTTGTGCAGGGTGTGGCTTGGCCAGAGGGAGGGGTTTCGGCGCTGATGCAGGGTGAGGTTCGCTGGGGATCATTCGCGACAGGCTTTGCTGGGAACGACTCTTGCTTGTCACGCGTCGTACACGGGGCCGGACCGTCGCTTGGGAGAGTGGGCGTATGAAGGAGTGCACGGCATGAACTACGCCGAGCAAAGCAGAAGCCCGATGCGCCACATCGTGGGCATCGGGGTGGTGTTGCTGCTGCACGTGTTTCTGATCATCGGCCTGATCAACGGGCTGGGCTCGACGATCATCGACAAGCTGAAGAACCCGCTCGAAACCAAGATCGTGCAGGACCAGACC
>CAXUNK010000086.1:0-11567 GCA_964252425.1 uncultured Acetobacteraceae bacterium
GGGTGGGCGGGCGCTCGCCCTGGTCGGCCAGGCGGTCGGGGAACTCGCCCAGGTTTTCCTGGATCGAGGCTTCCTCCACGATCTGCGTGCGGTTCGGGTCGGCGCCGGGCAGGCTGGCGGGGTTGGGCAGTTCGGCCGCACCCGCACTCTCCTCCATGCCGACCAGTTCGCTGGCCCGCTCCCAAAACTCAGTCTCGCGTCCATGCGGGCGGCCATCGGCCTCCCACAGATGATAGGCGCGCTCGCGTATGCGCTGCTGGCGGTCTTCGGTCTCGTCGAGCGGATTGCTTGGCATTATGGCTCCGGTGATCGGGTGTGGGGGATCAGTGGGCCATGAACGTGCGGGCTGCCATCCCGTTCGCCACGTTTCCAAACCGGGCCGGACGGGTTATCTGACGCCCATGTCTGAGAACTGAGAACCGACACATGGACGCGCAGCAGATCAACAGTCTGGACGCCTTCTGGATGCCGTTCACGGCGAACCGGCAATTCAAGGACGCGCCGCGGCTGCTCGTCGGTGCGAAGGACATGCACTACACCAGCCATGACGGCCGTCAGGTGCTGGATGGGGCGGCCGGGTTGTGGTGCGTGAACGCCGGCCATTGCCGGCCGCGCATCGTGGAGGCGATCCAGCGCCAGGCGGCGACGATGGATTTCTCGCCGGCGTTCCAGATGGGCAACCCGCTCGCCTTCGAGGCGGCGGCGCGGCTGTCGGCGATGCTGCCCGAAGGTCTCGATCACGTCTTCTACGTCAATTCCGGGTCCGAGGCGGTCGATACCGCGCTGAAGATCGCGCTGGCCTATCACCGCATACGCGGCGAAGGCGCGCGCACGCGGCTGATCGGGCGCGAGCGCGGCTATCACGGGGTGGGGTTCGGGGGCATCTCGGTGGGCGGCATCGGCAACAACCGCAAGCATTTCGGGGCGATGCTGCCGGGCGTGGACCATCTGCCGCACACGCATGATCTTGCGCGCAACGCGTTCAGCCGCGGCCAGCCGCTGCACGGCGCGGAGCTGGCCGATCATTTGGAACGCATCGTGGCGCTGCATGACGCGAGCACGATCGCCGCGGTCATCGTCGAGCCGCTGGCGGGATCGACAGGCGTGCTGGTGCCGCCGGTGGGCTATTTGCAGCGTCTGCGCGAGATCTGCACGAAGCACGGCATAGTGCTGATTTTCGACGAGGTGATCAGCGGTTTCGGCCGGCTCGGTTCGCCGTTCGCGATCGACCGTTTCGGCGTGCTGCCGGATATCGTGACGCTGGCCAAGGGGATCACCAATGCCACCGTGCCGATGGGCGCCGTGGTGTCCAGCGCGGAGATACACGACGCGTTCATGCAGGGTCCGCCGGGTGCGATCGAGTTTTTCCACGGCTACACCTATTCCTCGCACGTGTTGGCGTGTGCTGCTTCGATCGCGACGCTCGACACCTATCGCGATGAGGGCCTGTTCGAACGCGCGGCCGAGCTCTCGCCGTATTTCGAGGAGGCAGCGCATAGCCTCGCCGATCTGCCGAACGTGATCGACGTGCGCAATTTGGGGATGGTGGCCGGCGTGGAGCTGGCGCCGCGCGCGGGCGCTCCGGGCGCGCGCGCGTACGAGGTTTTTGTCAGATGTTATGAGGCCGGCGTGCTGGTACGGGCCACCGGCGACATCCTGGCGATCTCGCCGCCGCTGATCATCAGCCGGGCGCAGATCGACGAGGTGTTCGGCACGCTGGGAGACGTCATCAAAGAAGTTGCCTGACACGCCCGGCGGTCCACTGCAAACAGCCTGACTTTCTCCGTGCTGTTCGAAATGTTTGATGGTGCCGGTGCGCTGTCAGCAATGGGCGTCCAGAGCGGGGGGTGCACGACGGTGTTTCCCGATGCGCAGTCCGCTATTGTCACCTACACGTGCGATCACGCGTTGAGGCTGCCCTCAGCCGCTTGGCGGCTGCCACTCCGCGGGCTGCAGCGTTGTGGTCAGGCTGTCGAGGCGGCGGGCGGCTTCCACAAGCGACTGCAACCTGGACGCGGCGTCCGGCGGCGGCAGGTCGAGCGCCAGCAGGTCGTGCAGCAGCGCGTAAAACTCCGCCTCCCCGCTCAGCGTCAGGTCCGCCCGGCCGAGCGTATAGTCGGGCAGCGAGGTTAGCGGGCCGAGGGTGATGTCGCGCTGGTTGCCGAAATAATGCAGCAGCGTGCCGTCTGGCGCGAAGACCGGCGAGAGGAACAGCAGGTTCCAAAACATCGTGCCGTCCCGCCTGTAGTTCACGATCCACTCGACGCAGCCGCGCTGCTCGGCGATGCACCGGCGTATGCGCGGCGGCGTGCCCGGGTCGGTGCCCTCCCCTTGCAGGAAGCGGCAATTGCGTCCGAGTGTATCAGCCGACGCGTACCCGCTCAGCGCTTCGAAGGCAGGGTTGACCGCGATCATCGGGTGGTCGGGCAGGCCCGGGTCGGTCAGCACCATCGGCTGCCCGCTGTGCATCATCGCGGCGAGCAGGGCGCGCGTAGTGGGGTGCTGTCCGGGCAGATGGCATCCTTCCGCGGCGCCCCGTCCAGGCCACAGCCGGCACCGGCCGTGTTACCATATGTCATACGCGGGCGCCGCGCACCATCGTAGGATCGTCGCCGTCAACATCGAGAGGGACGGGACATGCGTCTTCCATACCTGCTTTTGGCCACATCGCTGTCGGTCGCCTACGGCACCGCGCTCGCCGACCCTGGTGGGCATGGCTACCACCACGGCGAGGATTTCCTGCGGGGCGTTTCGCTGACCGACACGCAGCGCGACCAGGTTCGGCAGATCGAGCAGACCGGCTGGAGCCAGGCGAAGAGCGGCTTCGAGCAGATGCGCTCGGTGCACGAACAGATCATGGCGCGGCTGCTGAGCCCAGGTGCGGTGAGCCAGGCCGATCTGGCGCCGCTGGTGCAGCAGGAGCAGGCGCTGCGGGCGCAGATGGACGAGCGCAGGCTGGAAGCCGCGCTGCAAATCAGGCAGGTGCTGACGCCGCAACAACTGGCCGAGGCGGCCGCCAAGCATCAGCAGATCGAAAGCCTGCATGAGCAGGAACACCAGCTGATGCAGCCCTCCGGCGAGCAGTAGCGGCAGATGCCGGGGGCACGCCCCGGCCCCGGACTGTCAGGTGCGCGGCGTCTCCTCGCCCTGGCAGTCCGCCACGCCGCCGCTGGCGCGCGCCCACACCTGCAGCTTGGCGGGTGCGACGGGGCGGCCATCGGCGCCCAGATAGTCGATCACGATGACAGAGTTGGCGCCAGGCATGTTGGCCAGAGCGATCGCGTCGGCCTGGGTGATCGGGCGGCAGTCACGGTCCAGCAGTTTGACGCCCGGTTCGAAAGCCCAGACATAGGTCTTGGCGAGGCCGGGATTGTCCGCAAACGACAGGTCGGTCAGTTGCAAGCCGGGGTTGCCGTCCAGCGGACCGCCACCCACGATCAGCCCGGCTTCCGACCCCGAATAGAGTTTGAGCACAAACCGGTTTGACGTGCGCGCGTGGTAGGGCGCGCGGGCCGGCACGGTCATGCCGAAGGGCTGCACCTGCGGCGACGGGGCATCGCAGCCGGCCAGGGCCGCCAGGATGATCGCGCCTGTGGCCGATCGTGCGAGTATAAGACGTGCCATGATGCGCTGTCCTTGCCTGGCCATAACGTTAGCCGAACGGCCAGGCTACATCCAGCCGCGTCGCCTGGCCTCCTCGTGCGCGCCATCGAGTGCGTGGCGGGTGCGGTCGATCAGGGTGTCGGCTTCGTCTTCGCTGAGCACGAATGGGGGGGCTGCCAGCATGCAGTCGCCGGTGGCGCGCAGGATCAGGCCGGCGCGGTAGGCGACGTCGCGGCAGAAGGTGCCGATCTCGCCCGCCTTGGGGAAGCGGGCGCGGGTCGCCTTGTCGGGCGTGAGCTCGAGCCCGCCCATCAGCCCCACCATGCGCGCCTCACCCACCAGCGGATGGTCGGCCAGCGCGCGCCAGCGCTGTCCCAGATACGGGCCGATCTTGTCGCGCACGCGATCGACCAGTCCCTCGCCCCGCAGGATGCGCAGGTTGGCAATGGCCGCCGCCGCACAGACGGGGTGGCCGCTGGTGGTGTAGCCGTGGAAGAAATCGCCGCCCGCGGCCAGCACGTCGGCCAGATGGTCGGCCACCATCACGCCGCCCATCGGCAGGTAGCCGGAGGTGACCCCCTTGGCGATGGTCATGAGGTCGGGGGTGAAGCTGTAATGCTGGCTGCCGAACCAGGTGCCGAGCCGCCCGAAACCGCAGATCACCTCGTCGCTGACGATCAGCACGTCGCGCGCGCGGCAGATGCGCTCGACCTCCGGCCAGTAAGTGTCGGGCGGCATGATCACGCCGCCGGCGCCCTGCACCGGCTCGCCGATGAAGGCGCCCACGTTCTCGGCCCCCAGCCGGTCGATGGCGTGGCCCACCTCGCGCGCGGCCCACAGGCCGAACTCGTCCGGCGACATGTCGCCGCCCTCGCCCCACCACCAGGGTTGGGCGACGTGGGTGATGCCGGGGATCGGCAGCCTGCCCTGCGCGTGCATCCACGTCATGCCGCCCAGGCTGGCGCCGCCGATGGTGCTGCCGTGATACCCGTTGCGGCGGGCGATGAAATGCGTCTTGTCCGGCTGGCCGCGCAGGCGCCAGTAGTGGCGCACCATGCGGATGATGGTGTCGTTGGCTTCCGAGCCTGAGTTGGTGAAGAAGGTACGCGTGAAGCCGGGCGCCAGTTCGCTTAGCATCTCGGCCAGTTCGATCGCCGGGATCGTCGTGGATTTGAAGAACTTGTTGTAGAACGGCAATTGCAGCATCTGCGCGTGCACGGCCTCGGCGATCTCATGCCGGCCGTAGCCGACGGCGACGTTCCACAGGCCGGAGAAGCCGTCCAGGTAGCGCCGGCCCTCGATGTCGCGCAGCCAGACGCCGTCTGCGTCGGTGATGATGCGCACGCCCTCGGCGTTGAGCGCGTCCATGTCGCTGAAGGGGTGGATGTGGTGGCGGGCGTTGCGGGCGCGCAGTGAGGTTTGGTCCATGGGGGCGTGATTACATTCGTGGGGAAGGAAGGCAAGCGGTTCTTTTTTGCAAAAAAGAACCAAAAAACTCTTATCTATTTGCGCCCGCGCCAGGCAATACAGTCCGCGACAGCGGAACAGAAGTTTTTGCTTCTTTTTTCAAAAAGAAGTTCTTCCTTCCTTGACCCGCTCACGACGCCCCCGCCACTCTCCCGTGCATAGTGGACATCTCCCGCGACCTCCCCCTCGACCAGATCCTGCGCGGCGATTGCGTGGAGATGATGCGCATGCTGCCGGGGGCGTCGATCCACTGCGTCTTCGCCGACCCGCCCTACAACCTGCAGCTCCGCGGCGAGCTGCGCCGGCCGGATGACAGCCTGGTCGATGGCGTCGATGACGAGTGGGACCGCTTCACCGATTTCGCCGCCTACGACGCGTTCACCCGAAGCTGGCTGACCGAAGCGAGGCGGCTTCTGCGCAAGGATGGCACGCTGTGGGTGATCGGCACCTACCACAACATCTTCCGCATCGGCGCCATCCTGCAGGATTTGGGTTTCTGGATCCTCAACGACGTGATCTGGCGTAAATCCAACCCGATGCCCAATTTCCGCGGCCGGCGCTTCACCAACGCGCATGAGACGCTGATCTGGGCCGCGCGCCAGGCCGATAGCCGCTACAGGTTCAACTACGCGGCGATGAAGGCGTTGAACGACGATCTGCAGATGCGCAGCGACTGGCTGATACCGCTTTGCACAGGCGAGGAGCGGCTGCGCAACGAACACGGGCTAAAGCTGCACCCGACGCAGAAGCCGGAGGCGCTGCTGCACCGCATCCTGCTGGCCAGCACGATGGCGGGTGACGTGATCCTGGATCCGTTCCTGGGCAGCGGCACCTCCGCATCGGTCGCCAAGCGGCTGCACCGGCATTTCGTCGGCATCGAGCGCCATCCCGCCTATGTCGAGGCGGCCTGGGGTCGCATACGCCGGCAGAGGCCGGCGCCCACGCCCTCGGTGGAGGCCACGCCCAGCCGCAGGGATGCGCCGCGTGTGGCATTCGGCAGCCTGGTCGAGCGAGGGGTGATCGCGCCCGGCACGGTGCTGACCGACCGCGCGCGCCGTGTGGCGGCGACCGTCATGGCCGACGGCACGCTCAGTTGCGGTCCCCACAGAGGCTCGATCCACCAGGTGGGCGCCCGCGTGCAGAACGCCCCCAGTTGCAACGGCTGGACGTTCTGGCATTTCGACCGCGAAGGCGTCACGACACCGCTGGACACCCTACGCGCCCCCAAATGAGTAAAAGTCTTTTGCTTCTTTTCTTCAGAAAAGAAGTTTCTTCTTCTATGGAAATTCGGTCATGCCCTTCCCACTCCAAGGCAGCACAGCCGTCATCACAGGCGCTGCAAGCGGCATAGGCGCCGCGCTGTCCGCCAACCTCGCCGCCCGCGGCACCCATCTGGCGCTGGCCGACCAAAACGCGGACAGGCTCGCGCAGGTGGCCGACGCGGCCAGGGCGCAAGGTGTGCGGGTCAGCGAACACGTGCTCGATGTCGCCGACCGGGCCGCGCTGGAGGCGTTGCCGGAGGCGGTGCTGGCGCAGCACGGCAGCGTGCAGGTGCTGGTCAACAATGCTGGCGTGGCGCTGGCCGGCAACGTGGCCGACGTGTCGCTGGCCGACATCGAATGGGTGCTGGACATCAATTTCTGGGCGCCGGTGCGGCTGACCCGGGCGTTCATGTATGCGCTCAACCAAGAGCGGGCGGCGCATATCGTGCAGGTCTCGAGCCTGTTCGGGCTGATCGCGCCGCCTGGCCAGGCCGCCTATTGCGCGTCGAAATTCGCGCTGCGCGGGTTTTCCGAATCGCTTCGCCACGAGCTTGCAGGCAGCCCTGTCTCGCTGACCGTGGTCCACCCCGGCGGCGTGCGCACCGAGATCGCCCGCAGCGCGCGCATCCCGCAGGGCATCGATCCGGTGGCTGCACGGGCGGAGATGGCTGAGTTCGACAAGCTGCTGCGCACCCCGCCCGAGACCGCGGCCGAGCTGATCGCGCAGGCGATACTGGCGCGCGCGCCGCGGCTGCTGATCGGGCGCGACGCCCGGCTTGCCGAACGCCTGCAGCGGCTGTTCCCCACGACCTATTGGAAATACATCAGCCGCCAGACCGGCGGCCGTGTTCGCCCGCGCAAGGATGCAACGCATGGCTAGTCTTCAGGCCCACACGCTCGACCTCATGGTGCGCATGCTGTTCAAGCGTTCGATGAACCGGAACCTGGACCTGGCCAGCGTCCGGCGCACGCTGGAGGGCGGCAAGCTGCCGGCGCCCAAGCCGCCATCGGGGGTGACGTTCACGCCGGGCGAGGTGGGCGGCATCGCCGGCGAGTGGGTGCGCGCGGCTGGGGCGGATCAGCCGGCCAGCACGCTGCTCTATCTGCATGGCGGCGGGTATTTCGCCTGTTCGCCGCGCACGCACCGGCCACTGACATCCGCCTTCGCCAAGCGCGGTTTCGAGGTGTTCGTGCCCGACTACCGGCTGGCGCCCGAACACCCCTGCCCCGCGGCGGTGGACGATGCCGCGGCGGCGTGGCGCGGGCTGGGGGCGCGCGGCCGTGCTGCGGGGTCGATGGCGGTGGCCGGCGACTCGGCGGGCGGCGGCCTCAGCGTGGCATTGATGCTGTGCCTGCGCGATGCCGGTGAGGCTCTGCCTGGCGCTGCCGCCCTGTTCTCGCCCTGGGTGGATCTGGCGGGCACAGGCGAGTCGGTCAGGACCAATGCGGGGCGCGATGCGATGTTCTGGGCGCCCGGCCTCGCACAGGGCGCCAGCCATTACCTGGGCGGCAGGCCGGCGACCGACCCGGTGGCCTCGCCGCTCTACGCCGACCTGCACGGATTGCCGCCGCTGCTGATCCATGCCGGCGACCGCGAGATACTGCGCGACGACAGCACCCGGCTTGCCGAACGGGCGCGGGCGGCCGGCGTCACGGTCGAACTGCGCATCTGGCCGGTCGTGCCGCATGTCTGGCAGCTGGCCCAGTTCGTGCCGGAAGCGCGGGAGTCGGTCGAGTCGGCAGCCGCGTTTCTGAAGGGTCACTGCGCGTAGGAACGGCGGATTGCAGCCGGAACGGGCTGCAACTTGCGCGGCCCCAGCCCCGTTGTTTGTTCACACTCGTGCACAAGGGGGTTGCGTATGTCTGTTCTCGGCTGGCTGCTGCTGGGCCTGATTTCCGGTTTTATCGCCAGCAAGATCGTCAACCACACCGGGTCGGGTGTGCTTCTCGATATCGTGCTCGGCATCGTGGGCGCCATGGTTGGCGGCTGGTTGTTCGCGAGCCTGGGGGCCACGCCGATCACCGGTTTCAACATCTACAGCATGTTCGTGGCCGTGGTCGGCGCGATTGTGGTGTTGGTGATCTACCACGCCATCTTCGGGCGACGGTCGGTCACTTATTAATATTGAAGCAAGCAGTCCTTTTTTGAAAAAAAGGACCAAAAAACTTCTGCTTCCGAAGCCTGCGATGGGGTTCGCGCAGGTTCTGCCAGAACCGTTTTGGCAGAACTTGCGCGAGCCATAGTGCAAGCGAATAGGCAGAAGCTTTTTTGCTTCTTCCTTCTACCGAATGGGCGCGTCCTTACGATCAGCGATATCGGCTGATCGCGGCGTCCGGCACGGTCAGGTCGAGTGGGCCGGCACGGTCGGGCGCTTCGGCCACTTCGAGGGCGGCTTCGTGTCGGCGGGCGCCTCGGCTGCGCAGGTCGGCGGGTGCGGGGTCCAGCAGCGGCATCGGCGCCCTGGTCGAGTTGGCAACCAGGGCGCCTCGATCTGGACGCGGATAGATGAAGCCGTGGGTCGGATAGATGCTGCCGAACGTGTCGCCATGCCCGAGTTGGACGCGCACGGCGCTCCAGTCGTTGTTCTCCGAGACGTCCTTCACCTCGATGTCGCGGGAGATGCCGTTGCTGTTCCAGTGGGACTGATCGATGGTGATGGTTCGGCTGTCCTCGATGCCCGAGACGACCGCCACATGGCCCAGCGGCATGCGGATGTTGGCCAGGAAGCTCAGAACGCTGCCGCTTTCCGGCCGTTGGCCGCGCTCGTAGATGCCGGCGGCCTTGCCCCACCAGTCACGCGCGTTGCCGGTGATTTCGATTCCGGCATCCGCCTTGGCGAAGGCGACGCATTGGATCACCCGGGCGCCGCTGAGGGCAGCGACATGTCGATAGCGCGACGGGCCGAAATGCCGTCCATGGCCTGAGGCAGAGTGGCTTGCGTGATGCCGGCCGTGAGCGCTGGCCTGGCCGGCGAGCACCGCGCAGGCTGCAATCGTCGCGCGAAAAACCATCCCTCGTTGCCCGCGTCGCGCCATGCCCACGCCATTATCCTCACCA
Organism: uncultured Acetobacteraceae bacterium; assembly: GCA_964252425.1. Lineage (GTDB taxonomy): Bacteria > Pseudomonadota > Alphaproteobacteria > Acetobacterales > Acetobacteraceae > BOG-908. The sequence goes on from CAXUNK010000086.1 coordinate 9,391, forward strand.
GGTTGCAAAACCCGGTAACAACGCGTGTGCAACGCTGGCAATCACCTAGATCACAGCTTGGCGATTTCCTGGCCAATTATCCGCAAACAGCATGTGCGTAATAGGCGTTGTTAGGACCACTTTCCTTACCTTACACTCAGGCAACGTTTCTGTTACGAAGAGAGATGGAGGCCATTACGTTTTGCTCTTGACGTGATGGAAATGCCACATGTGTCCACACTGGCACTATTTGCATGTGACCAAGGCGACCTGAACGAGCAAGGCCGGGTCCGGCAAGTCGGCCTGCACGACCGTAAGGGCGGGAGCCGCTCCCTCCGGCAGCCAGGCGGACCATGCCGCTTCAAAGCGGGGCAGGTCGGCGATGCGCCTCACTTGTATCTGCGCCTGCAGCAGGCGCGTGTTGTCCGTGCCGTGTGTTTCCAGCACCGCGTCGATCTGCGCCAGCACGTCGGTGGTTTGGCCGTGGATGTCGGCGGACGCATCGCGCGCCACCACGCCCCCGGTGAAGACGAAGCCATGGTATTCGACGGCCTTGGAGGCTTGGGCGGTCGGCTCGGTGCGGATGATCCGGCTCATGTTCGGTCCTGTCGTGGGTCAGCGGGGTGCGTCGGTGGTGTCCAGCGCGCCGTGGCGGACACAGTTGTCCACCATCTGCTCGTGCCCGTAGCGGTCGGACAACCCGGTCGAGGGCAGCCCCGCCTGGGACGATCCGGAAAACGGCGCGTCCTGATCGTCGCGCTGGGACAGCTGGGCGCGGTTGCGCGCGTTGTAGACGCGGTCGGCGTCGCTCCGGCACTCGGCCAGCGTTTCCCGGTCGGCTGGTGACAGCGGCGGCGAGAAGCCGCATCCGGCGAGAGCGCCGGCGGCGCAGAGCAGCACCACCCAGCGTTGAATAATCAGGGTGCGCATCGCGTGGTCTCCTGGGCGGCACCGGGTCGCGGCACCAGATCGTTCCGCAGCCTTGCGGTGTCGAAGCGTGCCTCTTCGGTCAGCGGCAGCTCGGCTGCAAGCTTCAGCAAAGCGGGGTCGAGCCTGGCACAGCCCGCGTCCAGCCTGACCAGCCTCGCCGCCCAGTCCTCGGCCGCCAGCAGGTCGATCAGCGCCAGCAGTCTCAGGCACATCGACAGCCCTGTCAGTGTCCGGAGCCCGACCGCCCGGTCGATCGCACCCGCCCAGCACCGTGCATGGGGGTCGTGCAGGCGCAGCCCGGTCCAGCCGCCATCCTGGCTGGGGAAGCGGAAGGCGCGTTCCTCGTCCCATACGCAGCCGCGCGCGGCGTCGCGCGCCAGTTCCCAGGCCGCCTGCAACTGGCGGCTGGGCACTGGCGGCAGTTCGGGCAGCCCGTGCCGCACCTCGTAGGTCAGGACGCCGTCCTCGCCGGCGGCCAGCGTGATGCCGGTCATGTGTCCGCGTGGTCCAGGCCGTAGCCTGCCATCGCTGCCTGGGCAGGCGTATCGCAGTCGGCCAGCACGTAAGGATCGTCCGACGGCACCTCGGTGATCAGAAGGCCTGGGCGCCGGAGCAGTTGCCGGCCGCCCGCATCGCCCGACACGGTGGCGAGGTCCGCAAAGCAGCGCCGGTCCCAGAGCACCGGGTTGCCCCGCCGGCCCTGCCAGACCGGCACCACCGCCTGGACCGGCCCGCCAGGCACGTGGGCGGCGATCAGCCGGTCCATCGTCGCAGGGCTGACGCCCGGCATGTCGCCCAGGCACACCAGCACCGCATCGGCGTTGGGCGGCAGCCCGGCCAGTCCGGCGCGCAGGCTGGCCGAGAGGCCGGATGCGTGGTCGCGCGCGTACAGGAAGCGCGTTCCGCTGCGTATGGGCGCCTGCCGCACCGCCCGCGTGACCAGATCGGCCTGGTGGCCGGTGACCACGATCACCCAGGCCGCGCGGCTGGCCGAGCAGGCCGAGACGACCCGGGCGACCATGGCCAGACCCTCCGCGGCGGCCGCCCCCCGGCTGTGGTCGGGGGCCCCCTGGGGGGTCGCGGGGCGGGCGCCCCCCACCCGCGGGGCCACTTTGGACGGCCGGGTCATTCCCGCTGGCCCAGCGCCGCGCCGCGCCGCACGGCCACGATCTCGGCCAAGATGCTCAGCGCGATCTCGGGTGTGGCCACCGCGCCCAGCTTCAGGCCGACCGGGCCGCGCACCCGCGCCAGAGCCTCGGCCACGGCCC
>CAXUNK010000087.1:0-11555 GCA_964252425.1 uncultured Acetobacteraceae bacterium
TATGAATCGAAAAAACTGCCGCGCCGGAATCCTCTAAATGACGACAGGCCCTAGCAAAACCCCAGCCCAAGCAGCAGAAACACCCACCCTCCGTTCGGCATCGACGTGAAAGCGGAGGTGGAGGCCAGCGGCCAGAGCGCGACTAGCGCGCCCACGAAAAACCCGGCGCGGGCCGGTTCCAGCCGGCGCGCGAGCGCGCCCAGCGCGGCACAGACCATCGCCGCAAACAGCGCAAGACCGGGCCAGCCGCCGTTATCGGCCGCCTCCAGGTAGTAGTTGTGCGGGTGCAGGTTGCAGGCGCGCACCTCCCTCGAGGGAAGCACGTCCTTGACCTTCGGAATGGCGATCTCGCGCGCGCAGGCATAACGGAAGCCGTCGAAGCCCAGCCCAAACCAGGGGTGGGCGCGCGCCACGCCCAGCGCGCGGTTGAACACCAGCCCGTATTCGCTCTCGCCGAAATGCAGGAGCTGGTCGCGCGTCTGCACCACAAGCTTGTCGTGCGCCGCCGGCGAGACGGCCTGCAGCCCGCCCACCAGAACCAAGCCAGCCACGCAGGCGGCGAGCACCGCCAGGCGGAGTTTCGGGATCAGCAGGGCGCAGGCGGCGAAGCCCAGCAGCATCAGCGCCGCCGGCATGCGCTGGCCGATCAGCACCATCGTCAGCGACGCCAGCGCCACCGCGGCCAGAGCGAGCAGCCCGCCCGCTCTCCGCCCCAGGCGCCGCAAGGCGAGCGCCGCCGGCACGATCACGGGAAAGAACAGCAGGATGAAGGCCGGCCCGGCGCGCGGCTTGTTGAACGGTCCCGTCAACGCGCCATCGGCGAAGCGGGGCAGCCCGAACAGGTTGCGGCCGAGAAGGTATTGCTGCCAGCACTCGGCCCCGATCCACGCGAACGCGCCCACGAGCAGCCACCAGAGGATGCGCTGCCGCCTGGGCGCGGCCAGCACCCACGCGCCAAGCGCCACGCTCAGCAAAGGCAGACGCAGGGCGGCCAATGCCAGCAGCACGCCGCGCCCATTCAGGCAGGAACACAGCACGATCCACAGCCACCACAGCCCGGCCGATCTTGCGAACGCGGTGCGCGTCCAGTCGTCGTCGCGACGCAGCCAGACATGCGCGAGGAAGGCGGTGTCGACCGCCGCGATCAGCATCTCCGCCGCCGCGCGCGCGTGCAGCAAAGCGAGCGGCAGGGCCAGGCAGGCCAGCCAGGCGAGACGCGCCGCCAGCCTGTCGATCGGCCGCAGACGAAGACGCAGGATCTGGACGGACATCACCGGGATGTCTCATTTGGCGAGTAATCGAGGCAAGCTGGCCTATCACGCCACTCTCTGGCCGATCTTTGCACAAATGAGTAAAGCGGATGGCCCGCCCTTGTAGCTCGTCGCCTCTGTCCACGCTGTTGGCAAGCGGCGGCGGCTGGCACGCGGGCTGCTTTGACCGAGACGACAGAGGGATTGAGGCGAGACAACGCAATCATGTGGCAGCTCGCCATCAGTCGAGACGCGGATGCCTATTTGTGACGCCCCGCCCTAGTTCATCGCCCTCGCCCCTGATACACGCGTTCGTGTTCCGGGGGAGTAGCGCCATCCCACACCCTGACCTCAGGCCTGTGCGCGCCGCGCCTCCGGCGTGCGTGGCGGCATTCGTTGTGCTGACAGGGTGCGCGGTGGGTCCGGACTATGTCCGCCCGAGGACGCAGGTCCCGCCCCGGTTGACCGAGCAGCCCTTGCAGGGTGCGACGGGCAGCGTCGACGCGCCGTCCGGCCAGTCTCAGCATTTCGCCGATGGCGCCGACGTGCCAGGCGCCTGGTGGACGCTGTTCCGCTCGCCGACGCTGACCTACCTGGTGGCCGAGGCGCTGCGCAGCAACTCGAACCTGCACGCCCAGGTGCAGGCGTTGCGCCAGGCGCAGGAGGCCACGCTTGCGCAGGCGGGCGCGCTGCTGCCCTCCGTCTCCGCCCAGATCAACCGCACGCGGCAGGAACTGAGCGCGGCCGAGGGCGGCGCCGGCACCGGCCCGGCCTTCTCGGAAACGTTCTCGGTCTATGACGCGCAGGTCAACGTCTCCTACACCTTCGACGTGTGGGGCCAGGCGCGCCGGAGCGTGGAGTCCGACCGTGCGCGGGCCGAGCAGCAGCGTTTCATGCTGGAAGGCACGGCCAACATGCTGGCCGCCAACGTGGTCAACACGGCCATTACCGCCGCCTCCCTCGAAGCCCAGGTGCAGGCGGAGCAGGCCTTGGAAAAGGCCGAGGCGCAGCTTCTGCGCACGGTGCGCAGCCAGTTCGAGATCGGGGCGGCCACTGGCGCCGATGTGGCCACCCAGGAATCGCAACTGGCGCAGACGCAGGCGCTGGTCGTGCCGCTTCAGGTGCAGATGCAGCAGCAGCGCGACCAGCTGGCCGCCTATCTGGACCGGACGCCGGCGACGGCCAGCCTGCCGATGCTGACGCTCGCGGACCTGACGCTGCCGACCGAGTTGCCGGTCAGCCTGCCGTCGCGCCTACTGGACCAGCGTCCGGACATACGCGCGGCCGAGGCGCAGTTGCACGCGGCCACCGCCTCGGTGGGCGTTGCGATCGCCAACCGGCTGCCGCAATTCACGATCAACGCCTTCGTGGGGTCGGCTCCTGCCAGGATCGGCGACCTGTTCACCCCGGGCAACGGCATTTTCGAGCTGGTGACCCAGGCGCTCGCCCCGGTGTTCCAGGGCGGCACCCTGCTGCACCAGCAGCGCCAGGCCGTGGCCGCGGCGCGCGGGGCGGCGGACAGCTATCGTGCGACGGTGGTGGGCGCCTATCAGAACGTCGCCGACGCGCTGACCGCGTTGCAGGGCGATGCGCGCGCCCTGGCCGCCAACGAGGCTGCTTCACGTGCCGCCGCGCGCAGCCTCAGCCTGGCGCAGTTGCAGTTCGGGGCGGGCGGCGTCGCCTATCTGAGCGTGCTGACCGCGCAGACCCAGTATCAAAACGCGGTGCTCGGCCTGATCCGCGCCCAGGCGGCGCGCTACACCGACACCGCCGCCCTGTTCACCGCGCTGGGCGGCGGCTGGTGGAACCGCCATGATGTGCCGCCGCCCCCCGATCCCCTGCTGAGGTCGCTGCTGCCATGAAGTCAGTCGTCAGTCATGGGTGTCGGGCAGCGGCCGCGATGTGGCTGCTGGCCGCGCTCGCGGGTCCGGCATCGGCCGAGGAGGAGGAGCCGCCGGCCACCGTCTCGACCATGGTGGCGCATCTGTCCGACTGGCAGGACAGCCTGCAGGCGGTGGGAACCATGCGCGCCGTGCGCGGGGCCGACCTGGCGGCCGAGGTTTCGGGCGTGGTGGACAGCGTCGAATTCGATTCCGGGCGCGACGTGGCGGCGGGGACTGTGCTGCTCCGGTTGCGGCCCAATGACGACGCGGCGCATCTGGCCGATCTGCAGGCGGCGGCCGACCTGGCGGCGGCCAACCTGGCGCGCGACCAGAAGCAGTACCGCGCGCAGGCCGTCAGCCAGGCCTCGATCGACGCCGATGAAAGCCATCTGCGCTCGGCGCGTGCACAGGTGGCGCAGGCGCAGGCGCTGGCGGCCGAGAAGATCGTGCGTGCGCCGTTTGCGGGCAGGCTGGGGTTGCGCATGGTCGATCAGGGCCAGTACTTGGCGGCGGGCACGACGATCGTCACGTTGCAGGCGCTGGACCCGCTTTACGTCGATTTCTACGTGCCGCAGCAATCATTGGGTGAATTGCACACCGGCCAACTCGCCAGCCTGGCGCTGGATACTTATCCGGGACGCATCTTCGCCGCGCGCGTCGACGCGATCAGCCCCAAGCTGGACGGCGCCAGCCGCATGGCGCAGGTGCGCGCCGTGGTTGCCAATGCCGATCACGCGCTGCTGCCTGGCATGTTCGCAACCGTTCGGCTGCATGTGGGACCGGTGCGCAAAACCATCGCGCTGCCCAACGCCGCCATCGTTTACAACCCCTATGGCAGTCTGGTGTATGTGGTCGAACACGGGCATGCGCGTCAGGTGCTGGTGAAGACCGGCGGCACGCGCGGCGACCAGGTGGCGGTGACGGCCGGTCTGGACGAAGGTGCGGTGGTCGTGACGTCGGGGCAGATCAAGTTGCGGCAGGGGACGCCGGTGACCATCAACAACGCGGTGCAGCCGGCCAACGACCCCGATCCGCATCCGGCGGAGGAGTGATACCCATGCGCCTGACCGACATCTTCATCAGACGCCCGGTGCTGAGCGTGGTGGTCAGCGTGTTCATCCTGCTCGCCGGCGTGCTGACCGAACAGCTTCTGCCGGTGCGGCAATACCCGAAGACGGTCAACGCGATCATTCAGGTTGACACGTCGTATTACGGTGCGGACGCAAACACGATGGCGGGGTTCATCACCACGCCGCTCGAGAACGCGGTCGCCCAGGTGGATGGCATCGATTACCTGACGAGCCAGAGCCTGACAGGGCTGAGCGAAGTGACGGCGCATCTGCGGTTGAACGAAGACCCGGACCGCGTGCTGACCGAGATACAGACGCAGATCAGCGCGGTGCATGATGAATTGCCGCGCGATTCCCAGACGCCGTCCATCCACCTGCAGGTGGGCAGCAACGGCAACACCATGATCCTGGCGTTCGGCAGCTCGATCATGAACCCGACCGAGATTTCCGATTATCTGGAGCGCGTGGTGTTGCCGCAGCTGCAGGCAACGCCCGGCGTGCAATTGGCCCAGCTTTGGGGAGAAAAGCATTTCGCCGTTCGGGCATGGCTCGATCCCGCGAAGCTGGCCGCCTACGGGCTGACTGCGGCCGATGTATCGGCGGCCCTGTCGGCAAACAACTTCAACAGCTCTGCCGGGCAGACGGCGGGGCAGATGACGACCATCCCGCTCGGCATCACCACCAGCCTGCACACGATTTCGGGCTTCCGCAACATGGTGGTCAAGCAGACGAACGGGGCGATCGTGCGGCTGGGCGATGTGGCCGATGTCGAGCTGGGGTCGAGCAATTATCGCGGGTCGCTGCGCTTCGACGGCAAGCCCACGGTGCTGGTGGATATCGAGCCGGTGCCCAACGCCAACGTGCTCGACCTGATCGGCCGGCTGCGGACCAAATACGAGACGATACGCGCCAACCTGCCGCAGGGTCTGCACACCGAGATCGCCTACGACGTGACGGAGAATGTGCGTTCGTCGATCAGGGAAGTCGTGAAAACGCTGCTGGAGAGCCTCGCGATCGTGACGCTGGTGGTCTACGCCTTTCTGCGCCGCGCCCGCGCCTCGCTGATCCCGGTCATCACCATTCCGCTCTCGCTGATCGGCACCTTCGCGCTGCTCTGGGCGATGGGATTCTCGATCAACCTGCTGACCCTGCTGGCGCTGGTGCTGGCGACGGGGCTGGTCGTGGACGATGCGATCATCGTGGTCGAGAACGTCTCGCGCGAGATGGGCGAAGGCATGCCGCCGGTCGAAGCCGCCCTGCGCTCGGCGCGCAGCCTGGCCGCGCCGATCGTGGCGATGACGGTGGTGCTGATCGCCGTCTATGTACCGATCGCGTTGCGGAGCGGCCTGACAGGCGCGCTGTTTCGCGAGTTCGCGTTGACGCTGGTCGGCAGTGTCACCGTATCCGCCGTGCTGGCGCTGACGTTGTCGCCGATGATGTGCGCTGTGATGCTTCGGCAGGAACGGCGCCCGACGCGCGACCGACGGCCGCCGGTGATGCAGCGTATCTACCGCCCGCTGCTGCGCGGCGCCTTGCGCCTGCGTCCGCTGGTGCTGGCGCTGGGGCTGGCCGTGTTCGCCGGCAGCTATTTCCTGTACGCGGGTGCGACATCCGAATTGGCGCCGCAGGAGGATGACGGGCAGATCTCGGTGGGCGGAAGCACGCCGCCCACCGCCAACATCGACCAGCTGCGCCTGTATCAGGACCAGATCGGCCGTATCATGCAGGACGCCAAAGAGGGTGCGCGATCCTACATGTTCGCCGGCCCCGGCGAGTTCGGCGGCGCGCTGATCCTGAAGGACAGAAGCCAGCGCACCATCAGCAGCAACGCGTTCCTGTCCCGCTTCCAGGCGCAACTCTCCACCATCGCCGGCGCCGATTTTGCGGCCTTCCTCAACTCGCCTTTGCCGGGATCGGATGGCGAGATGCCGGTCGGCTACGTCATCAAGACCACCCGCCCGTTTTCCGAACTGGACAAGGTTTCGGAAAACTTCCTAGCTCAGGCCAAAAAAAGCGGCATCTTCGCGTTCGTCGATCGTGACCTGAAACTCGATCTTCCACAGGCGACGGTGGTGATCGATCGCGACAAGGTGGCAGCGCTCGGCCTGGACATGTCACAGATCGGCGCCGTGCTGAACGGCATGCTGTCCGGCGCCTACGTCAACTATTTCGACATGGCGGGCCGATCCTATCGCGTGGTGCCGGAGATCGCGCGCGACCAGCGGCTCAACCCCGAGCAGCTCGGCAGCTACATCGTCGCCAATGTGGGCGGCGTGCCGATACCGCTCTCCTCCGTCGCGCACATCAAGTATTCGGTCGTCCCCGAGCAGATCAACCACTTCCAGCAGATGAACTCGGCTACCATCAGCGGTGTCGCCCTGCCAGGCATCAGCCAGGGCCAGACGCTGCGCGTGCTGGACGCGATCGCGGCCCGCGTGTTGCCGCCCGACTACTCGACGGATACGGATGGTCAGCTTCGTCAATACCTTCATGAATCGTCCGGTTTCGCCACCACCTTCCTGTTCGCCGCCGTCGTCATCTACCTGTCGCTGGCAGCTCTGTTTGGCAGTTTCCGCGATCCGCTGATCATCCTGGTCTCCGTGCCGATGTCGCTGGCCGGGGCGCTGCTGTTCATCCGCTTCGGCGTGCATGGTGCCACGCTCAACATCTATTCCGAAGTGGGGCTGGTGACGCTGATGGGCCTGATCAGCAAGCACGGCATCCTGATGGTGGAGGTCGCCAACGAACGGCAGGAGGCGGGCGACACGAAGCGCGCCGCCATCGAGCACGCGGCTCTGCTGCGCCTGCGCCCGATCCTGATGACAACGGCGGCAATGGTGCTGGGTGTGGCGCCGCTGGTGTTCGCGACGGGTGCGGGTGCGGCCGCGCGGTTCAACATGGGCCTGGTGATCGCGTCCGGCCTGTCGATCGGCACGTTGTTCACCCTGTTCGTAGTGCCCGCGTTCTACCTGCTTCTGGCCCGCCAGCACGGCACAGCGGCCCAGGAGAGTTACCGCCGGCAGGATGCGAAACACACGTCGTTGGCGGCGGCGGATTAGGTTCGCGTCAGCGGCGTAAGAGGCGAGTGGCTGTAATCGGCCCAGCGTAGCAATCAGCAATCAGGCGACACAATGTCTACTTCTGGCCGATATTGGTAGGGCGACTATGTGGCGCGCTGGTAAGGAAGTTACTCCTTTGCCAGCGCCACGGGTTTGCGGCAAGGGGGGCGGGATGTTGTGTGCGCCACCCGAGTGAAAACTCAAAAACCTTTAAATCGACTCTTCGATCCTGTCCGCGATCGCGCGGGCTAGCTCCTCGAAGTCGTCGTAGGCAGCGGACACGGCACCTTGGTGACCACCGATTGCTCCGTCGCCTGGACGGAGCTTGAACATGGGCTTGCGAGCTTCCTGTGCCATTGCGATCAAGGAGCGGTAGTCTTTCAGTCGTGCCAACGAGAGCGCATTGTCAGGAACATCAGGGTCGTCGACCGCCCGCCTATAAGCGGCCGGAATCTTCGCGATCCATTTCTGGAACGCACGTACGACCCCGTCCGCAAACTCAGTATGACGGGAAACAACATAGCCCACAGGCCGCATGTTGCCCGCAGGGAGGCTGAAGTCGAGTCGAGGAGCGCGGTTGAGCCGATCCAACCATTCTGCACGCCACGATTTCAATCGACCACCGACGTTTTCTAGACCTCGAACGGAAAAGAGGTCTGGTGCAACGGGAATTATGACATAGTCTGCGGCAATTAGGGCAGCTCGGTTGAGTGCACCAAACGTCGGACCTACGTCGATGAGGGTAATGTTTGCCTGGTGCCGTCGAGCCGCGTCTTCGATGATTCGGTGGAAAGCAGCGGTAATTCGGAACGCCCGCTCGTCGCGATCGACGCATCGCGGCCAAGTTGCGGATAGCTCATCCTCAAAGTCGGATAGCAGCAGATCGCCTGGGACAATTGCGAGACCGTCGGCGACGCTCACGGGGTCGAAGAGATGAAGGTCGCCAATACCGCGCTTGACTGGCTCTACTGCTGTGAAAATAGTGTCCGGGTTATGCGCCTCATAGATCTGCTCTAGGATCTCGTCCTTGAAGCACATTGCGGTTAGATTTGATTGGGGGTCGAGGTCTGCTAGCAGCACCCGCTGTCCTAAGTCGGCATACATCCATGCGAGGTGGTATATCAGCGAAGTTTTGCCGACCCCGCCTTTGTTATTGAAGAAGGCAACGGATTTCATCGTGCCGGCTCCAATCTGAACAGCGTGTAATTTGGCTCAAATTGAGTCGCTAGTGGTGGATTGCCATTCGTTTCAATGGCCCGGCGCGCCTGTATCAAGCCGTAGCCGAACCGTTCGACTATACCTAAGGACTTTAGACCTTCAGCAAGAAAAGGATTCCGGTATGCCGTAACATTCCGCCAGATCGTATCCGGGTTGACTTCGCCGAACAGTCCACCTGGGTTCATGATTTCAACGCGATTGGAATACCAATACACTTTCACGGGCATGGTGCTAGAGTCGTACGTGCGATGAAGCAAAGCGTTGCGGATGAGCTGTTCTAGTGCTTCAGCCGGGTAATCGGGCTGCTCTTTCCGCTGCCCTCTACCGATAGCGGCGGGCGTGCGCAAATTTAACCGCATAAGCTCTTCTATCTGCCTGACCTGGTCGGGCACGGTTCCGCTGATCTCTTTCTGATCCACAATGGGGTCGACTAGGTTGAGGCCATCCAAGCGAAGGAACTGGATATAGGCTCCAGGGAGATACTCCCTAGGTTCCTTGCCCAGGAGGAGCAAGGCTGCGTTCGTAGGCCGCCCGTCTCGGGAGATGAGCCGTAGTGCGCGCAGCTTTTCTTCCGTCGATCGGCCGTTCTCTCGCCGGATTTCCGGAGAGGTCGCGGAGGGGACATATTCAGTTTCAAATCGATGCAGGTCTAAATCATCGAGGGAGGCGTCCGGGCAAGGCCTGGCATCGAAGGTCAGATTCTGCCAAACCTGCTTCTCTGTGAGGCGACGCTCCTCCTCAGCAGTCGCAATCGCCCGCCGCGGACCGACCCGAATCCAGGTTCGCCCGTCTAAGCGAACGGGCGGCTGGGTCGATGGCGATACTTCGATGACCGCAATCGTGCAGCCATCGATCTCCCTCCGAGTTACCGACATTATTGGAAAGGGCAGGATCAGCCCTTCGCTGCGTATACCACCCAGGATGTTCAGGAGTTGATCGTCAACATCAATTCCGGAGCAGCTTCCATCGTCTTCCTGGCCAATAAAGACCACGCCCGGCAGGCGATGGTTTGGAAGGTCATTCGCGTAAGCGCAGATCGCCTGTCGAACCTTATCGGCGGCAGACTGGAAATTACGCTTCCGCTCAGCACGGTCCGACTCTTTATCGCGGAAAAGCGCGGCGATTTCATCGTCCGTGAGTATGAGGACCTCCCAATCTGAACCCTAGCCCGCTGTGACTTAGCGCGCTTTAGAGGGCGGAGGGAAGCGGACGCCCTACGCGAACTATTCAGCGTCGCCGAGCCAGCGACAGCTTTCGAGCGACGATTGTGGCCGATAAATTGGCGGCAATGGGCGCAAAGCGGACATTAGTCTGCGCCGATCAGCGCCAGCCGGCGGCGCAGCGCGCGAGGAACCCACTCGAACACCGTCTCCGCGGCACCCGCGAGCCAAATCGGCAAGGTCAGCGCGTTGCCTTTGATGCTGGCGGTTGCTGCACGGCGGAAAACCTCACCTCGCGAAACACCCTGGCCAGCATGCGGTGGTCGTACTCGCGCATGTGCAGACTGACCGGTTCCTCGCGGAAATAGACGGAGATGTCGTGCGGGCCGGTCAGGCGGGTCGGGGTTGCACACAGGTAGCGGCCGCCTGGCTTGAGGATGCGGTGTATTTCGCGCAGCTGCACCGTCGCGTCGTCCGCGTGCAGGTGTTCGATGAGCTGGTTAGAGTAGACGAGGTCGGCGTAGCCATCCGGGAGATCGAGTGTGATGCCGTCGGTCAGCACGAATTCTAAATTTGGCGACCTTTCGGCGCCCGCCAGCCTCACCCTCAAGTAGATGCCAATGGCGCGGCGCACGTGCGGGCAACGGCCTTGGTCGGCAGCGCGTCGCCGCAGCCGATCTCCTCGCAGACGCTGTCCGGCTCCAGCGTCGCGCGGAGCGAAGTGCCGCCACCCTGCCGATCAGTCCCGATATCCCGTATCGATCCGGTCCAGGCGGCGTAGCATCGCCGGCCATAGCAGGTGGTTGGCGACCGTCTGCGTGCCCGCGGCCGTGCCAAGCTTCTCGTTCTTGTCGATCACCTCGGGATGCGTCGGGTAGTCGTCGGTTCCCAGGATTCGGGTGCGGACCTGCATCGTGCAGGCACGCTCGAGAAAATACATGCGCAGGAACGCCTCGGCCACCGTGCGGCCCAGGGTCAACGTGCCGTGGTTCCGCAGCAGCATCAGATTCTTGGTGCCCAGATCCTTCTGCAGCCGTGGGCGCTCGTCATGGTCCAGTGCCACACCTTCATAGTCGTGATAGGCGAGGTCGCCGATCACCAGCTGCGCCGTCTGGTTCAGCGGGCGCAAACCCTCGCGCGATGTCGCCACCGCCGTACCATCGGGTGTGTGCACATGCATCACGCAGCCGGCATCCTCGCGCACCTCGTGCACGGCGGAATGGATGGTGAAGCCGGCGGGGTTGACCATTGCACTGCCGCCATCGACCGCGTGCCCGTCCATGCCGATCTTGACCAGGCTGCTGGCGGTGATCTCGTCGAAGGTCTGCCCATACGGGTTGATCAGGAAGTGGTGGTCCGGCCCGGGGATGCGCGCCGAGATATGGGTGAAGATCAGGTCGTCCCAGCCGTGCAGCGCCACCAGCCGGTAGGCGGCGGCCAGGTCGCGCCGGATCGCCTGCTCGGCGGACAGGTCCGTCATCTGGTTCATGGCAGAAGTCTCCTCAGTGTTGTTGCAGCAACTCTACAGACATCGACTTGACCAGCGCCAGCACGGGCGCGCCGGGGCGCAGGCGCAAGCGCCGGGCCGCATCCATCGTCACCCGTGCCAGAAGCTGGCCGCCGCCCAACTCCAGGCTGACGAGCGCCGCGTGGCTGTCGGCGTGCTCGCCCAGGCCGATCACCTTCGCCTGCAGCACGTTGTTCACGCTGATCGCGCTCGGCGCGTCGAGTGCCAGGATCACCTCGCGCGCCGGCACCAGCAGGCGGACCGCCGCACCCTCCGGCACGCTCAGCGCCGGGACCCAGACCCGCTCCGCCCCGCACGCGATGGCGGTCAGCCGGCGCTGCGTGTCGTGCGAGGCGACGCGACGAGATCCTCCCCTACCTCGCCCGGCTCTGCGCGCTCGGCATACCC